>DYRD01000155.1 GCA_020718905.1 Syntrophus aciditrophicus | reverse complement strand
CCTGCCAACACCGCCCGTTTTGCACGGATGAGTTGGGCATCCTTTGTCCACACATAGACCGATGAGATAATTTGTGGCTCAATGCGCAGGGCCTTTTCAACGCGTTCGCGAAGATCCTTGTGTTTTTCAGCATCAAGTTTCAGTACTTCCCTCCGGAGCAGCGCGAAGTATTCATAATCTTGCAAACCATCGCGGGCATTTGCCAGCCGCATGCTTGGGATCAGTTCAAAATTTGGACCCGGATAGACCAGAAGCCCGCAGCCCATCTCTCCCCCGTCCGTCCACTCCGTATTTGGCCAGCGCTCGGTTGACGATTTTCCCGTATTGGCCTTAGGAATCAGGTTATTGGAAAAGAGCAGAAATCCATCCCACTGGTATTTCCAAGCCATCCAATAATTCATCCGGACGGAGATATAAGGGCGATGGTAGAGCAGGAATGGGGTGTAGTTCCCCTCTTTGTCCTGCTTTTCGGTACAACTATAAGACCAAAATTTCTCGCCGCAGACTTTCCGCCTTTCCTCGATCGCAGCGGGAATCTTGGGGTCATTCATGTCAAACAGGTGGGGTGCCCAAGCATCAATCAAACCAATCGCACTTTTCCCGTTGATGACCTGGGTGGGTTCGAATCCAAAATCGAGCAACTTTAAATCCGGGACAAGTTTTCGGAAGAATTGATGATGTTTGATCATCGCATTCCACCGTGCATTCGGCGCGGGATCCTGGGAGGCTTCATCAAAAAGCTCGTAGTAGGAAATGTCGTTAATCCCGAGATCCTTCAAATGCTGGACGTATGCCACGAGAAAATCCCGATAGATCGGGTTTTCGAACTGCGCGTTTCCGTGAGCCCGGGAGAGATAGTCATTTTCATCCATCTCATTCCACGTCTTCTGCATGTATTTCTTGATGCTAACCTGCTCGCCGGTTTTCCGATCCCACACGGGCGTGTCCGGGGTGTTCAAATACAGCGTCCACCCCCCATTACAACTCAAGGCGCTCCAGAATGCCGTCGTATGATTTTTCAGCGCAATTTTGACGTACTTGTCAAACTCTGTCCAATCGAAGGTAAATCGACCATCCGGTTCCGCTGTAATCGGCACCTTTTCACACAAGGTATACATGTCGGTCGGGAAAGAATCGACCCGGTAGCGGCCCAAGATCTCAGCATTTTTCGCGTGGATATCCGGGGTGTAATTGACCTCCCCATAAAATGGTCCCCAGCCGTAATCGGGCATGAACCAATTGCAAACTTCCAGCGAACTCCGCTCGGGAATGTCAAATCCGTGACTCCGCACTTCGAGTACACGCGTCACCTGCTGACCATTGGCCGTAATTGTCGCGGTTCCGGTATAAAGACCGGCAGGAGTCCCTTCAGGCACGAACACATCAACCCAAACCGCAGCAACCTTATCCGCCTCCACGTCAAATGGTGCTGCAGGCAAAAGCGGATCGGGTTCATGGTCTTGGGCATATTTGACATTGGCAAACCCCGGCGCCTCCTCGAGCTTGACGTAGCCGACACGAAACCAACGAATATTTTTCGCGGTAATGACCTGCCCGTCCGGCCCCCGCAATTCCGAAAAACTCACATCGACGTCTTTCAAATCTTTCCAGAAGGGAATCACCACCAATTGAAAGGAGCCATATTCATTCCCCGCCAGCGCCAGCCGGATGGGGGCACCCAATGAACCGCCATAAAGCGTCTCAGGATAGATCTTCTCACTCTCGGTCGCCGCTCCCACCGCAAAGAGGTCGCCCTTGTTTGGATACAAACGCGCCAAATTAAGTTCTCGTCGCAGGCTTTTCCAATCCCCCAGCAAATCGGGAAAATGTTGCGGTTCCGCAGTCGCGACCCTCAGCCGATCCTCAAACTCCCCGACCTCCTTTCGCAGTTCGGCAAAACGCGGATGCGAATCTTGCCTCAACGCCTCTTGCGAGCGGGCAATTTCCGCGACCATTTCATTCGATATTTCGGTCACCGAAAGAAGCGAGGTGATGGCTTGGCCACTGTAGATCACATGTCCCTCGCTCGTCAGATCAAATTTGAATCTCACCTCACCGCCATCAGTGAAACGAAAGGGAAAGGCCATACTCTCTTGAACGGCCGAAGCCCGGGCACGGGCATCGGCGATCCGTTTTTCATCAGGTTTGGAGAGTGTCTCCTTTTGCGTATCTACCAAATTGTCGTCCTGAAAAATCCGGCATTCCCCGGAGAGGGATGCGCTGGCCCCCGTCACTAAAAGCTTCAGCGCTCCGTCCCAAGCCGAAAAAGGAAGACTTGCGGCGATTTGAGGGGCTCCCGGCTGTCCCAAAAATCTGATTTGTTGTTGCGGAGACGCTTCAGGGACTCCCGACGAAACTTCCTGGGGATCCGCTTGTTTACGAAAGAAAGTAACTCCCCAAACATCGCCAGCCTGGGGCGTTCCAAAGAGTTGCCCGACGTGGGCAAGTTCTCCAAACGGAATCCGCACCTCAACCGTCCATCCCCCGTCGAAACGCCCGGAAATCACTCGCCAATCCGGATCGTATGCCTGACCGCTGCGGCCCGAAATATCAAATCGCCAACCCGCCGAGTCCGCAATAAACATCACCCAATCCTTTGATTGCTTCAGATCAGGCGTGAGCATGATCTCGACCGCCTCGCTACGATACAGGCGGTCACGGCCCGGCTCGCGCGACACATCGAGAATGCGCCCCGGCCTCGTTTCATACACCCGGAAGAACACATAGAGATTGCTGGCATCATAGACTATTCTTGCCTTGGTTTGTTGAGTGGGTTCACCTTTCGGCAACAAAACAAAACCTTCGACTTTGGCCGCCTCTTCCCAACAGGCGTCGTCCATCTTCCCATCCAGTATCGGAGGCCGATCCGCCCAAGGCACCTCCAACACGGATTGCTTTTCGCTCCCGGCATGAAGCCAGGACGAGGCCAGCAACAGAATGCCCAGAGAACGGCGAATACAAGTTTTCATAAAGTTTTTGATACCCAAGTCATGCCCATCCGAACTATCGGCAAAGCAACCGCTACTCCTCGGGGGCGACGAGGGTTTTTAATAATTGTGTGGTGCTGACGTCCTCTGGGGACAGGGCCCCCACATGGCCATCAAGGAAGAGTCCGTTGAGATGGTGATTGTGCCGAAACGCACCCGGCGGCAATGCGTTTCCATTAAAACTTTCCACCCCAAGATCGGGAACCACCGCGTCCACGAGAACCAGCTTCTTGCTGGGGTTCGGCCCAAAGTCAAAGGCCTTTGTCGGGCGACCCAAGCTGGGTTTTATCGAATACATCCAATGATTCATGGCGTACCCTAAACATCCATTGGGCAGGGCAGTCGTTGGAATGCTTCCTGGAAAATCGGCTCTGATCGATGGACAATAAAGCAGCCCTTTTCGAGCACCCGATAATTGCGGTATGCCCATGGCGTTCCCCACGTAAGGCGCAAAAGCCGCACCATCATACGCCGTAAAAGCCCCCCATGGCTCATCTCCCAACCAAAACCAACTAGACTGAGGACAAGTTGGATAGATCTGACCATTATTTTCCCCCATATAGGCAGCAATCCCTATCCCGAACTGCCGAAGATTATTAACACATGTGACATTCTGACTAGCAGCCCGGACCTTATTCGCGGCCGAAAGCAACAAAGACGCCAAGATCGCCACGATCGCGATACTGACCAGCAGCTCGACTAAGGTAAATCCTGACTTGCGCCCAAAAGATTTCCCCGCGCCCACACTTTCCCCGTGCGCGCCCAAAGAGTGAACCTTGCTGAATTTAAATACCATGTGCTCTGTTTCAAAATCTCCCACGAAATGGAATAAATTCTCTCTCGCCAGGAAGAGGGGTTTGATCGATGCCATCCCGGGCCAAACACCCCATTCGCGTCGCGGCTTATTTTCGTATAGCCGACCTCACTTTAGGGAATATTTTTCCTTCAAATAGTCGTACAAAAGCTTCCTTTCACTTTCGGAAAGTGCCC
>DYRD01000051.1 GCA_020718905.1 Syntrophus aciditrophicus | reverse complement strand
GGGGGGGGGGGGGGGATGATGGCCCCGATCCCCTGGGGAGTGGCGGACACGGTCTGCCCCGCCGCCACGTTCTGGGTTCTCCCGTCCACGGTGGAGGTGACGGTTACGGTGCCGTCAAAGCCGTGGACGGTTGTGGTGATGTTTGGCGGGGGGGGGAGCCTGGGCCAGAATCAGGTGGCGCCCCCAATCGCTGGCGGCGTCGGCAAGGAGGAGGGGCAGGGCGGCGGTGTTATTTTCGCCTGCCATGGCGACCTCCATGCCGAACTTCGTCCCCCGGACGCCGGCAACGGTCGTCGGGCTCTCCACGGTCATGGCGGCGCTCTTTTGGCTGAGGACGCGGATGGCGTAAAACATGGCCTGGCCCCGGGCCATGGAGAGATTGGTCTTCTTCTCCGCCTTGTTTGTTTCTCCCGCCACCTCCTTGATGGCTATCCGGGTCCGGTCCCCCATGGTGATGACGTCGTTGTTAAGGAGCTTGACGCGGCATTTGGAGGCCTTCAGGGTGAAGAGGACGTCCTGCTCGTAGAGCTTGTCGCCGTTGGCGGCAAAATAGGCCTGGCGAAGATCGCCCCGGGCCACGACCACATGGCCCATGGTCGTCTGGATCACCCCGGCCTCTTTGGTCTTTCCCGGCAGGAAGTAGTCCTTGACGTCGATGCTCTGCAATTCCTTGGGCAGGGCGTCCGCCGGTGCCCCGTGACCCCGGTTGTCGGCGGCGAGGCTTATCCCGGCCATCCCTCCCCAGGCGATGACCGTGATCAGGACGATCAGGCTGAAAATACGTTTATAGCAGTTCATCGTAACCTCCCGTAATGATCAGTGATCAGAAATAGAACCCCACACTCAAGGTGTAGGTCTCCTTGGTAAAGCTGTAAAGCTCGTCGTTGGAATGGTTGTCGATATAGTTGAAGGCAAAGGAGGTAAAATAGTGTTTCAGGAATTCCTGACTCAAGACGATGGACCAGCTTTGACGGCGATCTACCCGTTCATCGTTGTAAAGGACGGGAGCCGCCTTGTAGTTCCTTTCCCCGAGCTGGTATCTCAGAAAGAGGTCCGTCTTCGTGGGAAAGCGGGTGAAGTAAGAGATGGCCGCGTAAGGCGCCGTATAGGTAAAGCTGCGGGAATCGGCGATGGATAGTTCATAACCGATATTCAGGGATACGATGTGACGGCGGTTCATGAAATAGAAGTTCGGTGTGAGCTCGTAGCGCGTCGTCGTATTGTTGAGATTGTAGTTGCTGCTGTCCATGAAGTTTTCCCTGCTCCACGAAAACTGGCCCCGGAGACTGAAATAGGGGGTGAAATAATGCTCCAGGCTCGGCCGGATATGATAGATAGTGGACAGGGGAGAACTGCCGTACTCCTGTTTGGAAATGCCGACGGGCACCTTCGCGATGTCGTTCGGTCCCACCCACCAGGGGCCCGTCGTGACGTCCCCGAGGAGGTAGTTGTATTTTCCGTAGTGGAAATAAAACTGGTTGTACACATCGGCGGTAGTATTCCACATGAAGCCCCCTTTGTCGCCGAGGTCATAGAGGACGTTTCCCGAGAAATTCTCGATGGAGGCCCAGTCACCGAGCTTTTTCGTGTCGTCGGCGAGGCTCAGGGTCCCGCCCGTGACGGACAGTTCCTTCTGGTCCGGCCCGCTCGAGATGTTGCTGTCCCACTGGATCCCCTGGGAGAAGCGCACATTCCAGAAGACCTTTTTGGTGCTTTCATCGATGGCGGCGAGGAGGCGGTCGATATTCTTCTGAACGTCCTGGGGCGGGTTGGCCTGCTTGACTATTTCCAGTTCCCGGCGGGCCTCGTTGTATTGCTTCAACTGGAAATAGGCGGCGGCCAGTTCGAGGCGCACCCGGTGCAGCCCGGGGTCAACGGCGAGCATCTTCTGGAATTTGGCGATGGTCAGCTTCGTATCCCCCGTATTCATGGCCGTTGTTCCCAACCACCACATGAGATCCATGGTTTCCACGTCGGCGGAAATGCTGTTGAAGATGGGCAGGGCCTGGGCAAATTTCCCGTCGTAATAAAGGGTCAGGGCCTCGGCCAGCTTGTCGTCGAGGGCCGCCACCTTGTTGGCCGTCTGGAAATCCAGCTCCCCCGAGGGCTTCCCCTCCGCCGCCGCGATGGGGCCGTCGGGCGTCTGAGAATGGGCCGTTGCGGTCATGGCAAGGTTAACGGAGGTAACGAGGATAAAGCAAAGAAGATAGGAAAGAAGCCGTCCATGCATAAGAACCACCCTAAAGAATCTTTGGAATTATTTCCGTTTTTGACAAAAATTGTTCCAAAATCTACGCGCGCTGCAAAGGATATTATGGCATCATACGGCAGCAAGGAAGGCACTTAAGGGGTCGAACCTTACCTCCTGCCCTTCAGGTTTTCTTTAATATAGAGCTACCTTTGTGAAATTGTCAATAGGTTTATATGCTTCGGTGTAAAAAAATATGCTTACTTTCGTAGAGATATAAACATGCCTGTCCAAAACCGATGATGATGATTTGTTTCCGTTTACCTGCCGTTGCCTTGCGGCCTTGTTTTTTCTTAATCACCCAGTCGCACATAATCACCCGTTAAGTCTAAAGTTTTGCCATTCATGATTATTTGACCGGACTCGATATCTATGCGCTGCTGGTCCAACTTGACCCTCCCCCCGTCAGACCGGAGGCGCATATACTGGCGGCTGTATAGATCTACTACACCACTCTTCGCTTCAATACCGTTATCGAAAATGGCCAGGCCCGATATATCCGCCGCCTCATATGAACGATGTCGCTCTGGCGCATGACGCCACAGGCGAATGCCATCTCGCTTCACAGATAAACGGAAGTTATCGCACACTAACGAGGCGTGGCCGCCCGTAGCGCTGCGCGCACTAACCTGTATTTGCGCTGCTTTCGCGCCGCTACTTGCCTCGATGTTTACAGTACTGTCGGCCATATAAATCTTTGTACGAACTCTTTCATTATTAAGCAGGTAATCGCGCGAATTCAACGCTATTGTATTATTAGCCACTTTTATATAGGGCCTTGTATCTGTAGGTAAAGCTCCCATACCGTCAACGGCTGCCCGGGCACCTATAATGTCTACGCCGACATTAGTCAAGCTTACGATCCCGCCAACCCCTTGATTATCGGCTGCCTCGAGTCTACCGTTATAACTATCCATACTCGCAATGTTAAACCAATCTTTCTTCCCCGCTAAAGCATAATAAATGAGCCCGGCAGCGTCGATTGTCCAGGATGACAATGGGGCAATCCAGGGGAGATATTTACTTTCACTGGGCGCAAAATGATTGATTACTGATCCAGCTGCGCCGGCCACGGTGGCGGTGATCCCGATTAGGGAAAATGCCATCCGATTCCATTGTGCATTCTTATAGGTTCGCCACTTGAACGGTCTACCGGCCATGAGCGTAATCCCCTCCAGGCCGATTGCATTTATGGTCTTGTTGGCCATATAGACCCGGCCCGGCCCTTCCGTGTAGCTGTCGCCTACCTGGAAATTCACCGTAGGAAACATGTTTGCCGTCAGGGTCGGACCGCAATTACAATTGGCATTGAGACCCAGAACATTCCAGTTGACGTTCAATCCCGTATTGGCCGTCAGCTTACTCGTGGGATATAAAGAAACGCTTGACCCTTGCACAAAATTAAACTCGTTCCCCGTAACATATTTCGTCCAGTCGAACGCCTCATCCTGTGGCGAAGTTTTTTGACCCGTGTTCTGTCCCGATGGTGCCTCTCTGAGCATGGTGGCCCCGGAAGCGGTCATAAAGAGCCCGTTTGCCGTGCTTGTCTGCAGGGCATGGGTCGTGGCGTTCCTGCTTGTCACGACACTGCGTTGCTCCGAGTTCGGGACGGCGGCTGCGATGACGGGGTTGTCCGGGTGGCCGTTGATGAAGGTAAGGAGGACTTCCGTCCCCTTGCGCAGGGGGAAGTGCATCCCCTCCTCGCTGCCTGCATACGGGGTGGCCATCCGCATCCAGGCCCAGTTCCGTGCATCCTTCTTTTTCTCCTTGAAGGGTAAAGAGACCTTGTCCCGGCCGTGGTCATCTAGTTCCGCGTAGGACCCGGAGCCGTCACCGGCGATAACGGCGGTTAACGAACCGGAGATGACGGGTACGGGGGTTATCCGCTCGGGGTGGTACTGGACAGATGCGGGGATGCAGGTGAAGGTGACCGTGTAGGGATCGTTCTTTCCCTCCTGGATCATAAGGGCGGCCTCTGCCTGGGAACCGGAATGGTTGACGGACACGACGAGGTATTCCCCGTTGAATGCCTGGCGGTCATGGCCCTCGATATTGAGCATGGCCCCGCTCGTGATACCGACGGCGCTGCCCGTGGAGAAGATACGTCCCCGGCAGGCGAGCTCCTCGGCCCGTATCCGTGCGTACCTCTTTCCTTCCTCGGGGGTGCGGTAGTTCTCGCCGTAGAGGGTTATCTCTCCCGTTCCCTTGTCGCTTGCGGGGTGCGTTGCAGTAAGGTCGAGGGTGGATTTGCGGAAGTTGTTCTCCTTCAAGATGACTTTTGCTGGCAGACGGGTCTCGTGCATGAAAAAGGAATGGATGGTATCGTCCAGGGCACCGTCGCTGCGGGTCCTTCGGTAGAATACGGACCGGGTGGCAGGTTCGTGGGAGATCCTGTCGTCTATGACCATGACCTCCCGGTCCTTGTCCTGGCGGAAGTAATAGTACATGCCCTCGTGCTCCAGGTGCCGGGAGATGAAGGCCAGGCAGGACTCTTCGTGCCGGTAGACGAAGGAGCGCTTCCGATACCCCGTACCGGTCGTGCGGATGTCCACGTCGAGGCCCGTTATGGCGTGCGCAGCGCCGTCATTGCGCAGGACACGGGATATCGTCTCCGGTATGGTCTCCTCGTCGAGGTAGACGTCGGAGTGCCGGGTGGCGGCAAGCCTGATGATGCGCGGCTCCAACGTGACCCGGTAAAAGAAGTGTTTGCCGAGAGCATGGTGATGCTCGCACCTGGTGATGGCACCGTGATAGCTGCAACGGGTACCCCGGGTATCGACTCCCCGGATACCGAATCCATGAGCGCGAGATCATCCCCGTTTGAGATGGCGAGGATAGAGAAGCTGTAGGGACGCGATATCTCCTCCGTCGCTTCGAATTCGACAACTGTCAAGGACTGGGGGGGTAGATCCGCAATGGCCAGGGTGAAACGGGGAGTAATTGTCATATATAACTCCTTTTCCGTCATTAATCTCGTAGGGTATAATTACCCGCCGCTTACGGCGGAAAAGCGGTATGTTTGTGTATGTCCAAGAGCAAATACATAAACAAATCCCATAACGTATCTGTGATATTGTACCATTATTTATGTCCCGCAAAATACCGAAAAGTGGTATTCAGTTCGGCGGTTGACAATACAATAAAAGGCACGATCAAAATATGTTAGAGAACAGGGTCTTGAAAAGACATACAAAGTATTGCATGAAACAACTCAACTTACCTTATTTTTAGCGCGAGGATAGATACCCCGCTGCTTGCGACTGATAGTTCATAATAGAGCTAAATTTGCGAAATTGTCAATAGGTTTATATGGTTCGGTGTGAAAAAATATAAAATAATGCCGTCTAAATAAACTAATGGTTTATTTTCTCAGGATGGCTCTGATGGTGGTGTTGCTGATGGCCCCCTCCCGAAGCAGAACCGGGGGATCGACAGTTACGTCGAGAAAGGTCGATCCCCGGCCGCCCGGCGTGGGGCCGCCGTCGATGACGGGAAGGTTTACGTTTGCCATTTGGCCCCTGACCTCTCCGGCGGCGGTGCATTCCTTTCCCCCGGAAAGGTTGGCGCTGGTGGCGGTGACCGGACGGCCCATACGGGCGGCAAGGGCTTGGGCGATGGGGTGGCTGGAGATGCGGACACCGATCTTGCCCGTCCCTGCCGTCAAGCGCGGGCAGACGGCAGGGGATGCCTTGAATAAAAGGGTTAAGGGTCCCGGCCAGAAGGCAGTCATGAGCGTTTTTGCTGCTTCCGGAACGTAATCCGTAATGAGATTAAGATCATCCACTCGGGAGATGATCAGGGCAATGGGATTGTTAAATGAGCGTCCTTTGATCTCGAAGATGCGATCCACCGCTCTTTCGTTCATTGCGTCGGCAGCGAGACCGTAAAAGGTCTCCGTCGGGAAGGCGACAACGCCCCCTGCTGCTAAAATTGCCACCGCTTTTGCGATGCTTGACGGCAGGATGTCCCGGGGGTCAATATCGATCGTAGTCATGGCATTTCTCTGGTATACATAGCATACGCAAGGTCTATTCCCGGTGTTGGTCTCGGGGTTTGGTCAGCTTATCATGCTTTATGGACACTTCTTCCGCCATGTTTTTTACATAATTACGGAGGCTGTGCTTTAATTGCCCATCGGTGAGGGATAAAATCCTGACGGCGCAGAGGGCCGCGTTTCTGGCCCCGGACTTGCCGATGGCCATTGTCGCCACGGGTATGCCTCCCGGCATCTGGACGGTCGCCAGGAGGGCATCGAGCCCTTTAAGGGATGTTGCGTCAATGGGAACGCCGATGACGGGCAGTAATGTTTGGGAGGCAATAACTCCCGCCAGATGGGCCGCCGCCCCGGCGCCGACGATGATAACCTTTATTCCTCTTGGGGCGGCATTTTTGGCGAAGGCTGCCGTCCGCGCCGGTGAGCGATGGGCTGAGGTCAGGAATAATTCGTAGGGGACGGCAAACTGCTCCAGGATTTTTGTAGATTCTTCCATAACGGGAAGGTCCGAATCGCTTCCCATAACGACGCTGACGATGGGTTCGGCTTTAGGTGTCATCGCTACGATTCCTCCTTATTGTATAAAACGTGTTCGCAAAAAGTAGCAAAATTCCCTCCCCTGCCGGGGAGGGAGAGGAAGCTGGTTAGTGTTTGAAATGCCGTTTCCCCGTGAAGATCATGGTTATGCCATGCTCGTTGGCCGCCTGAACGGCCTCTTCGTCCCGGACGGAGCCGCCGGGCTGGATGATGGCTGTGACCCCCGCTGCGGCAGCCATGTCCACGCCGTCCCGGAAGGGGAAGAAGGCGTCCGAGGCGAGGACTGTTCCTTGTGTGGGCAGGAGCGACTTCATGCCGGCGATCTTGACGGAATCCACCCGGCTCATCTGACCGGCCCCGACGCCGACGAGTTGATCCTTAGTAGTATAAACGATAGCGTTGGATTTCACGTGCTTGACGATCCGCCAGGCGAAATCGAGGGCCTGGTATTCCTCCTCCGTGGGCAGCCGCTTGGTGACGACCTGGGCCTTGCGGATGTCGAGGTCGTCCGTGTCCCGCTCCTGGATAAGGAGTCCGCCGACGACCCGGCGAAAATCATAGCCTGCCTGGATGGAGGGTGTGGTCTGGGGAATTTCCAGGGCCCGGACATTTTTCTTGGCCCCGAGAATGGCCTTGGCCTCTTCGTCAAAGGCAGGGGCGATGATTACCTCCAGGAATGTCTTGGCTAATTCTTCCGCCGTCCTTGCGTCCACCCGCCGGTTGAGGGCCACGATGCCGCCGAAGGCCGACACGGGATCCGTTTGCAAGGCCTTCTGGTAGGCCGCCAGGAGATCGCCGTCGGAAGTCGCGGCGCCGCAGGGATTGCCGTGTTTGATTACCACCGCCGCCGGCAGTTTGAAATCGGAAACCATCTGCCAGGCCGCGTCGGAGTCCATGATATTATTATAAGACAATTCCTTACCCTGGAGCTGCCGGGCGTTGGCGACGGCGGACAGGAGGGGATTGTTTTCCGTATAGAAGGCCGCCTTCTGGTGGGGATTCTCCCCGTAGCGGAGGCCCTGGGCCATGGTAAACTGAAAGGTGTAGGTTGCGGGGAATTCCTTCCGGTCGCCGTCGGGGTTTATCTTGCCGAGATAATTGGAGATGGCGCCGTCGTAGCGAGCCGTCAGCTGGAAGGTTTTGGTCGCCAGGAGGAAGTTTGTCGCTGCAGAGATTTTCCCGCCGGTTTGTTGCATTTCCTCAATTATTTTCGAATAGTCGCCGGGATCGGTTACGACGCTGACGAAACGGTAATTCTTGGCCGCCGCCCGGAGCATGGTGGGGCCGCCGATATCGATATTTTCCACGGCTTCCTCGAGGGGGCACCCTGCTTTGGCCACCGTATCCTCAAAACGATAAAGATTGATGACGACCATATCGATAAGCTCAATGTCGTGGGCCTGCACGGCCGCGAGGTGCTGGGGATTGTCCCTGAGGGCGAGGAGTCCGCCGTGGATCTTGGGATGGAGGGTCTTGAGACGGCCGTCCATCATTTCCGGAAAGCCGGTATAATCCGATACTTCCCGTACTTCCAGACCGCTGTTGCGCAACTGCGCCGCCGTTCCCCCCGTAGAGAGGATCTCCACGCCAAAACTGTTTAATTCCCTGGCAAAATCGACGATGCCCTTTTTATCGGTGACGCTGATAAGTACCCGCTTGATGACGTTCAAATGCATAGATTATCTCCCTGTTTCTATAGATATTATCGTTAGTTTTTTAATGGATGAGTCCAGTATTGTCCGGTTGCTTCTCCCCGCTTCAATGCTTCCCCCGGCAAGGGGGAGGTCAGGAGGGGGAGGGAAAAAAGGAGGCTTTTCAAGAAGGCGCGGAGCATTTATCCTGGCCAACCATACCGTGACCCTATTGTCTTAGCCCCTCCATGTGGCGGACCCGCTTTGCGATGAGGGCCGCTGTACCGATATCCGGCCGGTGGGCGACGGGCCCCCGAATGGCGGCGGCGGCATTTTCCGCCATGACTTCAGCATCATGCAGGTTATCTGCCACCCCGACAACGCCGATGGCCCGGGACGTGGTCATATACAGGCCGTCGCCTTTTTTGTCCACGGAAGAATAGTAGAGTCTTGCCTGGCCCGTATCTCCCACCTCGATTCCGGCTGCCGTCGATTGGGCATCGGGATGGTCTTTAGGAAGGCCGTATCCTTTGGGAACGATGTATTTGCAAACTGTTGCCTTCTTGTCGAAGGTTACGGAAAGTCGGTCGAGGGTGCCGTTGATTATGGCCTTGCAGACGTCCACAAAATCCGTCTGAAGAAGGGGAAGAATATTCATCGTCTCCGGATCGCCGAAGCGGGCGTTATATTCCAGGAGCCGGATACCTGACCTGGTGATCATGAACCCGCCGTACATGACGCCTTTGTAATACATGCCTGTTTCCCGATAGATGGCCGCGGCGAATTGGCGGGTGATGTCCAGGCCCGCTACGACATCCTCGGGTTTTAGAAAGGGCAGGGAATGGTCTTCGCAGGAATATGACCCCATGCCGCCCGTATTCGGTCCCTTGTCATCGACGAACCGACGTTTGTGGTCCTGGACGGGGGGAGTAGCGATCACATGTTTCCCGTCGCAAAGGCACTGGAGGGAAAATTCCTCGCCCGCCAGTTTTTCCTCCACAATCACCCGGTCGTGTTCCTTCAGGATCTGGCGGCAAATCTCCAGGCCCTCTTCCTTCTCGAAAAAATGATCCCCCTGGACCATTACCCCTTTGCCGCCCGTCAGTCCGTCGGGCTTTACCACCACTTCACCGAGGGTGGCCATGAATTCCGGGATGTCCGCCTCCGAGGTGAAGACGCGAAAGGGTATATTGCCGGGGATGTTGTATTTTTCCGCAAGATTGCGCGTAAATGACTTCGAAGTCTCCAGTCTCGCAAGGGATTTAGTGGGTCCCACCGCCGGGATTCCTGCCGCCGCAAGGGAATCGACAACCCCTTCGTTCAGGGGATCTTCGGGGCCCACAACGGCAAAGGCCGTTTCCTTGGCCCGGGCAAAATCGAGAATGGTGGCCATATCTTCGTATCTGCCGAGGCGCAACCCTTTGGAAAGATTTGCAATTCCGGGATTGTTGGCCTGCATGTAGGCAAATAATCCCGGGTTCTGCACGGAACGGACCAGGGCTTCCGCAATCGCATGTTCCCGGGCGCCGTTGCCGATGAGAAGAATGTTGGGCATGGTATTTATTTCTCCCTTTTTCTTTTCGGGTTGTTGAATACCCATGGTCGTGCTAAATATCGAAAAAGGACATTCCAGTCAATGACGACTTCTCCAAAAACAATAGTCAATGAAATTGGTGGCATGATTCTATTTAAAGGAGCGACACCGGAAAAATGAAAAATAAGCGTATCGGGGCTGTAATTTTAGCGGCCGGCAAGGGAACGAGAATGCAGTCCGACCTGGCCAAGGTCCTTCATCCGATCTGCGGGACGCCAATGCTGTCTTACAGCGTCGAGTTGGCGAAGGAGATAGGCGCGGATCGGATTGCCGCCGTAATCGGTCACCAGGCTGAGCGGGTTCGTGAAGCCTGTGGAGAGCAGGGGGTGATCTTTGTAGAGCAGCGGCTACAGCTCGGGACAGGGCATGCCGTCCTCCAGGCGCGGGAGGTCTTTGCCGACTTTGACGGCCTGGTTTTGATCCTCTGTGGCGATGTGCCCCTCTTGCAGGGAGCGACGGTCGCATCCCTTATCGCCCATCATGACGCTTCCGGCGCTATCGTGACCGTGATGACGGTTAACCTTGATAACCAGGTAAGTTACGGGAGGATTGTCAAGAATGACGCCGGAGAGGTGCTGAGGATTGTGGAGGCGAAGGACGCCACGGCGGAGGAAAAGGCGATCCGGGAAATCAACACGGGAATCTATTGTGCCGATAGCCGCTTCCTCTTCAGTGCCGTAGGACGGATCGCAAACAACAACGTCCAGCAAGAGTACTATCTTACGGATATCATGGAGATTGCCCGGCGGGATGGACATAAGGTATCGGCCTTTGTCGTCGGGAACGCGACGGAGGTTATGGGGATCAACACCCCGGAAGACCTCGCTTATGCCTGCCGCTTTATGGAAAGGGAGGGGACGTGAAAATCGGTGCCCTGGAGTTTGACAACCCCGTTTTTCTGGCCCCCATGGCAGGAATTACGAACCTCGCCTTTCGGTCCATGGCCCGTCGCTTCGGATGCCGACTGGCCTTTACGGAGATGGTCAGCGTCAACGGTCTGGTCAGAGGGTCGCAGAAGACCGGCCGTTATCTGGACAGCAACGATGACGACCGGCCGTTGGGGGTGCAAATTTTCGGAAGCGATCCGGAGCTGATGGCGGAAGGGGCACGCATCGTCGCGGACCGGGGTGCGGACCTTATCGATATCAACATGGGTTGCCCCGTGAGAAAGGTGGTCCGGGCGGGGGCCGGGGCGGCCCTGCTCCGGGACCCGGAAAAGGCGGGCCTGATTATCCGTGCCGTGCGCAGAGCTACTCCCCTGCCGCTGACGGTTAAGATCCGCGCCGGCTGGAGACCTTCTGAGATCAACGCTCCGATAATTGCGAGGATTGCCGAGGAGGAAGGGGCCAACGCCTTGGTCATTCATCCCCGGACGGCGGATCAGGGGTTCAGCGGAACATCTGACTGGGCGGTCATTCAGGACGTTAAGAAGGTCCTCCATGTCCCTGTAGTCGGTAACGGCGATATTCGCCGCCCCGGGGATACCCGAAAAATGATGCAGATTACCGGTTGCGACGCTGTTATGATTGGTCGCGCCGCCTTCGGAAACCCGTGGATATTCAGGGATACCGGGAAAACGGGGAGAGAATGGGGAGGTGACGTAGGGTATCCTGCCGTGTCCCTCAAGGAGAGGGAACAGGTCATCCGGGATCATCTGGATATGGAGACGGAGTATGGGGGGGAACGGGGGGTGGTGCAGAGTTTCCGTAAACACCTCCTCTGGTACACGAAGGGGCTGCGCGGCAGCGCCCCCTTCAGGCAGAAAATCAGCGGGTTCACCGAGCGGGAACCCATGCTGGCAGCGCTACGGGCCTATTTTGAAGAAGTGAATAATGCCCTTGACTTTTAAATGTCCTTTTGACATAGATAACCTGTCATTGATTATAAGAAAAAGGTAGGGTGAGCCCGTGGAATTTCTGAAATTTAAAGAACTGGAAGAACGAATTACAAAGATTATCCAGGAGCAGGCAATTTTAAAGGCGCGCAGTCAGGAGTTGGAAGAACTCCTTAAAAATAAAGATAGAGAGTTGGAAGAGGCAAATAAAAAATTAAAGGGATTGAGCGAGGAAAGGGAGACCGTACGTACCAAGGTAGATTCGTTACTCGATTTGCTTCAGGATATATAAGCTCCGCAATAAGCTCTCTTTGGGGTTATGCAGCTTGAAGAAGCGTTATTATATCAAGGTTATGGGACAAGATTTGTCGGTTGTGAGTGATGCAGAAGAAGAGCATGTTGCGAAGGTTGTACAGTATGTCAATGACAAGGTAGAAGAAATTGGTAAACAAACCAGCCATTTCAATAGCTTGAATATCGCCATTCTGGCAGCCTTGAATATTGCGGATGAATATTTTAGAGTAAAGGTTGCCGAGGAGATTATCCATCAGCAGCTTGAGAGCAGGTCGGGAAAGTTAATCAGCCTGATCAACGAGACAGCTTAAACTTATTGATCATCCCCTGCGATGCACGTGATTAACTGATGTCTTTTGATCCAACACCTTGGAATCGGGGCCCTGTCCTTGTTCGCCGTGTGCATGTCTGCCGACGTCCGTAACAACGGAGGGCAGGAAGCCTGAAGCAGCAACTAAGGCACCCACTTTTTAAGAACGGTTCAAAAAGGTGGTTAACACGGCATAAGCGGGGTTTTTCTTACCTTGGTAAAAGCCCCGTAGATTTTTCCTTCGTACAATCCCTTTAGAAAATTTGTTCATTCCTTGAGTAGTTGTGTCCCAGGCGTCTAACGCGGGGAAACACCGGAAGCGAGCCCGGATTTTATTCATGTGACCCGGTGCGGCGCATACAAAGAAGGAGGTGTAATAGCATTGAGCACACTCATGATGATAATATTGTTGTTGGTAGCACTCGGTAGCGGCCTGTTTGTGGGCTATATGGTGATGAATGTCCTGTCGAAAAAGAAGATCGCCTCTTCGGAAAGCCTTGCTTCCCGCATCATCGATGAAGCAAAAAAAGAAGCTGAAAATATTACAAAGGAATCGATGCTTCAGGCAAAAGAAAAGCTTCTTAAGGTCAAGACGGAATTCGAGAAGGACACCCGGGAACGAAAAGGTGAGCTTGATGCCGTCGAGAGACGGATTCGTTCCATGGAAGAAAATCTTGAAAAACGCATGGATTCCCTTTCTCAAAAGGAAAATAATATCGAGAACCGGGAAAAGGGGCTGCTTCAAAAGGAACAATCCCTGCAGGATAAGCACGACCAAGTGAATCGGATTATAGAGGAACAGAAAGAGAAGCTGCAAAAAATAGCGGAAATTTCATCGGAAGAGGCGAAAAGCATGCTCATCCAGTCCATGGAGAGTGAGGCCAGGATTGAAGCGGCGACGACGATTCGCAAGATAGAGGAGGAGGCGAAAAGAACGGCTGACAAAAAGGCCAGCGAGATTATTTCCTACTCCATTCAGAGGTATGCCGGTGAATTTGTGGCAGAAAATACCGTCTCCGTGGTCAATCTCCCCAGCGATGAAATGAAGGGGAGAATTATCGGCCGTGAAGGCAGGAATATTAGAGCCATTGAGGCGGCAACGGGGATTGATCTGATCGTTGACGATACCCCTGAGGCCGTGGTGCTCTCGAGTTTCGATCCGATCCGGAGGGAAGTCGCCAGGATATCTCTGGAGCGGCTCATTTCCGATGGAAGGATTCATCCGGGACGCATTGAAGATATCGTTAAAAAGGTTCGTACGGAAGTGGATACGATCATCAGGGAAACGGGAGAAAGGACCTGTTTCGATGTCGGCGTGCACGATGTGAATCCGGAGATCGTAAATCTTATCGGGAGCTTGAAGTTCAGGAGAAGTTATTCCCAGAATGTGCTGCAGCATTCTATCGAGATCGCTCATTTGACCGGGATGATGGCCGCGGAACTGAAAATGAATGTTAAAGAGGCCAAACGTGCCGGTCTGCTCCATGATATCGGCAAGGCCATCGACCACGAAATCGAGGGGCCCCATGCCACGATCGGCGCTGATTTTGCGCGCCGTTTCGGGGAAGCACCCAGAATTGTCCAGGCCATTGCCACCCATCATGACGACGGGAGAACGAATACCCTGCTCGGGGTCCTGGTCCAGGCGGCGGATACCCTGTCGGCGGCCCGGCCCGGGGCCAGGCGGGAGATGCTCGAGTCTTATGTGAAACGTCTGGAAGAACTTGAGGCCATCGCCAATTCTTTCAATGGTGTTGATAAGTGTTTTGCCATCCAGGCGGGACGGGAAATCCGGATCATGGTGGAAAATGAGAAAATTTCCGACAACGACGCGGTTATGCTCTGCCGGGACATCGTCAAGAAAATAGAGACGGAGCTGACCTATCCTGGACAGATCCGGGTTACGGTCATCCGGGAGACTCGGGTCACCGATTACGCGAAATAGGAATGAGCCTGGCGATGCGAATACTATTTATTGGGGACATTGTGGGCAAACCCGGCCGCCGGGCTGTCCAGGGACTGCTCCCCGAGTTAATAAGCGACTATCAGATCGATTTCGTTATTGCCAACGGGGAAAATACCGCTGCGGGCTTCGGCATTACGAGAGAAATTGTGGAAGATCTCTTCGAGAGCCGGATCGATGTGATAACGACGGGAAATCATGTCTGGGATAAGAAGGAAGTCCTTGATTTTATAGGCGACTATGAAGCCCTCATCCGTCCGGCCAACTATCCGGGGTCGGCACCTGGCCGGGGCAGCGTGGTGATGCCAAGTGTCAAGGGCTATCATTTGGGAGTCATTAATCTCATGGGAAGGGTCTTCATGCATCCCCTCGATTGCCCTTTCCTGACCGCGGAGAGAGAAATCGAGAAAATCCGGAAACGGACAAAGATAATTCTTGTCGATATACATGCCGAGGCGACCTCCGAAAAGATTGCCCTGGGCTGGTTTCTGGATGGAAAAGTTACGGCCGTGGTGGGGACCCACACCCATGTCCAGACCGCCGATGAGCGTGTTCTTCCCGGGGGAACAGCTTATATTACCGATGTGGGCATGACGGGACCTTTCGATTCCGTCATCGGTACCCGCAAGGAAATCGTCCTGGAGAGGTTTCTCACTCAGCTTCCTAACAAGTTTGATGTCGCCAAGGGGGATGTTCGCCTGCAGGCGGTCCTGATCGATGTCGATGAGAGAAGCGGAAGCGCCCTGAACATCGAGCGACTCTCGTTGCCTCTTAATCAGCCCTATGGATGACCATAAGGCCGAATTATTGGTGATAAATTCAATACGCCAACCGTCCCCTCTTGAAGGGAAGAGCGAAAGGTGTATTCTCAAGTGATAATCTGATTGCAGGGAGGTATGCTAAGGTGAAAAATGTCTATGATGTTTTTATGGAGCGGGGCTTCGTTGAGCAGGCGACGGATGATGAAGCGATCAGCCAGCTTCTCGATCGCCAAGCGATTACTTGTTATATCGGCTTCGATCCCACCGCCACGAGCCTTCATATCGGCTCCCTGGTACCCATCATGGCCCTGGCCCATATGCAGCGTCAAGGCCACCTGCCGATTGCCCTGGTCGGCGGCGGGACGGGCTTGATCGGCGATCCTAGCGGCAAGACGGAAATGCGCCAGGTTCTCACCCGGGAGCAGATCGATTATAATGCCCAGTGTCTCCAGCAGCAGCTATCCCGCTATCTCGATTTTGGAGAAGGCAAGGCCATTTTGCTCAATAATGCCGACTGGCTGACAAAACTTAATTATATAGAATTCTTGCGAGATATTGGACGACATTTTAGCGTGAACAAGATGCTTGCGGCCGAAAGTTATAAAGTGCGTCTTGAGAAGGGACTCAACTTCATCGAATTCAACTATATGCTCTTGCAGGCCTATGATTTTCTGTATCTCTTCAAGAACCATGACTGTGTCATGCAGATGGGAGGCAACGACCAGTGGGGTAATATGCTGGCGGGAAGTGATCTGATCCGTCGTGTGGAGGGTAAGACTGCCCATAGCATGACCTTTCCCTTGCTTACGACTTCTGCCGGTCACAAGATGGGGAAGACGGGAAAGGGGACGGTTTGGCTTGATTCCCGCTTGACGTCTCCCTACGAATACTATCAGCACTGGATAAACACGGAAGACGAAGATGTGGAAAGGTTTCTTGCTTTATTCACCTTTCTGCCCATCGAGGAGATCCGGCAGACCCGTGGGTTGGCCGATGTCCGTCTGAACATGGCCAAGGCCGTTCTTGCCTTTGAGGCAACCAGAATAACCCACGGCGAAGAAGCCGCAGTTGAAGCCTGGCAGGCTTCCTCCCGGGCCTTTCAGCCGCAACCGGTAGCAGCAGGTCTTTTCCCTACGAGCACTATCCCGAGAAAAGAGAGCTCTGGTGATCTTTCCGCAATACCGTCCTTAGAAAAGACGCGGCTGGCCTTTGAAAAGGGAATCCCCGCCTATGAGCTGCTTCATGAGACCGGGCTGTGCTCTTCCCGCGGGGAGGCAAGGCGTCTCATAGAACAGGGCGGGGTATACATCAACGATGTACAGGTCCTTTCTTTTGATGATAAAATCGACATGCAACACACAGATGCAATGGGTATGATCCGTATAAGGAAGGGAAAAAAGAAGCATTTTTTGATTATTGTAAAATAGTCGAAAAAAGTTCTTGACTATATTCCAGATCCGAAGTACAAGCTCCGTCTGTTCTTTACATCGGTCTTCAACTGGAATGCAGGTTCAGTAAATTTGTCCTTGACTTTTCCAAGAAATCTCTGTAGAAAATAAAATCTTGGCGCAGTTGATTTTTTTTAAAGCGCTGAAAAAAAAGTACTTGACAAATGACTCGTGTTGAGTTATTTGGCTCGGCTCGTTTCCTGTTGGCTCTTTGGCAATTGAATAGTGGGATGATTGATTTGTGGGTCCTTATAGACAATAGACACAAATTTGAGTAATTGAGATAAAATCTCAGCAAGGATTAAAACTGGAGAGTTTGATCCTGGCTCAGAACAAACGCTGGCGGCGTGCCTAACACATGCAAGTCGGACGCGAAAGGGCTTTCGGGCCTGAGTAAAGTGGCGCACGGGTGAGTAACGCGTGGGTAATCTGCCTCTAAGTTGGGAATAACTCACCGAAAGGTGGGCTAATACCGAATAATGCTGCATGACTGCGGTTGTGCAGCCAAGGATGGCCTCTGCTTGCATGCTATCGCTGAGAGATGAGCCCGCGTACCATTAGCTAGTTGGTAGGGTAATGGCCTACCAAGGCTACGATGGTTAGCTGATCTGAGAGGATGATCAGCCACACTGGAACTGAGATACGGTCCAGACTCCTACGGG
>DYRD01000154.1 GCA_020718905.1 Syntrophus aciditrophicus | reverse complement strand
GAATCCCGTGTCCGGGATATCGAAGAAATCATGAATTATCGGCGCGCCATGCGTCGGGCCGAAGAGGAATTGAAGGCCCGTCCCTTTTCTTTGAATCTTCTCAAAGAACTCCATGCCGTACTTTTGGACGGAGTCCGCGGAAAATTCAAGGCCCGGGGGCAATTCCGCACTACTCAAAACTGGATAGGAATTCCAGGAACGCCCATTGAAAAGGCGCAATTTGTTCCTCCCGATCCGGTGAAGATGATTGACCATTTGTATAGTTGGGAAAATTACTATCACTTCGATCGTCCCGATCCACTTGTGCAGATGGCGATCATTCACGCCCAGTTCGAATTGATTCACCCTTTTCTTGACGGTAATGGACGCCTGGGCCGGATGATTGTGCCGCTCTTTCTCTTTGAAAGAAAACTGATCTCCAGTCCGGTTTTCTACATCTCTTCCTACCTGGAAAGCCACAGAGAAGAATATGTGGCCGGTCTCCGGTCGTTGAATGAGCAGACACCAGCCGCCTGGACACGGTGGATCAGATTCTTCCTCGGTGCAATGGACGAACAATCTATGGATAATACCAGGAAGGCTCGGTCTATCATAGATCTATACAACCGCTCGAAGGGCAGGATCATCGACCTGACCCATTCACAATACGCCGTGACGCTTCTGGATTGTTTATTCGATCAGCCCGTCTTTACAAGTTCGCAATTTGACGATCGTCCCGGGATGCCCAGTAAACCGATGACCATGAATATGCTCGGGCGTCTGAAAAGCGCCGGGATACTCAAGATCGTGCGGGAAGGCAGCGGGCGTAGACCGCAAATTCTGGCTTTGCTGGAGCTAATCAATATTTGTGAGGATTCGGATCTTATTTGATATTTACCGGCGTTGCGCGCCATGAAATCATAAATCTCAACATAACTTCGCAGGATGGGTGATATCCGCCCCGGATGAGATGATAGTTGCATTGACGGGAGAATGCTGTTGTGTTATGCAGCAAGCCTGACGTGCTTCGGGACAAGAAAGGAGTCAAGCATGGCAATAGCGGATAAGATTCAATGGTTTATCGCCCAGTCATCATGGATCAGAAAGATGTTTGAGGAGGGGATTCAACTCAAGCGGGAGTTCGGGGATGAAAATGTCTTTGATTTCAGCCTCGGAAATCCCAATGTCGAGCCGCCGGAGGAGCTGAAAAAGGAGCTGCGCCTGGTGGTGGGCGAGGATCTTCCCGGAAAGCACGCCTATATGCCCAACGCCGGCTATCCCGAAACACGGGAGGCCATCGCCGATTTTCTTTCCCTGGAAAGCAATCTTACCCTGCTGCGGGATCACATCGTCATGACCGCCGGCGGGGCCCTGAACGTCATTTTCAAGACCCTTCTCAATCCCGGCGAGGAGGTCCTCATTCCCGCCCCTTATTTTGTCGAGTACCGTTTCTATGTAGATAACGGCGGCGGTGTGACCCGTATCGTCCCTACCCATGCCGATTTTGCCCTGGATTTGCAGGCCATTGAAGACGGCATTACGGAAAAAACCAAGGCCGTCCTGATCAATTCTCCGAACAATCCCACGGGCAAGGTTTATGATGCCGCCGCCATTCATGCGCTGGCCATCATTTTGAGCCGCCAATCGCGAGAATACGGCAACATTATCTATCTCGTCTCCGATGAGCCTTATCGCGACATTGTTTACGACGGCGTCACCGTTCCCAGTGTCCTCGATGCCTATCCGAACAGCCTCATGGCCTTCTCCTATTCCAAGAGCCTCTCCCTGCCGGGGGAACGGATCGGCTACATCGTCGCCCATCCCGATTGCGAACATATCCTTGACATCATGGGCGGCCTCGTCCTGTGCAACCGCATACTCGGCTTCGTTAACGCCCCGGCCCTCATGCAGCGGGTGATCGCCCGGGTCCAGGGGATGAAGGTGGATGTGGGGATCTACAAACGCAAACGGGACCTCCTCTGCGACGGCCTTGCCTCCGTGGGATATGCGGTGCAGAAACCGGAAGGGGCCTTTTACCTTTTTCTCAAGACCCCCATCGCCGACGATGTCGCCTTTGCCCGGGCCCTCCAGAAGGAGCGGATTCTCACCGTCCCCGGCAGCGGTTTCGGCGGACCTGGACATATTCGTATCGCCTACTGCGTTGATGACGAGACGATCCGCAACGCCATTGCCGGCTTCGGTAAGGTATTGAAAGAGTTTAAATAACGGGGAAATAATCAGTGGAAGAGAGGATTACCGTGAACCAAGACCCGTCGTCGGCATCTGCCGCTACGAAGGATTCCGTCAATATGCTGGGTGTCGCCGCCTGGCTTTTGTGCGCCCTCTTCTATTTCTATCAATATATGCTCCGTTCCGCCCCGAGCGTGATTGTGCCGGAGCTGACGGGAGCCCTCGGGCTGACCACCCTCGGCATCAGCGCGCTTCTCGGCATGTACTATTACACGTACTCGCCGGTAAGCTTGGTGGGGGGGGCCGTCCTGGACCTTTATGGGGCGAAATACAGCATTCCTGTCGGGATTGTCATGGTCGCCTGCGGATGCCTTCTTTTCGGTTCGGGCAACCAACTTTACACCTCCCTCGGCCGGTTGCTCTAGGGAGCAGGCTCGGCCTTCGGTTTTGTGGGAGCCGTATTTGTGGCAACCAAAAGCCTGCCAGCCCGCAATTTGGCTCTGGCTGTCGGGGCTGCCCAGATGTTCGGCATGGCCGGAGGATCGGCCGGGCAGGCCACCGTTAACAATCTCATCCATGTCTGCGGGATCGACTGGCAGCTGTTCTGGATCCTTGCCGGTGCCACAGGCATGATCCTGGCGCTGGCGCTGGTCGTGTTACTCCCGCAATAAAAGAAGGCGGTGCCGGAAGCGGGGAGGCCGGGAGCCAAGGGGTCTATATTCTCCATTTTTACCACCTACAAGGTCGTCTTCAGCAATCCCCAGTCCTACCTCTGCGGCCTTTGCGCCGGGCTGCTCTTTCTTCCGACCACGATCGGCGACATGATCTGGGGGGTCAGCTACCTCACCCAGGGTTTGAATTATGATCCCTTAAGGGCGGCAAAGACGGCATCCATGGTTCCCCTCGGCTGGGTCATCGGATGTCCGCTCCTCGGCTATCTTTCCGATTGCCTCGGGCGGCGCAAGCCTGTCCTCATCGGTGGGGCCATGATCATGTTCATGGCCCTGTTGGTTGCCCTGTATATCGATCAAGCGGTCATTCCCGGTTATGCCATCGCCCTTACCCTGGGGATTGCCTCGGGGGCGGCCATGATACCCTACAGCATTATCAAGGAAGTGAATCCTGATAATGTCAAAGGGTCTACGGCGGGGGCGATGAATTTCCTCGTTTTTATGATGACGGCTCAGTTGTCGCCGGTTTTCGGCTATCTACTGATGCATGTGTCCGAACATCACGGGGGCAAACTCGCGGCGTCCAATTTTGAGACCGCCCTGATGCCCATCGTTTTCGGCGTCGTAGTCGCAATGATAATCGCCTGTTTCCTGGAGGAGACCGGTTTGGCAAAAGAAAAGAAATAAAGGAGAGAAATGGATTATGGAAGCAGATAGGCCGGAAAAAGGATTAAACCGTCGAAAATTCTTGCAGATTACCGCTCTTACGGGGGCCGGGCTGGCGGGGGCGGGGAGCTTGCTGCGCCTGACGTCGCTTTACGCCCAGGCGCCGCCGGCAGCTGCGGCGGCAGCCAAGTGTGACCAACTCATTGCTGCGTCTGAGAAAATTCCCATCACCACTTCCATATTCGAGCTCTTCAAGATCGGCCCCGGGCCTTCAAGTTCCCATACTATCGCTCCCATGCGGGCCGCCAACGACTTTATGGCCGTTAGCTTGAATGATCAGACCTTGGCCAGCGCCCAGTCCATCGAGGTAAGGCTGTTTGGAAGCCTCAGCGCCACGGGCAAGGGTCATGGCACCGATTGGGCCATCCTGGCGGGAATCCTCGGCCAGAAGCCGGAAACCTGCGCCCTGGAATTCCTCGATGCCTTGAAGAAATATTTTGATGTCGAGCCGTACGGCAGGGTGGAC
>DYRD01000153.1 GCA_020718905.1 Syntrophus aciditrophicus | reverse complement strand
ACCGCCGAATCGAAGCTCGTTTTGGCGTAAAGAAGAAAATAATCGGCCCCTTCGCCGCCGACGATGAACCGTTTCTGACCATTTAACAAGAAATAGTCGCCCATATCCTCGGCTTTCGAGGTGGCGCCGAAAAAATCGGACCCACCCCGCGGCTCGGTCAGCCCCTCCGCCGCGAAAATCTCCCCCTTCAGAAGAGGCTTGACGTACTTCTCCTTCTGCGCGTCCGTACCGTGCTGGATGAGCGCGTCGCAGACAAGCTCCGCCCCGACACCAAAAATGCATGCAAGTTCATAACTCAGGGTTCCAATCTCCTCCAGAACCATCCCGGTTGTCACCCAGTCCATCCCGCGGCCTCCCCACTGTCTCGGGTAGCGGCAGCCCAGCAGGTTGCGCCTTCCTGCTTCCTGCAAAAATTCCTTCGGGAATTTGATCTCGTCCTTGTCCATCGCAAGGATAAGGTCGCGCGGCGCCCACCGGACAAAATCACGCACCTCTTCACGAAATGCAAGCTGTTCTTTTGTCATCAAAAAATCGTACATACCTTCCTCCAAAAATAAAATACAAACCCCCATGCCCGGTGCGGGCACAACGAACAATGAAAACGAAGTTTCATGTTCATAAAATCAGGATACGGGGTCACCGGGCAGGGGCAATTCATGAAAGCGAAGCTTAATGTCCACAATTGCCCCTGCGAAAACATGGTTTCGCAACCTATTAATATGGAGCAGTAAATTCTATTTTCATAGATAACGCCCTGCCGCACGGACGCATCGGCAGGGCGTCATCGTCAGATGCGCGCTATTTCTTCCAGGTGGCCAGCTCGTTGGCCGTCCAGTCCTGAAGAAGAATTGCCTTCGCACCGGGACCGCACTGCTGAATCTGCACGGAATCGGTCCCCTGGTGACGGTTTGCGTTCCAGGTGATCTTGCCTCCCATCCCTTTCCAGTCTTTGAAGGTGTTGAGTTTGGCAATAACCGCCTCCGTGCTTAGATTGGGGCCGGCCTGTCTGAGCGCCTCGACGAGCGGCTCGGCAAACAGGATGCCCGCCATGTAGAAAACACCCCACCTCTCCTTGGGGGCCAGCCTTTTGGCAGCTTCCCGGTATTTTACAACCAGGGGCTCGGTGGAATCGGGGGTGGGAACGAACGCGCCGGTTATAACCCCTTCCCAGAGACCGCCCGTTATCTTGTACATCAGCGGGTAGTCGGAAAGTCCGTCGCAGGAGACCCACTGTGTCTTCAGACCGACATTCGCGGCGGTCTTCATCGTAATCGCCCCGAGGGTCGGGCTGACCCACATGATAATCGCATCCAGATTGGCGCTTTTGAATTTGAGCATCTGGGAGGCAAGGTCCTTGTCGGTGGGTTCAACCGGGATGCACTCTGCCAGCTTCATTTTATAGGTGTCAAGTCTCTGAACACAGCCGGCGAGGCCGCTTTTTCCGTAGGAATCGTTCTGATAGAGAAATCCGATCCTCTTGAACCCCTTTTTCTCAACCAGATATTTCGTCAGGACACTCGCCTCATCCTGGAAGAGCGGATAGGAATAGTAGCGGTAGGGGTTCATCACCGGATCGATTTCGCCCTTTCCATCGGTGTTGACACCCGCGGAGCCGGGCGTAACCCAGAGAATCCTGTTTTCGGCAAGAAACCCCTTTATGGCATTCCCCCCTGCACTCGAAACACCACCGGTAAAGGAAAATATCCCCTCTTTTTCTACAAGGTCTTTGACAATCGCCGCCGTCTGGGCGGGGTTGTACTGGTCATCCCTTGAAAAATACTTGATCTTCCTTCCGTGGATACCACCTTCCTCGTTGACCATGTCGAAAAGCAGTCCGGCCCCGCGGGCAACCGCGCCCCATGGCGCCGCCGGTCCCGTCTGCGGACCAAACTGGGCGATGCGGATCTCTTTATCGTCAAAACCCGGTTTTGCGGCCTGAATATCCGCGACAAAAAAGATCATAACCGCAATTGCCGACACCAGTGTAGCAAACAACACCTTACTTCTTTTCATAATCCCTCCTTGTTTAGAAATTTTTACCGCCAAGCTGCCTGTTTTGAAATCCTTTCATTTTTCTTATTATACATGAATCTTCATGCTGACAAAAGCGCGTATCCAGCAAGAGAGGGAGGATGCCCCGAGATTGCTTCGTCACCCGGGCTCCCCGCAATGACACGGATGTCAAAGCTATCAATGATTTAAGGTTGTTCCGGAACACGGCCCCGGTTTTTTTTCACCTCAGAGAGGGCCATATCCTGATAAATATGAAAAACCTCGGCGCAGAGAATATCCCACCTGCGCCACATCCGTACTGCTTCCTTGCCCTTTTGTGATGGATCGGGATATTCGAGCAGCTCCGCAAGCTCGCGTCCCAGCCGCTCCAGAACATCTTCGTCCGCCCCTGACAGGATGTTTCCGACGAATTCAGACGGCTTGTACCAGTCGACAACCCTCTTCAGGTCACGATAAATCTGCGTCAGAAGGACGTTCCTCGGCCCTTCCCAAAGCTCGTTCACGGCGGAATCACGGTAGAGACGGGGTAACGACGAAAAATCCTCCATGACGCCGTGGCCGCCGAAAACGGACATTGCCTCGTGCAGAACCTCGGTGGAATCCCAGGCGGCGGTGATTTTCTGCAGCATGATCAGCTCGCGGACATCGAAGCGCTTCTTTTTTACGGCCTCCGGCTCATCGGCAACAAGACCGGCCTTCAATCCGCCTTCGAGCAAAAGAAAATCCCTGTAAAGCCGGAAAGCACCGGCGGTTGTTCTTTCGGCAACCATTTTCAGCCGATCGATATTTTCTTCCATCAGCGGGAAATGGTCTATCGCCATGCCGAATGCCTCACGAAACTCCGCGTATTTTTTCGCCTCCCGTACGGCTCTCGTCATGTAGGCCGCGGCGGAAAGACCAACGGTAAGACGCGAATAGGTGAGGACAATGCCGACAACATTGGCAACGCCCCGGTCCAGAGGCCCTGCCGGATAGGCAACGGCACCGTTGAAGGTAAGCTCTCCGGTCGTCAGCTCGCTCGTCCCGAGTTTCCATTTTACCCGGTCTATCGTAAAGCCGTTACGAATTTCACGCCCCTTGTTTCCGGGAAGCCAGGACGGAACGATGAAAAGGGCGACCTTTTCGGACCCCACGGGCTTGGCCGTGATAATGGCGTAGTCGGCATGGGTCGCCGAACAGAAGAACTTTGTCCCGTAGAGCCGCCAGACGCCGTCAACCTCTACCGCTTCGAGCACATTGGCGGGAACGTCGGAGCCCCCCTGAATTTCCGAGAGGTACTGCGCACCGATTCCATAATCGCCGTCCACACCCTCCTTGCAGTGTCGGAGTATTTGCCGCGTTTCCGGAGATTCGGCGTATTTTTCAAGCAGCATCACCAGCCCTTCCGTACAGACAAGCGGGCAGGCAATGCAGGCCTCGCCGTTCTGATAGATGAGAAACTCCTTGATGAGCCTGATCCAGGGGGAGGTGTTGCCGGAAAAAACGGCCTCGGCGAAAACCTCTTTTTCGAGTATTTCCGTTTCCGCCGGACGGACGATGCGGTCGATCCGGTTATGGTGGCCATCGTAATGCATCATGAAGGGGCGCTTTTCCGGCAGCGCGATTCGCTCCACCAGATCACGCCAGCGAAAGGAGACCTTTGCGGAAACGGCCCGCGCCGCGGCATCGATTTCTTCAAACTCTTCGCCGGCAAAGGTCCTGATTACCTGCCTGATGAACGGATCATCGCGGTAGTAATCGACGTTGCGCCGCCACTCCAGAAAATCATTGAAACTGTAGGGATTGTTTCTATCAGGAAATGACATGGAAAACCTCCGGGCAAAAATATCTCTATTTGATAACCAGTGGTAACATTATAAACCAAAGGTCATTCATGTCAAGTATTTTCTGACAAGTCTGGTCTATGAGGCTTGCAGGCGCTTTTCGACATAGAGGACAACGCCATTGTCGTGCTCTGGTCACCGCCTCCCTCCCCTTCAAGGGGAGGGCCGGGGCGGGGATGGGGTTTTGGGAGGGCCCG
>DYRD01000050.1:3850-17488 GCA_020718905.1 Syntrophus aciditrophicus | reverse complement strand
CCATAGCTTCCTGGCCGCTTTCCCGCAAACGGAAGCGTTCATTAGCGTACATGGTCAACAGTTGGGTCAGGAGGAAGCGCTTGGCCATTTCCCTGGCGACGGGCGGTCCTACTCCGAGGCGGTCAGTCGCGGAGATAACATGGAAGGAGAATGTTTCGGGTGAGGTGTTGTCATTGAGGAAATGCCCCATCAAGTCCAAGGCGGTTTCACGAATCATTACGGGGGGAGTGGTGGGGGATGACCGGACCGCTTCAACCAGGGAAAGCTTGAGAAGATAGCTCACGGGAATGCGCACATAATCGCGCCCATCGTGCCTGAAAAGGAACTTCTGGAGGTCCGGCCGGTTACCCTGGGAGGGGTCTTCCTTGTCCGCAAGGAGATCCCGCTGGAAGACCTCTTCCGTGAGCGGACTCAGCTGGCTCCGGGGGAAGCGGACCCAACTGTTTTCCCAAACCGCCTCCCCATTGGCACTCAGGTAGTTCTCCAGATCGGTAATAACCCTTTTCTTTGTGTCCCCCGCCCGCGTACGGCGGATAATGTCGGCAAAATAATTCGATTGCTCGATGGTAAGGGGCAGATCGACTTGCTGCCTTTTTCCCGTGACGACGGTCTGAAGCTCGGCCTCGCTGCCGGCAGTAACGTCCCCGCAGGCAAAGGGAAGGGAAGACACGTCGGGGTCTGAAAGTCCGTATCGGACATTCAACATCTCCAGCATCCGCCGCAGGGAAGGAAGGTTTGCATCGGTTCCCCTGATCGCATGCAGATGAGAGCTTTTGTTTGTTGCGGCCCGGCTCATCGGCTAATCCTCCTTTTTTCAGGAGAATAGCAAAGCTTTGTTGCAGTGTGATTACAAAAGAAAGAAGCTTTTATGAAACGTCATCCGGAAACGATTTCTGCCCCTTTATTTCCCTCGTTTTTCCCGTAATGCCAAGTAGTTACAACTTCTATGATACCTTCCCCCGTCTTTGGATGCAATGCCTTACCTGCTTCGGTCACCACCGTTAGTGCTCCGCTAATCATTATACCGGCATTTTGACCAGATACTTTATGGAGCGGCAGTACCGTCCCCGGGGGGAGTTTGATCCTCAGGATTGCTATTTCCGGCTTGCCGTTTGGGTAGTCTGGCAATGCCTTCCCATCCCAACTGGAACCGGATTTCGATAAAACGCGATTTTTAGCTTGCCGGCCGCCCGGTGAATTGAATGCAGGGAGGAATAGCGATTGGTGTACTGTGAAAACCGGGGCTTGAGATTTTGAAGCGCTATCTTGTTCATAGGTTGATGCCAGGGCTTTTATGAAGCGTATCTATCAGTAGTTCCTATAGTGAATTTTTTCAAGGGAAGATTATTCAAGATCACAACTATTGATATTCTTTCAACAACATTTAAAATCTGTTGCATTTTGAGAAGTAATCCGATAGATGGTCTCCGAAATTGAAGCGGTGATAGGTCCAGCCCCAATAGATAAGCACTATAAGCATGGACAACTGGTCGGGATCGTCGGGAGGATGTAAGCATGCGATTAATACCCAGGGAAGAGAAATTTTACGATCTCTTCGAAGAATTGGCCGAAAAGATCGACGAAGGGGCCAAACTCTTTCTCGACATGCTCCAGGACTATGATTCTTTCGCTACCAGACTCATGAAGCTCAAGGAACTGGAGCACGAGGCGGACATCATTACCCACCGGACCTATGAAAAGATGCACAAGACCTTCCTCACCCCCCTGGACCGGGAAGACATCTATGCCCTGGTCAACAAAATGGATAGTATTCTCGACTTGACGGAGGCCGCGGCCATCCGCATGTCCTTGTATAAAATCAAGGCCCCGGCGGCGGCGCTCTTCGAGCAGGCAAAACTGCTGAACGTGGCTACGGAGAAAGTCAAAACTATTGTTCATGGCCTGCGGGATATGAAAAACGCCCCCATGATCCTGGAGGCGTGCGTGGAAATCAACACTATCGAAAACGCCGGCGATCAGATCCTGAGAACCACCATGGGCAAACTTTTTGAAGAGGAGACAGACCCCATCGAACTGATCAAATGGAAAGAGATCTACGAAAGATTTGAGGAGACCCTTGACATTTGTGAGGATGTCTCGAACATTGTCGAGGGCATCGTCCTGAAAAATGGTTAGTGAGCAAAAATCGGTTTTCGATTCTTTAAAATATCGACATGGTTGATTCATTCGGATTTGTTGTCTTGCTGATCGGCGTTGCCCTTGCCTTTGACTTCATCAACGGCTTTCACGACGCCGCCAATTCCATATCCACCATTGTCTCGACCAGGGTCCTATCTCCCCGTTGTGCGGTCATATGGGCGGCGTTTTTCAACTTTGCCGCCATCTTCATTGTCGGCACCCCCGTGGCCGAGACTATCGGCGTCGGTATCATCCATCCCGAGTCCATAGACAACTACATTATCCTCTCCGCCCTCGGCGGGGCCATCATCTGGAATCTCGTCACCTGGTATTTAGGTCTCCCCAGCAGTTCCTCCCACGCCCTCATCGGCGGCCTCGTCGGCGCCGGCGTCCTGAAGGCGGGGATAGGCAACCTGGTATGGGGAGGGCTTATCAAGACGGCCCTCTTTATCTTTCTGTCCCCCGCCATCGGGATGTTTTTCGGATTATGCATGATGACCCTGGTTCTCAATTTCAGCCGGAATTCCAATGTAGCTACCTCCATGCGCCTCTTCAGGAAGCTACAGTTATGCTCCTCGGCGGTAAGCAGCCTCGGCCACGGCATGAACGATGCCCAGAAAACCATGGGCATCATAGCTATCGTTCTTTATAGCAAGGGACTCATCGGACCTGTTTTTCACATCCCCTGCTGGGTTGTCTGCGCTTGTTATACCGTCATCGCCCTGGGGACCCTCAGCGGCGGTTGGCGGATCGTGAAGACCATGGGGACCAAAATCACCAAGCTCCAACCCATCGGCGGCTTCTGCGCCGAGTTGGCTTCGGCTGTCTCCATCATCGGCGCTTCCTTGAGCGGGGTCCCTGTCAGCACGACCCATACCATCGCCGGGGCCATCATGGGGGTGGGGGCGACAAGAAGACTGACCGCCGTGCGCTGGGGTGTCGCCGGCACGCTTGTCTGGGCTTGGGTGTTGACCATCCCCATCTCCGCCATTATATCGGCCATCGTTTACAGCCTGAGTGTCACCTTTTTAAGATAATTAAAGAAAGAAATCAAATCCCTCACCAGATAAAAATATCGTTTGCAAACCTTGACATCGAAAATTTGATGTATATTTTATGCCACGAAATGTTCGGGAAATAAAATAGCGCTTAGAAATCTTTAATATAATTGATGAAAGGAGAGGACAGAATGAAAATCAGGCCATTGCAGGACAGAGTCATTGTTGAGCGTTTGGCGGAAGAGGGAAAAACAAAAGGCGGCATCATCATCCCCGATACCGCGAAAGAAAAACCCATGGAGGGCAAGATTATCGCCGTGGGTAAGGGAAAGACCACCGAAGACGGCAAGCTTGTCAAACTCGATGTCAAAGCCGGCGATAAGGTGCTATTCAGCAAGTATGCCGGAACGGAAGTAAAGATCGACGGCAAGGAATATCTCATTATGCGCGAAGACGACATCCTGGGCGTCATCGAAGGCAACTAAAAAACCTGAAACAAGGAGGATTAAATATACATATGGCAGCAAAATTACTTCAGTATGATGAAGAAGCGAGAAAATCGATCCTCAAGGGCGTAAACACCCTTGCCGACGCCGTAAAGGTTACCCTCGGCCCTAAGGGCAGGAACGTCATTCTTGACAAGAGCTTCGGTTCTCCCGTAGTGACCAAGGACGGCGTAACCGTGGCCAAAGAGATTGAACTGGAAGACCGATTCGAAAACATGGGCGCCCAGATGGTCCGCGAAGTAGCCAGCAAGACCAGTGATGTCGCCGGTGACGGTACGACCACGGCAACGATCCTGGCCCAGGCTATCTACCGGGAAGGCGCCAAGACCGTTGCGGCAGGCAGCAACCCCATGGACGTGAAGCGGGGCATCGAAAAAGCCGTCGCCGCCGTTGTGGCCGAATTGAAGAAGCTCAGCAAACCCACGAAAGACCAGAAGGAAATCGCCCAGGTCGGTACCATCTCCGCCAACAATGACGAAGCCATCGGCGGCATTATTGCCGAAGCGATGGGCAAGGTCGGCAAAGAAGGCGTCATCACCGTCGAAGAGAACAAGGGTCTGGACACGGAACTCGACATCGTCGAAGGTATGCAGTTCGACCGGGGTTACCTCTCCCCCTACTTCGTCACCAATGCCGAGAAAATGGAAGTAAGCCTGGAAGACGCCTACATCCTGATCAACGAAAAGAAGATCAGCAACATGAAAGACCTCCTCCCCATCCTGGAGCAGATCGCCAAAATGGGCAAGCCCCTCCTCATCATCGCCGAAGACATCGAAGGCGAAGCTCTGGCGACCCTGGTCGTAAACAAGCTGCGCGGCACCCTCCATGTGGCCGCCGTCAAGGCCCCCGGCTTCGGTGACCGCCGCAAGGCCATGCTCGAAGACATCGCCATCCTCACCGGCGGCAAGATGATCTCCGAAGATATGGGCTACAAGCTGGAAAATGCGAAGATCGAAGACCTTGGCCGGGCCAAGAAGATCGTCATCGACAAAGACAACTCCACCATCATCGACGGCGCCGGCAAGCGGGCCGACCTCGAAGGCCGGGTGAAACAGATCCGCGCCCAGGTCGAGGAAACCACCTCCGACTATGATCGGGAAAAACTCCAGGAACGTCTGGCGAAGCTCGTCGGCGGCGTGGCCGTAATCAAAGTCGGCGCCGCGACGGAAACGGAAATGAAGGAAAAGAAGGCCCGCGTTGAGGACGCCCTGAACGCCACCCGCGCCGCCGTGGAAGAAGGAATTGTTCCCGGTGGTGGCGTCGCTTACATCCGCACCCTGCCCGCCCTGGACAAGCTGAAACTGGAAGGGGATCAGCAGGTTGGCGTCAATATCGTCAAAAAGGCTCTCGAAGAGCCCCTCAAGATGATTGCGGCGAACGCCGGCATGGAAGGCTCCGTCGTCGTGGAGAAGGTCAAGGAGAAGAAAGGGTCTTTCGGTTTCAATGCCCGGACGGATCAGTATGAAGATATGATCGCCGCCGGCGTTATCGACCCCACGAAGGTCACCCGCTTCGCCCTGCAGAACGCTGCTTCCGTTGCATCCCTGATGCTGACGACCCAGTGCATGATCGCTGAAAAGCCCGAAGAGAAGGGCGCCGGCATGCCCCCCATGCCCGGAGGCGGCGGCTACCCCGGCATGATGTAACAGCTTTACAAGTAGCAAAGAAAAAACGAGCCCCCTGGAGAAACATTTCCAGGGGGTTTTTTGCATTCTCCTTGAAAGCAATCATTTTCTATGATAGCTCTTTTGGCTACGATTTTCAAAACTGTAAGGAGCGCGCCATGGATTACAAAGAAAGCTTGAACCTGCCAAAGACCGATTTCCCCATGAAGGCCAATCTCGCCGCCCGGGAGCCGGAGATGCTTGCCAAATGGGAAGGGATGAAAATCTATCACCAGATCCGCGCGGCCTCCAAGGGCCGGGAAGTCTATATTCTCCACGACGGCCCCCCCTACGCCAACGGCAATATCCACCTCGGCACCGCCCTGAACAAGATTATCAAGGACATGGTAATCAAAACAAAGAACATGTCCGGCTATGACAGTATCTATGTCCCCGGCTGGGACTGCCACGGTCTCCCCATCGAGCATCAGGTGGACAAAGAGCTGGGAGAGAAGAAGTATGAGATCTCCCAGGCCGACAAGCGCCGCTTCTGCCGCGCCTATGCGGAGCGGTTCGTGGATATTCAGCGGAACCAGTTCAAGCGCCTCGGGGTCTTCGGAGAATGGGAAAACCCCTATCTGACCATGACCTACGACTATGAGGCCGTCACCGTCGCCGAATTCGGCAAGCTCTTCCTGAACGGTGACGTCTATAAGGGCAAGAAACCCGTTTACTGGTGCGCCACCTGCAAAACGGCCCTGGCTGAGGCGGAGGTGGAGTACGGTGACCATACGACGCCGTCCATCTACGTCAAGTTTCCCATGATCTCCGATATCGCCGCGATCCGTCCCAAACTGGCGGGAGAAAAAGTGAATGTCGTCATCTGGACGACGACCCCTTGGACGATTCCCGCCAATCTGGCCATCGCCTTCCACGAGGAATTCCTCTATGTCGCCGTCAAGGTGGAAGGGGAGGTTTTGATTTTAGCCAAAGACCTTCTCGATTACTGCCTCGACGCCTTCGGCTGGCGGGGCAAGCCCTACGAGATCCTCGACGAGTTCCCCGGAGAGGTCATGGAGGGCCTAAAGACCCGCCATCCCCTCATTGACCGGGAAAGCGTCCTTATCCTCGCCCCCTTCGTCACCCTCGAAGCGGGTACGGGCTGCGTCCACATCGCCCCCGGCCACGGCCAGGAAGACTATGAAATCGGCATGAAATATGGCCTGGACAACTACGCCCCCGTCGATGAAGACGGCTGCTTCACCAAAGACGTTGACGATTTTGCCGGGCTGTTCGTCTTCGACGCCAATGAACCCGTCACCAACAAACTCAAAGAGGTGGGGGCGCTCCTGGGCCTCGTGGACATCGACCATTCCTATCCCCACTGCTGGCGCTGCAAAGAGCCCATCATCTTCCGTTCCACGGAGCAATGGTTCATCTCCATGGAGAAGAACAGCCTCCGGAAGAAGGCACTGGAAGCCATCTCCCAGGGAGAATGGATCCCCGCCTGGGGGAAGGACCGGATCTACGGCATGGTGGAGAACCGTCCCGACTGGTGCATCTCCCGCCAGCGCCTCTGGGGCGTCCCTATCACGATGTTCTACTGCAACGAATGCCAGCATGAATTCCTGACGAAAGAGATCCTAGCTCATGTCGTCGCCCTGGTTCAGGAGCAGGGGGCGGACGTATGGTTCGAGCGGGAGGCGAAGGACCTCCTTGCCCCCGGAACCTTATGCCCGATCTGCAAGGAGGGACGGACCTTCCGGAAGGAAACGAACATCCTCGACGTCTGGTTCGATTCGGGCGTGAGCCACGCCGCCGTCCTGGAGACCCGTCCTTATCTTCGGTCCCCGTCGGACATGTACCTCGAAGGGAGCGATCAGCACCGGGGCTGGTTCCATTCCTCCCTCCTGGAAAGTGTGGGCACCCGGGGGCGGGCCCCTTACAAGACCGTCCTCACCCACGGCTTCGTCGTGGACGGCGAAGGCAAGAAGATGTCCAAATCCGTCGGCAACGTCATCGAACCGGAAGAGATCATCAGCGAATACGGCGCCGAGATCCTGCGCCTCTGGGTAGCGGCGGAGGACTACACCGACGACATCCGCATCTCCAAGGAGATCCTCACCCGCCTCGTCGAGGCCTACCGGCGGATCCGTAATACGAGCCGCTACATCCTCGGCAATCTCTCCGATTTCGATCCCGACAAAGACCGTTTAGCCTACGAGGACATGGAAGAGATGGACCGCTGGGTCCTCCACCGTCTCCAGGAGATCATTCGCCGGGTCCGGGAGGCCTATGACAAGTACCAGTTCCACATGGTCTATTACACCCTCTACAACTTCTGCACCGTCGATCTGAGCGCCCTGTACCTGGACGTCCTCAAGGACCGTCTTTACACGTCCAAGGCGGCATCACGGCAGCGCCGCTCCGCCCAGACGGCCATGGAGATCATCCTCGCAACGATGATGCGTCTCCTGGCCCCGATCCTCACCTTCACCACGGAGGAAGTCTGGATCGCCATGCCCGCTTATACGGGCAAACCGGCCAGTGTCCATCTCACCCAGCTCCCGGAAGTCAACGGAGCCCACGTGGATGAAGCATTGGGCGAGAAATGGCGCTCCCTCATCGCAGTCAAGGGAGAAATCTCCCGGGCCATCGAAACGGCACGGAAAAACAAGGTTATCGGTCATTCCCTCGATGCCGCCGTGGCCGTCGCCCCGCCGGAAAGGCTAAAAGACCTGATTGGAGCCCACCGGGAAGATCTACGGGCCCTCCAGATTGTCTCACAACTGGAAGTGGTGGATAAAGGCGCCCTCGCCGCCGATCCTTATGAAAGCAAGGAAATCGAGGGCCTGTATGTTGGCGTCGCCAAGGCCCGGGGTCAGAAATGCAACCGCTGCTGGATCTACAGCGAGGACCTGGGGAAGGACCCGGAGCACCCGACAATCTGTGGACGCTGCCTGGCAAATTTGAAATAAAGCAGCTAATATGCAAAGAAAGAATGTTCCTTTCATGTTGACGGTGGCCTTGCTCCTTGTTCTTGATCAGGTCACCAAATATTTCATCCAGGGAGGGATGGCCTTGCACGAATCCATCCCCGTAATCCCGGGATTCTTCAGCATCACGTATATACGGAATCCCGGGGCGGCCTTTGGTTTTCTGGCCGGGGCATCGCCAACCTTCCGTTATGTCTTCTTCATCGGCGTCACCGTCGCCGCCATCGGCCTCATCCTCCATTATCTACGGACCTATGCCGCCGGCGATCACCTCCTAACGATTTCCCTGGGGATGATCCTCTCCGGGGCCATAGGCAACCTCATCGATCGGGTCCGCTTTGGAGAAGTGATCGATTTTCTCGATGTCTATCTCGGCACAACCCACTGGCCGGACTTTAATGTCGCCGATGCGGCTATTTCCGTAGGCGCCATTATCCTTTTCATTCATCTTGTTCAGCAAAAAAAATCCGCCCCGGGGCCCCTGCCGCCCCACCAGGGATAAACGTCATCATGGAACTGCTCCACCTCAAAAAAGGTTCATAGCATCCCATGAACATGCGAAAACCAACCCGTTATGGTTGCGGATAGATCACATGGATCTGTTGACCCGTCTGAAAGTCCTGCTCTCGCCACTGTTTACGCCGACACGGATCTTTATCCTCAGTTTTGCCGGGGTAATCATCCTGGGGGCCCTCCTTTTGTGGCTCCCCTTTTCCGCCGGCAAAGCGCCGCTTACCTTTATCGACGCCCTGTTTACGTCCACCTCGGCAGTCTGCGTGACGGGCTTGGCCAGTATCGACCTGAGCAAAAACCTCTCCTTCCCGGGTCAGATCATAAGCCTGATCCTGCTTCAGATCGGAGGATTGGGAATCATTACCTTTTCGGTAGTCTTCTTCGGGATCATGGGCCGGGGAATCTCCTTCAAAGAGAGGGAAATTGTCCAATCTACTTTCCTCCATTCCCCCCGGCGCGATTTTCTGCCCATTATGAAATGGGTCCTGCTCGCGACCTTCATCATCGAGGGGTTGGGCACTCTCCTCCTCTTCCTGCGCTTCTCCTTCGATTTACCGGCGAAACATGCCTTTTTCCAGGCGATTTACCATGCCGTTTCCGCCTTTAACAACTGCGGGTATTCCCTGTTCACCAACAACCTCGTTAATTACCGTGACGATTGGACCGTAACTCTGACCGTCATGGGCCTCATCATCCTGGGGGCATCGGTTTCATTGTCCAGTACGAGGTGACATCGCTTATCCGGGGCAGGATCAAGAAACTATCCATTCACTCCCGGATTGTCCTCATCACGACGGGGATACTCATTGTCGGCGGAACGGCATGCTTCTATTTGTTCGAAATGAACGCCCTCCTCAGGGACGCCTCCTGCAAGACATCGTTTCTCGCCTCCGCCTTCCATTCCGTTTCGGCCCGGACCAGTGGCTTCAATACCGTTGATATCGGCCAGCTCACCACCGCCACTATTCTCATTTTGGTTATTCTCATGTTCATCGGGGCGTCTCCCGGTTCGACCGGCGGCGGTATCAAGGCCACCAGTTTCGACCTGCTGATTTTCATGATCTGGACCCGGATCAAAGGCGAGGAGGAGGTAAATATTTTCAACCGGACTATTCCGAAGGAAATCCTCAGCCGGACCATCGCCATCATTTTTGCCTCGGCCTTCTCTGTCTGTCTGATTACCTCCATCCTCCTGTTGCTGGCCGGCACCGCCGAGGCTCCTTTGCAGAGCCGCCATTTCTTCGTAGAGTATCTGTTTGAAACCGTATCGGCCTTTGGAACGGTGGGACTTTCCATGGGCATTACGGCAAACCTCAATGACTTACAGAAGCTGGCCATAATCTTGATAATGTTTGCCGGACGGGTGGGTCCCCTGACCCTGGCTTTTGCCTGGAGTGCCCCGAAGAAGGGGATAACCTACGCCGAAGAGCAGGTCATGGTGGGATGAAAAAGTAGTTATAACATGAAAAGGGTCATCGTCATCGGGTTGGGGATTTTCGGCATCAATATCGTCCGGGAACTTTATGAGGGCGGCTTCGAGGTCTACGCCATAGATAAAAATAAGGACTCTGTACAGAAGGTCAGAGATTTTTCCACCAAGGCCATCGTCGCCGATGGTACCGACAAGGAGGTCATGGAGCTCATCGGCGTTCAGGAGGACGACACCGTCGTTATCTCCTTCGGCGAAGATCTGGCCGCAAGCACCCTGATTACCCTCCACATGAAACAATTAAAGGTCAAGAACATCATCGTCAAGGCCCCTAATGAAGAACACAAACTTATCCTTGAAAAGGTCGGCGCCACGGATGTGATCATCCCCGAAAAGGAAATCGCCAGCAAAGTCGCCAAGAGCATCATCACCCCCAATGTTCTCGACTACCTACCTCTGTCCGACGGCTATATGATCTTTGAAATGGCCCCCCCTGACAGCTTCTTCGGCAAGACCATCGCCGAACTGCAATTGCGAAACAAGTACCATATCGAGGTGATCGCAATCCGGGATGTCCTGATGGACCGGGTCCATATCGTCCCCCAGGCCGGTTTCGTCATCAAGGACGGAGAGGTGATGGTAATTGTTGGGAAGGAGACGGACATCAAAAAGATCAAGTGACGAGGGCCTACCAATCACAAATCCAGTTCCATATCGTCGATGGTGGCAAATGTGTGCGGAAAGATGGTCCGGGCGTCAAAATGGACGATGGCCAGGCGCTTGGCCCGGGCCTCCTTGGCGATTCGGGCCGCCGTCTCAGGGTTGAGATGAGGCCAGTCGTCGCTACCCTGACCGCTCTGGTAAGCACATTCGGCAATCACCAGGTCCGCCTCTCGGGACAGGGCCACGGCGTTCTCACAGTAGCCGGTATCGGGGCAATAGGTGATGACGAGGCCCTCCTCCCGTTCAAACCGGTATCCCAGTGTCAGCGAGGCGTGGATAAGGGGCCGGGCGGGCGGCGACCGGAAAGGGAAGCTGGTCCCGCTCGGCGGGCAGTTCCAGGACCTTGACGGGATAAGGAAGATCGCCCAGGGATAACGTGAAAGGCTGATTGACGAGGGTATGGCGGATGGACCGGGAACCTTCGGAGCCGCAGATGGTCAGCCCGCCGGGAAAGGAAAATTTTGCCAGGGTGTGGAGCCCCACTACATGATCGAGGTGAAAGTGGCTAAGAAAGAGATAGACGGGCCTGCCGTTTTCCCCTACCCCGTACCGGTCAGCCTTGGTGATCCCATTGCCTGCATCAAGGAGGATATCGCCGTCCGCCGTCTTGAGCAGGGTGCAGATCGTATTGCCTGTGGATGTATCATACCAGCCGTTGGTACCCAGAAAGACGATCTTCATGCTTCCCTGCCGGTGATTGCTTTGCGGGCCCGCGCCAGGATCTCCATCTTGAAAGACGGGTAGCCCGGAATGGTCTGGTTAAGAAACTTGTGGTTGTCCTGGGTATCCCAAATAAGCATCCGTTCGAAATCTGCCACTTTACCCATCGGTTCCAGTTGTCTCGTCACCTCGGCAACAAAGAACTCTTCGATCCGGGTCGCATAATCCCGAATCATGGTTCTTCGGCCCTCTTCATCGAGATTCCCTAGCTTGCCTTCCTGAGCGAGCTCGTCGATCCATTGTCCTGCTGTTTCCTGAAACATGCCGTTTTCCCCTCCTCCTCCGATTATCGAAGCTATGTCAATTATCTCCCCCGCACAATCAGCGATCAGAATTCGTCCTATATTTGATTCCCCCGCGGAGAGCAAGACCGAAAATGCCTTTTCGCCATTCATTTTATCCTTGACAGAAAGCGGAAAAGCATTTATGTTTTTCCATTATTTGATGGAAGCATTTAATGGAACACACTGATGGCGACACCTCTCGAAAAAGCCCGTAAAGATCCCGAATCGATGAAGGCCCGCATCCTCGCCGTCGCCCACCGGATCGTCGGCGAATACGGCTTCCACGGAACGACTACGCGGATGATCGCCCAGGAGGTCGGCATCGACATCTCTACCCTCCACTACCACTGGGGTGAAAAGAAAGATCTCTACGAGGCCGTCATCATTGATATAAATAAAGATCTCGGTCAGAAACTCATCGACGTCGAAAAGATCATCCACGGCCTGCCATTGGCCGAGCGCATGGTCATCGCCATCGACGCCATGACGGATTATCTCTTCGACTGTCCGGAAATATCCAATATCATGCTCTTCCGCTATATAGTCAAAACTCGGGACAATGTCGATCTGCTCGGCCCCGAATTCACCACCGATATCGCCCGCTCCATGGGACTGACCAGAAACTCTTCCCCTTCCACACCGCCCCGGGCCATGTTAGAGGTCCTCGCCGTGATGAACGCCATCCATAATTTCATCTCGGGAGAGAATTTCTTCCCTCCCATGGTTAGGCTGGAACGGGGGGAATACACCAAGACGGTGAAAGAAACGCTGAGATTTGTTTTAATTCCCGCCTTCGTGAAAAGAGAGGGGGAAGGTTTATAAAATCAACAGGAGGTAAGCATCATGGCGCTCAATCTGGAAGCAATCGGCAAGAAGATCGGTCCCGTCACCAAGACTTATGATTGGAAGGATACAGTTCTGTATGCCCTCGGGGTGGGGGCGGGTTTTGGCGAACTGGACTATGTTTACGAAAATAACCTCAAGGTCATTCCCAGCTTTTCCGTCGCCGCCATCTTCGATTTCTTCTGGCACGTGGCCGGGGCAGCCAATGTCAACCTGGCCGGCATCCTTCACGGCGAGCAGGACATCATCTTCTACCGCCCCATTCCTACCGCGGGAACCCTGACGACGGAAGGGGCCGTCACCCGCTACTACGACAAAAAGGACAAGGGGGCCATCGTCATCGCTGCGGGAGACACCTACGACGGCGGCGGCAAGAAGCTCTTCAAGAATATCATTACCATCTTCAGCCGCCTCGACGGTAATTTCGGCGGCGAGGAGGGAACAACCACACCGTTCGTCTTCCCGGAGCGTGAGCCTGATTTTGTCGTCGAGGCAACCCCCTCGCCGGATCAGCCGCTGATTTACCGTCTCTCCGGAGACATCTTTCAACTCCACGTCGATCCAAAGTTCGCCCGCAAGGTTGGTTTTGAAAAGCCCATCATGCACGGGCTTTGCACCTACGGATTCGCCTGCCGCGCCCTGATGTCGCAGTTGACACCGGGGCAGCCCGAGCTCGTCCGGCGCTTTGCCTGCCGCTTCTCGAAAACACTCTACCCCGGTGAACCGATCAAGACCCTGATCTGGAAGGACAGCGCGGGCAAGGCCCGGTGGCGAACCCTGAACGCCAAGACCGGCGACGTCGTCATCGATAACGGTATCTTCGAATACGGCCCGGTGGCGAACCCTGAACGCCAAGACCGGCGACGTCGTCATCGATAACGGT
>DYRD01000050.1:0-3750 GCA_020718905.1 Syntrophus aciditrophicus | reverse complement strand
ATCTTCGAATACGGCCCGGTGACCGCGGCTCAGGACGAGATCCGTTACGACGGCCGGGTGGCGGTGGTAACGGGGGCCGGCGGCGGCCTGGGACGGGTTTATGCCCTCGAATTGGCCAAACGGGGGGCCAAGGTCGTCATCAACGATTTCGGCGGGGCCCGGGGCGGGAGACGGATAGAACTCCCCCGCCGATAGGGTCGTCGCGGAAATCAAGGCCCTGGGCGGGGAAGCCGTCGCCAACTACGACAACGTCGCCACCACCGAAGGGGGAGAAAGCATCATAAAGTCAGCCCTGGATGCCTTCGGCCGGGTCGATATCCTCATCAACAATGCAGGGATTCTGCGGGACAAGAGCATCCTCAAGATGGACCCGGAAAACTGGCGCGCGGTCCTGGACGTCCACCTGAACGGGGCCTACCATGTCACCAGGCCCGCCTTCCAGGTCATGCGGGACAACGGCTACGGCCGCATCATCATGACTACATCGGCGGCGGGTCTTTACGGAAACTTCGGACATACCAACTACTCCGCGGCTAAGCTCGGACTCGTCGGTTTCATGAACACCCTCAAGCAGGAAGGGCAAAAGTACAATATCAAGGTCAACACCGTCGCCCCCATTGCCGCCTCCCACCTCACCGAAGATGTCCTACCCCCGGACCTCTTCGCAAAACTAAAACCCGAATTCGTAGCCCCCATCGTCCTCTACCTCTGCTCCGAAGCCTCCACGGATACGGGGACCATTGTCAACGCCGCGGCCAACTATTACAATCAGGCGACCGTCATGACCGGAGGGGGCATCCACCTGGGGGAGGGACAGGAACCACCCCGGCCCGAGGACATTCGGGAGCATAACAAGATGATCAACAGCCTTGACGGGGCCAAGCACTATGGCGATCTCATGGCGGCTCTCATGGGTTTCATGTCCGGAGGCGAGGATCCCAAAGGCAAGGAGGCGCACTGATGGCAACAGGAATTAAAGACAAGGTGGCTATTCTCGGGATGGGATGCACCCGCTTCGGCGAGCGCTGGGACATGGGGGCGGAAGAACTGATGGTCGAGGCATTTCAGGAATGCCTGACCGATGGGGGGATCGAACGGCAGGACATCGAGGCAGCCTGGCTTGGCCACTGCCTGGAGGAAGTCGGGATGGGGAAGTCCGCCGCCCCCCATGGGCGTGGCGTTGCAGCTCCCCCACATCGGCATTACCCGGGTGGAAAACTACTGCGCCACAGGAACGGAGGCCTTCCGGGGGGCTGTTTACGGCGTCGCCTCCGGGGCCTACGACATCTGCCTCGCCATGGGGGTGGAAAAGCTGAAAGACACAGGCTATGGCGGCCTGCCCAACCCCGGCTCCGGTTTCGGCTCCCTCTTCTGGCAGTGGTTCCCCAACGCCTCGGCCCCGGGTCTTTTCGCCCAGATCGCCACGGCCTATGCGGCCAACCACCGGATCGCCGACCAGGATCTGAAGCGCGCCCTGGCCCACATCTCCGCAAAGAGCCACACCAACGGCGCCCTGAACCCCAAGGCCCATCTGCGGCGGCCGGTCACCATCGACGAGATTCTGGCATCCCCCATCATCGCCTATCCCCTGGGGCTCTTCGACTGCTGTGGGGTGAGCGACGGGGCGGCCTGCGCCGTCGTCACGACGCCGGAAATCGCCCGTCAATTGGGGCAAAAGGAGCTTGTCCGCGTCAAGTCCATCCAGTTGTCCGTAAGTAGCGGTTATGAAGGGACATTCAACGAATGGCAGGGGGACAACTTCTACACCGCCGGCAAGTGCAGCCTCGCCGCCTATAATGAAGCGGGGATCGCCAACCCCCGGGAGGAGATCAGCATGGTCGAACTTCACCACTGTTTTTCCATCACGGAACTGGTCACCTACGAGGATCTCCACCTATCGGAGCGGGGCAATGCCTGGCGGGATGTCCTTGACGGCTTCTATGACCGGTAAGGCAAAATCCCGGCCCAAATAGACGGGGGCCTCAAGTGCTTCGGCCATCCCATCGGTGCCTCGGGACTGCGGATGATCTACGAGATGTATCTCCAGCTCTCCGGCCGGGCTGGGAAACGCCAACTCGCCAATCCCCGCTATGGCCTGACCCACAATCTGGGCGGCTTCCCCCAACAGAACGTCTGCGCCATTACCATTCTGGGGAACTGACTATGGAGGTCAGCTCTTGTTTTATAGCGTTTTTCGCAATGGGCAACATAAGCCCCTTGTCCGCTCAAATGGCCATGACAGCCAGCAGGAGGCGAAAGGAACAATGGAGATAATCAACTACTCGGAAGAGCATCGGATCTTCAGGAATTCCCTTAGGAAATATCTGGAAAAGGAAGTAACTCCCCATGTCGAGGAATGGGAAGAGGCGGGCATCGTCCCCCGGAGTGCCTGGAAGGGCATGGGAGGACAGGGTTTTCGCTGCATGGGTGTCCCCGAGGAATACGGAGGCTTGGGGGCGGATTTTCTCTACTCCGTCATCGTCATCGAAGAAATGGTCCGGACCAACCACTCCGGCCTCGCCGCCGCCCTGCACAGCGATATTATCTTCCCCTACATCGTCGCCTTCGCCTCGGAAGAACAGAAGCACAAATATCTCCCCGGCTGCATTTCTGGCGATATCATCACGGCCATCGCCATGACGGACCCCAACGCGGGCAGCGACCTTGCCGCCATGGGCACCACCGCAGTTGCCCGCAGGGATGAATCGACCACCGCCGGTGACAGCGATTATTTCGTCATCAACGGCCAAAAGACCTTCATCAGCAACGGGATAAATTGCGATCTCCTCATCCTGGCCTCTAAGGATCCGGCGGAGAGCAATCCTCATACCGCCGTGGATCTCTTTCTCATCGAGTCAGGAACGAAAGGATTTGAAAAGGGAAAGAAAATCAGGAAAGTGGGATGGCATAGCCAGGATACGGCGGAGCTTTTCTTCACCGATTGCCGGATACCGAAAGCCAACCGCATGGGGGATAAGGGAACGGGTTTTCTTAAGCTGATGGGGAAACTTCAACAGGAGCGCCTGGTGTGTGCCATTGCCGCCGTAGCGGCAGCGGAACTGGTCCTGGAAATCACGATCCAGTATTGCCAGGAACGGACAGCCTTTGGGCGGCCCCTCTCCAAGTTCCAGCATACCCGGTTCGAACTCGTCGAGATGGCAACGGAGGTAAAGGTAGGCAGGACGTTCCTGGACAAGCTGATTGCCGACCATATGGAGGGCAGAAATATCGTCGTTGAGGTGTCGATGGCGAAGTTCTGGACTACCGACATGGCCTGCCGTGTTGCCGATCGGGGCGTCCAGCTTTTCGGCGGCTACGGCTACTGCGAAGAATACCCCATCGCCCGGGCCTGGCGGGACACAAGGGTCATGCGCATCTTCGCCGGCACGAACGAAATCATGAAAAGCATCGCCGCCCGTTTCATGGGTCTGTAGGGCTTTTTACGAGGCCGTCAAAAGAGGTGCTCAAGCAGTTCCCGCAGGCTGCGGACGGGGATGATGGTCATGTTTTTTACCTTTTCCGGCGGAGGGTCGGACTGGGACAGGCGGGGAAGGATGCAGCGGGAAAAACCCATACGCGCCGCCTCGCGAATGCGGACGTCGGCGCGGCTGACCCCCCTGATTTCACCGGCCAGGCCCACCTCCCCGCAAACCGCCGTCGCCGGGTTCACGGGCCGATCCAGAAAGCTCGAGGCCAGGGAAGACACGATCCCCAGATCGATGGCCGGTTCGCTGACCTTCACCCCCCCCC
>DYRD01000049.1 GCA_020718905.1 Syntrophus aciditrophicus | reverse complement strand
AAACCTGCGCCTTCTGTCCCGGCCACCGGGTGTATCCGGAGTACACCGGTGAATACGGCGGCAGTCCCGATGTCCACTATCAGAAAGGCATGACCTGCAGGGAGTGCTACAAGAAGGCCGAGTTGCACGGCGACGGTACAGCTTACGCCGCCAAGCAGGCGGTGAAGGACCGGCCGTCCTGCGGTCATTGCAATAAATTGGGGCAGGAGGCGAAATTGACGGCCAAGATCTCCCATCAGCGCCACGAGGGCAAGGTGAGCTGTTACGGCCGTCATACCGCGACAGCGTACCGTCAGTGTCAGGACTGCCACCTCGGCAAAGGCGCGGCGGCAAAACCGGCCCTGGATTCTATCGCCGGGGATGTTTGGAAAATGGCTCTCCACGGCGGCGGCCGGTCGTCTCGCGGTGAAAACAATACCGATTTCCGGCAAATCGATCTTACTACCTATGACCGGATCGGCGGCGGCTTGCGGCTGGTGTCATCCCGGCGGCGGTCTCCTGGAATACGGTCGGGACGCCCGGGAGCCAGCCCCGGGGAGGCGGGATGCAAGGAAGGGTCATGGAACTTTTTCAAGCGCCCCGTTACGGATTATGTCTGGTCGAACCGAAACCTCTTTGCTTCCGACGGACGAATGAAGGGCGGGCTCATAAAAAAGGCCGTCCTGGGTTTCCCGAAGGCGGTTTTTGTCGCCGACCGGATCTACAGTGTCAACAAGGGAGTTCCGGCAGGAGAACCATTTTCAGGCCCCCCTGTTATCTACGGGGCAGAACACGGCGTGACTACCCTCAATAAAAGGCAGGCCTATGAGGTGAGGGGACGTCCCGATGGCTGTAGGGACTGTCACAGCGCTACGTCGGCCTTTTTCAACAGGATGGTCATCCGGAACATCCGGAGTTTTCTGAGAGACGATTATCCCGTCCTGAAGGAGCCCAATGCTCTTCCCCAGTATGTGGATTGGGGACTGAAGGGGTGCCGGCCTTTTAGTAGCTGGGAAATCACGCTGGTGCCGTCGTAAAAAAATCCCCTCTCCCTCAGGGAGAGAGAACTGTTAAGATAAGCTAGATTGTGATATGTAGCTTATCCCTAAGAACGGGAGGATGAGACGAGTATCCTTATGGAGGTGGATCTGTCAAAAAGAACCGGAAATATAATGTTATATGCCTTAACGGCCTTGCTCTCCTTTGTAGTGTTTACCTCCCCGGTGGGGGCGGATCAGAAACCGCCGCCGAGAATTGAACCCCGGGCGGTGGTACGGATGCTGGAGAACCGGGAAAACATTGTCCTCGTCAATGTGGCGAGTTTCCTGGAATGTATGGACAGCCGGATTCCTGCCTCCCTTTGTGTTGCCTGTGCAGAGGCGGAGGGAAGGGCGGACTTGCTGACCCGGGATCGGAATGCCAAACTTGTTTTTTACGGTGGGAACGCCCCTGTCGAAGAGAGCTGCGAGGTCATCGGAGCAGCTCAACGGGCAGGTTTTGCCAATCTTTATATCCTCAAGGGGGGCCTGACGGCGTGGAAGCGGGCCGGTTATGAAACGGAATCCGTAAATCGGATTCCCCGGGTCTTAGGACCGGCCCTCAAACCGGTAGACTTGAAGGCCTGGCTGAATACGGCGCCGGCGGCCCTGATGATTGATCTCCGCTCTCCGGCGGCTTACCGGTCCCATCACATTGCCGGGGCCGTCAATATGCCTCTGGCCTCACTGCACCGGACCTACCAGGATCTTCCCCTGGATCGCCCCCTCCTCGTTATTGATGTAGATGGGTCCCGTTCTTTCCTCGCGGCGAGTTATCTGCAGCGTAAGGGCTTCGAGAACGTCCGGCGTCTGGAGGGCGGCATGGCGGCCTGGCAGACCGGGAACAAGGGGGGGCGCCATGAGGGAGCGCAGCCGTCGCTGCGGACTCGGGCTTTGTTTCGCCCTGATTGTCTGTCTGGCCATCGGGGGGAGCTTGTCGGCGGAGAGCGTTCAGGCAGCGGCAGACCCCGCCGGGAGGACCTCGCAGTTGTCAGTCCTGTCACGGTGGCGCCCTTTACAAGGCGGGATTTCAATCTTCCGCTCACGGCAGGAATACCTGTGTGAGCTGCCATACGGACGTTACCGACCTCCGCCTGCACATGACCGGGGAAAACAAACCCCGACCGGTCAACTGCGGGAGCTGCCACCGGGATATCGTCTCCCGATTCCGAAAGGATGTCCATTATATAAAACAAAATTTCCAGTGCCGGGATTGTCATCAGGATATCCACACCATCGGGAGATCAGAAGACGGGTCAAAGGTCGCGGTGGTGGAGAATTGCAGCCGGGGCCACCGCCGCGAGGACTATACCCTCCTCGGGCACAGCGGCGCCCTCTTGAAGGGAAACGCCGATGCCGCCGCCTGCACAATACCCCGTATTATGACCCTTCCCTGGAGCGGGATAAGGCCAGTGCCCGGGAAAATTACACCCGCCGCTGCCGTTCCTGTCACGCCGATGCGAAAATGGCGAAGCGGAACCGGTTTCCCACCAAAACCGTCGCTAGTTACGATGAATCCTATCACGGCAAGGTCCTCAACATCGGCTATACCCAGCGGGTGGCCGGTTGTGCCGATTGCCACCTCGGGCACAATATTCTGTCCAAAAAGCTCCTCCCCCTCCGCCATGAACCCGGACAACATGAAGGCCGCCTGTAAGGCCTGCCATAAGGGCTTTCACGATCGTTTCGTTTCTTTCGATCCCCATCCCGAACCGCCGGACCTCAGGCGTTCACCCGTCCGCTATTGGACGGAAGTCTTCATGATTGTCCTGCTGGGGGGGACCTTCGCCTTTTTCTGGCTCCATACAATTCTCTGGTGGCGGCGGACCTATAGCGATAGGTGCCGCGAGGGGAAGGCGGGCTTCATCGACAAGACAGTCTTTCCGGAGTGCCGGGAAGAAAGGCAGATCCAGCGCTTTCCCGTCCGGGACCGGATCATGCACGTTCTTTTGATCCTGTCGTTTTTCACCCTGGTCATGACGGGATTTCCTATCAAGTATTACGATTCTCCCTGGGCCAGGATCCTCATTAACATGTGGGGCGGGGCATACCGGGCCGGGATCTTCCACCGCATTGCCGCCTCGGTCCTCTGCGGTCTCTTTCTCTATACCCTGTGGCTTTCCCTGCAGTTCCTGTTTCCGAAAAAACAGTTCCGGGGGGCTGCGGCGTCTCTTCGGTCCCGACTCCCTGTTCACGAACTTTAAGGATCTTAGGGATATGATCGGCATGTTCAAGTGGTTCTTCGGAAGGGGGGAGATGCCGAAGTTTGACCGTTGGACCTACTGGGAGAAGTTTGATTTCCTCGCTGTCTTCTGGGGGATGGCGGCCATTGGCGGTTCCGGGTTCATGCTCTGGTTTCCTGAGAAATTTTCATATCTCTTTCCCGGTGGGATGATCAATGTGGCCGCGGTGATCCATTCCGAGCAGGCATTCCTTGCCGCCATATTCATCTTTGCGGTCCATTTTTTCAATAACCATCTCGTACCCAGCAAGTTTCCTCTGGAACCCAATATCTTTACCGGTCGCTATCCTCTTGAGGCTATGCGTCGTGAACGGCCCCTCGAATATGAACGGTTAATGGCGGAAGGGCGTCTCGACGCCATGAAGCGGGAAGGCCCCGGTTTCTGGCCCCAGTTGTTTGCCTCCGCCTTCGGTCTGGCCAGCCTGCTGTTGGGGTTGTTCCTGACGGTTCTTATTTTTTTGGCGGCCATATTCTATTGACGGAGGCACAAAAAGCCCGTATACTGCCCGTTAACTGATCATCTATCACTATTCATCAGGCGAGGTAACTTTTTGACAAAACAAAAAAATCCGTGCTGGTCGTTCTTTACTTCCGTTTATCTGACCATTACTCTCCTTGCCCTCATGGTGATCCTATCGATTGTCGGCACCTTGATTCCCCAGCAGGATGCGGCAAGGGGGTTTATCCAGGGAATTTCGCCGGGGCTGGCATCTTTTCTGCAGACCATGCAGGCCTTCGATGTGTTTCATTCGGTCTGGTTCTTTCTTCTCATGCTCCTCCTTTGCCTGAACCTGATCGTCTGTTCTCTGAACCGCTGGCCCCTGACATGGAAACAGTTCCGGGGGGCGCCCTTGGCGGAGGAGAAAGGATTGTTTCGGGGGCTGACTCCCGAACGTATCTTCATGTGCGACGAAGATGTCGAGACCATGACGGGACGGATGGAGGTCCTGTTAAGCCGGAAGTATCGAAAAATAATCGTAAATTGTGAAAAAGAAGATGCCATAATTATCTGCGGGGAAAGAGGCCGGTATTCCCGTTTTGCTGTCTATGCCGTCCATGTGTCCTTGCTGTTACTTATCATGGGAGCCTTTACCGGGGCGTTCTGGGGATGGGAAGGCTATGTCAATATCGGGGAAGGAGAGACGGCGGACGCCATCGATCTCAAAGGGGCGGAAGGGACCAAGAAGCTCCCCTTTACCATTCGCTGTGACAAGTTTCTCGTTGCCTTCCACGAGAATGGCGCTCCGAAGACTTTTCGTTCGGATTTGACCTTTTTGCAAGACGGCAAAACACTCTTCCAGGGTCCCCTCCTGATGAATCATACGATCTCCCTGGAAGGGGTGCGGGTTTACCAGGCCAGCTACGGAAGCTCTCCCGATGGCCGGGCCTCCCTTGCTTTTAGCCGTGGCGGCGGGGAGGAAAAGATAATAAAGGTTGGCCCCGGGGAAAGCTTTGCCCTGCCGGAAAAGAATGGAACCGTCCAGATAGCGAGGATAGAGGAAGACCTGATGAAGATGGGTCCGGCGGTGAAGATCATCGTCCATTCCGGAGAGGGAGATGTCTCCTGCTGGGTCTTTCAGCATATCGACAAAATACGGGAAATGAGTCCCGGCGTAACGGAGCAGATCCCGATGTTCAACCCTGCCCTGTTCAAGCCCTACATCTTTGTTTTGAAAGGCATCGAGGAACGCCATTATACGGGCCTCCAGATAAGTAGTGACCCGGGAGCACCGCTGGTGGCGGCCGCAGCCGTGTTCATGATGATGGGATTGATGGGGACGTTTTTTGCGTCCCACCGCCGCATCTGGATCAAGATTGAACGGGCCGGAGAAAAGACAAAGATCAGCGTCGCCGCGAGAACCAATAAGCACCGTGTAGTTCTGGATCGTGAGGTGCGGCAGTTGACCGAACGGATTAAAATCAGCTTGGAGGCGGGATCGACATGACGAACACCATGCTACTGAGTTGGGCCACCTTTCTTTATTTCGGGGCCTTTGTCTTTTATCTTTTTCGTCTCGTATTCCGCAAGGAGTTCTGGGGCCAAGGGGCTTTCTATACGGTTATTGGCGGTCTTGGCGCCCATACCCTGAGCATGCTGCTCCGGTGGAAGGAGTCTTATGCCCTCGGATTCGGCCACGCACCCCTGTCCAATTTCTACGAATCCCTCATCTTCTTCGCCTGGGCTCTCATTTTACTCTATGTCATTGTGGAGTGGCGGATCAAGGACCGCAGCCTCGGTGTCTTCGTGCTCCCGGCGGCATTCCTGCTTCTGGCGTTTGCCTCTCTGACCCCGAGTATCAGTAACCGCATCCAGGCCCTGGTTCCCGCCCTGCAGAGCAACTGGCTTACCAGCCATGTCGTGGCATGCTTTCTGGGTTACGCGGCCTTTACGGTTGCCTTTGCCATCGGTATCATGTACTTTCTGAGGAATATTCCACTCTTTGGATTCATTCCCGAAGGGGAAACCCTGAATGAACTCCTGTACCAGCATGCGGTGCTGGGGTTCGTCTTTCTCACCCTCGGGATCATGACCGGTTCGGTATGGGCCCATTACGCCTGGGGGTCTTACTGGAGCTGGGACCCGAAAGAGACGTGGTCCCTCATCACCTGGCTTATCTATGCGGTCATGCTCCATGCGCGTTACGTTCGGGGATGGAAGGGCGACCGCATGGCCGTCTTGGGGGTGAATTATCTCCCGGGGCTCCACAGTTACCTTCAATCCTGATTGCAAAGAAAGGGAGGCGCGAGTCATGAGCAATGCAGCCTGGATCGTTGTCGTCTGTTGCCTGATTTTGTGTAATCCTGTCATTGCCGGTGAAGATGGTTTCATGGAAGTCAAGGGTTCCGGAGGGGGCGCCGGCACGGTCATAAGTTTCACCGACGGGATGAGTGAGGTAAATACGAAGGTGGATTATGTAGTGGTGGCAACCCTGCCGTCGAATCCGACGACGGGCTATCGCTGGGAATTGATGCAACCTCTTGCTGAGGGCATTGTGGGACTTGCCAGGCGCACTTATCAGCCCTCACGGACAGGATTGGTCGGGGCGGGAGGGCAGGAGATCTTGACTTTCCGCACCGCGGGCCCTGGAGAAACCGAGCTTGTCCTGGGTTACCTACGGCCCTGGGAGAGGGGGGTGCCCCCGGTGAGCAGCCGGACCATCAGGCTAAAGGTCACTCCTTGAGAATGTCCAGCAGTTCGTTCCCGTAACGATGCACCTTGTCTTGAGAAAGGACGGCGCTGGTAATCAATGAAACCAGGGTCGGCTCGCCGGTTCGGGAGATCTGGAGGAGTTCCTGGTCGGAAATAATCATAAAAAGAGCCCGATTGATATTTTTCCCCTTGTTAAAGCGCCACAGGTAAAGGCGCTTCAACCGCTCCCTCGCTTCCATTGTCAGGCTGCCAAAGCCCTGAATATGGCGGTATCCTTGGTGGTTCATTATTTTTTCATGCCAGGACACGGAGGCTATGTCCTCAAAACCCGCGGCTGCTGCTTCCAAAAGACCGGCTTGAGCGAGTTCGGCATGTAATATCCTGTATAGATCAATGAGAAAAACCGTGTCTTGGGCTGCATAATGAAGCGGCTCTTCCGTCAGGGGTCTGTTTTCCCAGCGGGATCGTTGCAGCTTTTTTTGTTTTTCGAAGTCGACGGCGAGGAAATGCCGAATCAGGGCGGACAGGGACAACTGACGGCAGCCAAGGAGAGAGGCGGCACGATGGGTATCAAAGATATTGCTGAAGGAGAAATCATAGTCACGTTTAAGAATCCGGATGTCATTATCCCCGGCATGGATAACCTTAACCGTCTTGCCGCAGGCAAAGACCTCGCCAAGAAAGGATATGTCCAGACTGGCAAGAGGATCGAAGATATAGCTGCATGGTCCGGAATTAATCTGCAGGAGACAGAGTTTCTCGCGGAAATACCGGAAGGAATCGTACTCCGTATCCACACCGATCACGGGCGCCTTAAGAATGTCTCGAGCTGCTTTGTCGCACTTGGCGGTGGAATCGACCCAGCTCCATTTGATTTTCATGTTTCCTTCTCCTAATGAACCAATGATCTGATCATAGAGAACAATGGATAAACAGTCAAGGGTAGGAAAGGAAATTTTTTGTAAAAGCCACGAATACCGGAGCAAAAGCGGTGAAAATATTTGTGGATATTTTTCCTGACTTGTATTAGGAACTGGACCTTATAATGACGCAAGGAAGAGGGGTGGAAAAGGGGTTATGAGATTTGATATTGCGAGGGCGGGCAACGGCCTGACCTATGAAATCAGAAATATTATCATTGTTGCCAATAAACTCAAGGAATACGGCATAGAGGTTCACTGGGAGAATATCGGCGATCCCGTGCAAAAAGGAGAACACATTCCCGAATGGATGAAGGAGATCCTCGTCGACATTATCAAGGACGATAAATCCTTTGCCTATTCCCCGACAAAAGGGGTGGACGAAACGCGGGACTTTCTTGTTGATCTCGTCAACAGAAGAGGAAAGACGCAGATTACCCGGGAGGACATCATCTTCTTCAACGGGCTGGGAGACGCCATCGCCAGATGCTATAGTTCTATCCGGGTAGATGCCCGGGTTATCGTCCCCGAGCCGACCTATTCGACCCATTTCCTGGCGGAGGTCCTGCATGCCTCTTTCCCTCCGAACACCTACCGGATGAACCCGTACAGCAGCTGGTATCCCGATATCCGGGAATTGGAGCAGAAGGTGAAGAGCCACAGCTCCATTGTCGGGATCCTCGTGATTAATCCGGACAATCCCACGGGATTCGTCTATCCCGCGGAGACCCTGCGGCAGGTTGTAAAGATCGCCAAGGAGCACGATCTCTTTCTCCTCTTTGACGAGACTTATATCAACATCGTTTACAACAACAAAAAAACCCTGTTCCTGTCGGACGTCATCGGAGACGTGCCCGGCATCAGCATGAAGGGAATATCCAAGGAATTTCCCTGGCCGGGGTCGCGCTGCGGCTGGATCGAGGTTTATAACGCCGACAAGGACGAGACCTTCGCGAGATATGTAAATTCGATTCTGACCCAGAAGATGTCCGAGGTCTGTTCGACGACCCTGCCCCAGATTTCCATCCCGAAGATAATGACGCACCCGAAGTACCAGCAATATCTCGACGAGCGGATCAGGCATTATGAGCGGCTCTCCAACATCGCCTACAAGATCCTCAAGGACGTTCCCTGCCTGATGGTTAATCGCACCAACGGGGCCTTCTACATGACGGCGGTTTTTAACGAGGCGTTTCTGAACAGCCGCCAGACCCTGCCGATTCCCCACCCGGAGATCAGGACCTTCGTGGAGAGTCTGGTGGGAGAAAATGTCGAACTCGATAAGCGCTTTGTCTATTATCTTCTCGGGGCGACGGGGATATGCGTGGTACCCCTGACCTCGTTCTTTACCTCCTTACAGGGTTTCCGGATGACCCTCCTCGAAAAGGATGAGGGCAAATTTGAGGCGATCGTGAAGACCATCGCGGAAAAGGTGGAAGAATATATCGAGTCGTCCCGCTGATCCTTAACTGAAAAAATACATGCTGAAAAAGGGAGGCCCTTGGGTCTCCCTTTTTCTTTGGTAAGATTACCGGCTTGGCAAAATGCGCCAGAGGCGCGGCGCGCACTGTCACGGATTCATTATCTGCTGTAAAGTGCTCCGTCGTCCTGCTTGGGCAGGTCTCCGGGTTGCACTCCCGGAACCTGAGGAACGAGGCGTACTTTTGCGTACGTCGCGCGACGAAGGATAAAGTGCAACCAAGCATATGGCGCATTTGGCACAGCCGCTATTTGATGAGGCGGCGGCGCATCTTGATCAGGGCCAGGGGGTAGAAGATCAGGGAGAACAGCAGCACGTAACCGAGCGCCAAGGGAACGGATTTTGCGAAGCTGCCATAACATAATCCTCGGGTGAGATCGACGAGATGGGTCAGGGGCAGGGCCGTAGCCAGCATCTGAGGCCACGGGGGCATGCCTTCCAATGGGAAAAAGGTGCCGCTGAAGAGAAACATCGGGGTGATGAAGAGAAAGAAGGGCAGGTTGAAGAGTTCGATATGGAAAACGATACCGGTGAAGTACATGCCCATGGACCCGAAGGCGAAGCCGCCGCAGAAGGCAAGGGGAATAAGGAGCAGGCCCGTGGGGTAATGGATGAGATTAAAAATGGTGAGGATTACCATCATGATCGCCGTGGCGATGACGGATTTCGTGGCTCCCCAGACGATTTCTCCGGTGATGATCTCTTCGACAGATAGGGGTGTTGCCATCATGGCGGCGAAGGTTTTCTGGTAGTACATGCGGACGAAGGAAGCGTAGGTATTCTCGAAGAAGGCGTTATTCATGATGTTAATAGCCAGCAGGGCCGGAGCGATAAAGGTGAGATAGGAGATCTTCCCGGCGCCGTAAGGCACTTCGCCGATAAGGCCGCTCAGGCCGACACCGAAGGCCGCCAGATAAAGGAGGGGTTCGAGGAGGGGCGGCATGAAGCTGATCTTCCAGTTCTGCCGGTAGACGTCGAGGTTGCGCTGCCAGACCCGTAAAATACCCATGCTCATTCCCTGAGCCCCCTGCCGGTCAGCTTCAGAAATACGTCTTCGAGGGTTGCCGTCCGCATTACGCAGCCCTCGGGACAGAAACGGTTACTTATATACCGGTAAAGATGGTCGTCGTGATCGCCGTAAACGAGGAGGCGATCTCCCAGGTCCTCAAAGGCCATCTTTTGAAGGTGGATGTAGGCTCTGAGGTCAGTCGCGGGCGAAGATATTTCCAGGACGTCCTTGCCGATATGTTCCCTGATCAGCTCGGAGGGTTTGCCCTGAACTAAGATGCGGCCCTGGTCCATAATGATAATGCGGTCGCACAAGCGGGACGCCTCGTCCATATAATGGGTGGTCAGCAGGATCGACAGGCCCTGACGGCGCAGGCTATCGAGACGTTCCCATACCTGATGGCGTGACTGGGGGCCCAGACCCGTGGTGGGTTCATCGAGGATCAGCAACTCCGGCTGGTTGATGAGGGCCCGGGCCAGGACGATGCGCCGGACCATGCCCCCCGAAAGCTCCAGCGCCCGGGAATGACTGCGATGATCAAGGGACATGAAACGAAGCAACTCATCGGCCTTCCGGACTGCCAGGGGCCTCGGAATATTGAAATAGCGGGCAAAGACGGTCAGATTCTGGATAATGGTCAAGTCGGGATCGATGGTGTTGTCCTGCTGGCAGACGCCGATGCGGGCTTTGATCGCCCGGGCATGACGGGATACATCCAGCCCAAAAACCTTGAGAACACCTGCTGTCAATGGGGAAAACCCATAGATCATCCGGATGGTGGTTGTCTTGCCGGCGCCGTTTGGTCCGAGGCTGCCGAAGCATTCCCCCCTGGCGATGGCGAAGGAGACCTCAGCGACGGCGACAAGCTCACCATAAGTCTTGCTGATCTGAAGGGCTTCAACGATCGGTTCCCACATAACCGCACCCTTAGCACATTTTTCCGTAAAAATCCGCAAATCGTTCAAGAACAGCAGATGTGAATCTCATTGCAATTACACAGGGAATGACATATGGACAAGCGCTGCAAGAAGACGAGAGGAGAACTAAGGGTATGAAAGTGAAGTTTATGGGGGCGGCAAGGACGGTGACGGGATCCTGTTTCATTCTGGGGACGGAGGAGGGACGCCGCTTCGCCGTCGATTGCGGGATGCATCAAGGCAATGGGGAGATCGAGAAGCGCAATTGGGAGACGAAGATCTATGATGCCGCAAAAATCGAATGCCTTTTCGTGACCCACGCCCATATCGATCACGCCGGTCTGTTACCCCGGATCGTCAAGGAAGGATTCCACGGAGCGATCTATGCAACGCCCCCCACCCTGGACCTTCTGAAAATACTGCATCTGGACAGTGCCCATATTCAGGAAATGGAAGCCCAATGGAAAACCCGCAAGCATCTCCGCCATGGCAATGGCGATAAAGATGTGGAACCCCTCTACACCCGTGAGGATGCCGAAGAGGTTACCAAGTATTTCAAGGCGGTTGAATATGATCAGCCCCTAACCACCATTGCCGGCGTCAGGGCCATTTTCCGCGATGCCGGCCATATTCTCGGGGCTTCCATCCTTGAATTGGAAGTAGCGGAAAGGGGGAAGACGGCGAAGCTCGTCTTTTCCGGGGATGTAGGTAGACCCGCTCAGCTTATCATGAAGGACCCCACGGTGATCGAGACGGCAGACTATCTTTTTATGGAGTCAACCTACGGCAACCGGAATCACAAGAACGAGATGGAAAGCTTGAACGAACTGGCGGAAGCCATTGCTTATAGTTATAGCCACGGGGAAAAGGTGATCATCCCGTCCTTCGCCGTGGAAAGGACCCAGGAATTGCTTTACTGCCTCCATCTGCTGGACAGGGATGGCCGCTTGCCCAGGGATATGCCCGTTTACGTGGACAGCCCGCTGGCCACCCAGGATACGGAGATTTTTCGTAAATATGCCAATTACTTTGATGAAGAGGCCGGGGGCCTGCTCCGGAAGGGAGAGGATCCCCTGACCTTTCCTCAACTCCATTTCACCCGCAGCACCGAGGAATCCATGAAAATAAACATTTTGGCAGGACCGGCCGTGGTTATTTCGGCAAGCGGCATGGCTAATGCGGGCCGGATTCGGCATCACCTCCGCCATAATCTCTGGCGGGAAGGGGCAGCCGTTGTCTTTGTGGGTTTTCAGGCCCAAGGAACCACGGGACGGCGAATCGTTGATGGAGCCAAAATGATCAGAATCTTCAATGAGGACGTAGCGGTCAAGGCGCGTATTTTTACCATTAACGGCTTTTCCGCCCACGCCGGGCAGAGTCAGCTGCTGGAGTGGGTGGGGCATTTTCGGTCCCCGGCCTTGCAGGTTTTTCTCATTCACGGAGAATACTCGGCCCAGCAGGCCCTTGCCGACCTGATTCACGAACGTTATGGTTTTCCCGTAACCATTCCCGACTATCTTGAGGAGGTAACCTTGAAGCCGGGAGTGATGATCGAACGCGTGGGCGCTCCGGAACAGGCTGTACACCGGATCGACTGGAATTTTATTCTTCTGGATATGGAAAAGCGCCAGCAGCAGCTCCGGGAACGGCAGGCCCGGATCGAGGCGAAAGGATGGGCGGAACAGGCGGAGTTCAGGGAATAGCTGCTCGAATTGAACCGGCGACTGACGGCTTTGATTTCCGATCTTTGATCATTATTCCGCCAGCCGGTAATGGAATACGGCTACGATGTGGAGTTTCGAGAGACCCAGATCAACGGGCAGGCGATCATAGGGCGCGGCGGCGCGGATGACCGCCAGGGTGTATTCGTCAAGAATTTGCGAACCGGATGTAGAAACGACGCCTTGAGATGATAATAACCCATTTTTATTGATGGAAAATTTGGCCATCGTCGTTCCTTTTTCCTTTTTCTGGAGGGCGTCCGGGGGGTATTGCCAGCTGCGTTCAATCCGTTTCCGGATCTTGAGCAGATAGGCGCGGTAACGGCCGTCCTGGCTACGCAGATTAACGGTGTCTTCTCTGCCCATCGTCTCGGTCGTTGCTTCCGGTGTCGGCGCCGGTTGTTCCCTCACGGCAACCGGGTCCTGCCTGGCATCCTTTTCCCGAGGGGCGGGAATGGATTCGGTCAGGTGTACGACGGTCAGCAGCCCGCCTTCCCGCGGCGGGGGAGACAGTTTCTCTCCGATGATGGGCATGGAAAGGACCAAGACGTGCGAGGCAAGGGAAATCAGAATGGCCGTGATAAAGGCCTTTGACAGCAGCAACCGACCTGATTTCCACAAAGCCTTCATGGGATAATCATAAATCAACACAGCGGAATAAATCAATAAAAATGAGGAAAGCAGCCTTGGTCTGCCAATGAAGGGAAATTAAGATAATTGCATGGACGATGAAATGACGATGACGCCCCCAGGAGAGGCGGACATGCACTATATGGCCCTGGCCCTGGAAGAGGCGGCTGCCGCCGCTGCGGAAGGGGAGGTCCCGGTCGGGGCACTCATTGTCCGCGGCGGCCGGGTTGTTTCCCGGGATCATAACCGCCCCATCGCATTGAACGATCCGACGGCCCATGCGGAGATCCTTGCCATGCGCGCGGCGGCCCGGTGTGCAGGGAATTACCGACTGACGGGGACGACATTGTATGTGACCCTGGAACCATGCTTCATGTGCGCCGGCGCCGTCATTCACGCCCGCATCGGCAGGGTCGTCTTCGGAGCTAGAGATCCCAAGGGGGGGGCCGTTGTCTCCGGCGGTCGCGTCTTTGCGGATACGCGCCTTAATCATTGCGTGGAATTTGCCGGGGGTGTCATGGAAGGGCCGTGCGCTGAAATTTTGAGTAGCTTTTTTCGAAAAAAGAGGTTATAATCAGCACCACTCTGATTTAGAGAGCTCCACGCGGAGAGGTACCGAAGTGGTCGTAACGGGATCGACTCGAAATCGATTTGGGGGCCAAAAGCTCTCACGGGGGTTCGAATCCCCCTCTCTCCGCCATTAAAAATTAAATAATAGTTACGGCTCGCTTGTCATAGAAGATCCGGAGAGATGCCTGAGAGGCCGAAAGGGCACGACTGGAAATCGTGTGTGCGCCCAAAAGTGCACCGGGGGTTCGAATCCCCCTCTCTCCGCCAGATAAGAGGCGGGGCAAACGCATCATTTGCCCCGCCTTATTTTTTATCCATATCCCAGGGCGGTAAGCTGTTCTTCCGTCATGCCGAGGAAATGGGCGATTTCATGGACGACGGTAATTTCGATCTCTTCCTCCAATTCCGCCAGGTTTCGGCAGGCAGCTTCCAGGGGTTCCTGAAAGATGAAAATAGTGTCCGGGAAAAGGGGCGGATTGGTTTCCGACCGTTCCGGCAGGGAAACACCCCAATAGACGCCGAAGGGCGGGTCGTCGGGTGATAGGGTGAGTTCTCTGATCATGTCAGGGGATGGTCGTGGCCGTACGGAAATCACGATATTATCCAGACGGGTGCGAATTTCCTTCGGAATGCGGTCGATGGCCCGTTTCACCGCCCTGTCGAAGTCTTTGCCGCTGAGCTTCATCCCCTTGCATCCCTCCTCTTTCAAGGCCTTTTCACGCCAGTCGGTCTTTTCATCGGTCATACCTTATAAATCTCATTCTCTTCTATCATAAAGGACCTAATAAGATATTCACCGGTTATCCAAGGGGTGATAAGTTACCTTTCTCTCAGGGGTTAGGGTGGCGGGGAGGGTGATCTTTGTCATCCGGTCTCCCCTTTTTCTGCGGCGTACCGGTCGAGGGCCTCCAAGAATATTGTTTTTTTCAATGGCTTGGTCAGGTGGGCGTCACAGCCGGCGTCGAGGCTTTTCCGGAGATCTTCTTTGAGGGCATGGGCGGTCAGGGCGATAATAGGTGTCCTTTTCCGACCCTGCGCCCCCTCCCAGGACCGGATGGTCCGCGTTGCCTCATAGCCGTCCATGATCGGCATATGGATGTCCATGAAGACGATATCGAAAGACCCGCCGTTGATGAACATATCTACGGCAAGCCGGCCGTTTTCCGCCATCTCCATATCATGGGGGGTGTTTTTCAGGTACATCCAGACCAGGGTCCGGTTGTCCTCGTTGTCTTCGGCGAGAAGGATGCGCAGCGCCCGCTGCGGGGGAGCGATGGGCGCCGCGATCATGGGGGAGGGTTGTTTGTCCTCTCCTCCTGGTTCCGACTCGCCCAGCGCTCTCGTTACGGCCTCTCTGAGCTCCGCCCTTTTCACCGGTTTGTAGAGGATGTGGGCAAAACCGATATTTCGCGTTTTTTCAATATCATCCTTACCCGGGAGTGAGCTCAGGAGGATCATGAGCGTTTTCCGCAGTTCAGGTTGCACTCTTATGAGGCGGGCCGTTTCGAAGCCGTCCAGGTCCGGCATCTGATAGTCGAGAATGACCAGGCGGAAAGGCTTGCCCGCCTCGCAGGCCCGGTGGAGCATGGCCAATCCCTCCTCTCCCCCCGTTGCCTCAGCCGTCTTTGCCCCCCAGGAGGCGAGGGTCTCTCTTACGATCATCCGGTTGGTGGCGTTGTCGTCCACGATGAGGATGCGGGCATGATGCAGATCGGGAGGGGTGGCCGTTTCTTCCTGAAGCCCGCCCTCATCCTGTAAGGCGAGAGTGACGGTAAAGGAAAAAACGCTTCCCCGGCCTGGCTCGCTCTGAACCGCCATGGTTCCCCTCATGAGTTCCACAAAATATTTGGTTATGGCAAGTCCCAGCCCCGTGCCGCCGTATTTTCGTGACGTCGAGGTGTCGGCCTGAGTGAACTTATCGAAAATATGCGCCCGTTGCTTCGGCGCAATGCCAATTCCCGTATCGGTGACGGAGAATACAAAGGAGGTCTCTTTGGCCGTCGGAGCGATGGGGCCGCCTGCCTTAACGGCCAGGACAATCTCTCCCTTCTCCGTAAACTTGATGGCGTTGCCGATGAGGTTGGTGAGGCACTGACGCAGGCGAAGGGGGTCGCCGATGACCTCCAGGGGGAGGCCGGGCTGAAGATGGCAGATCAGATCAAGCCCTTTGTCGCCGGCCCGCATACCAAGAATTTCTCCCGTTTTTTCGATAAGTTCGCCAAGATGAAAGGGAAAAGCTTCCAATCGTATCTGCCCCGCTTCCACCTTGGAAAGATCGAGAATGTCGTTGATCAGGGTAAGGAGATTTTCTCCGGCGTCATGAAAGATCTGGACGTACTTTTCCTGGTCTCTGTTCAGGGGCGTTTCCGCCAGGAGTTCCCCCATGCCGAGGATGGCGTTCATGGGCGTCCGGATTTCATGGCTCATGTTGGCCAGGAATTCTCTTTTGGCCATGTCGGCCTTCTCGGCCTCCTCCTTGGCCTGGCGAAGATCCTCCTCCGCCCGCTTGCGTTCAGAGATGTCGATAAAACTTTCAAGATAGCAAGCTCTTCCCTTGATGGTAATAGTATGAACGGTTTTCAGGATGTCTATTAAATGTCCGTCCGCATGGATGAGCTTGCGTTCGGAGTGATCGATGCTTTGGCCAAGATCCTTGACCGGACATTTGCCCGCCTGGGCCGGACAAACCAGGGAGGTGCAGGTGCGCCCGATAACCATCTTGTCGGGCAGCCCAATCATCGCCAGGGCCGTCTGATTGGCTTCGATGATGATCTGAGTTTCCCTGTCAATGATCAGAATCCCTGTTCCTACGGTATTAAAAATGGCCTTTAGCTTGATTTCATTCTCCCCTAGGGCCACTGCCGCCTCATATCTCTCCCGGTAGAAACGGGTGCGCTGTCGCCGCCAGATCAGGACGACGCCCAGGCCGGCCCCGGCAATGAGGATGGCGACGATAAGGATCGTCAGATAGAGCCGTTCCTTAAGGGGTGCGTAAACCTCCGCCAGGTCCATGCGGGCGACAAGAAACCAGGGAGAATCGGGGATTGGTTCTACCGCCGCCAGTACCGGTCCTTCCCGATAGTCGCGACCTTCCACGATCCCCGTATGACCCAGGGCCGCCTGCACGGACGGCATGTCTGTCTTATCCAGGGAGACCCGGAGCTTGAGGGCCGTATCCTTCTGAAACCGGAGTTCGTTGAGAAAAACCGCCTCATTTCCTTCCCGGCGGACAAGGAGGGTCTCCGTCGTCCGGCTGGGCGTGGGCCAGCGGCTGATCAAGGGGTAGAGATACTTATCCGGATCGATACGCATGACCAGGACGCCCAGCAGTCGCCCGCCCTTTTTTTTCGCGTAGATGGGGGTCAGGATCTTCAGGTAGATCTTTTTGTTCACCTCATTCCAGTAGAAATCCTCGAAGGTGACCTTTCCCAATTTCAGGATTTCGGAGGCGAACGGAGAGATGTAGGACCTGCTCCGTTCGGGGGTTGCGGGGAAGATCAGCTTCTTATGATAGTCGGCGTCCAGCAGCATGACCATATCATAGCGATATGCCGTTTGAATATGTTTGAGCCACTCCCGGAGCCGGTTTTGAGCCTTCACATCCCGGGGCGCTGTCAAATGCTGATGTACAAGCCTGGAAAAATTGATGTTTCCATGAAAGACGGCGGCGTCCGCCAGCCGCTCCCGGCGCCATGAGACCAGTTCTTCCACCTTCAAGACCGCGATGGCCGATAGCTGTCGCTCCACCACGGAGCGGTAATGCCGTTCATAATCCCGGTAGGAGAAGTAGCCCGCAGCTATGATCCCCGCTGCCAGAACCGCGAAGACCAGGATGAGGATTTTAATAGGGGATTTTTCTTTTTCATCTCTCATGCGCCACTCCTTTCCCCGCGGTGTATTGGGCGATGGCATTTAAAAAAGTTGCCTTTTTCAAGGGTTTGGTAACATGTCCATCGCAGCCGGCATCCAGGCTCTTCTGGATGTCCTCCTTGAGGGCGTAAGCGGTAAGGGCCACGATAGGCGTCCGGTCCCACCCCTGTTCTTCTTCCCAGACGCGGATGGCCCGGGTCGCCGTATAGCCGTCCATGACGGGCATCTGGACATCCATGAAGACGAGGTCAAAGGGGCCGTTGTTGATGAACCTGTCCAGGGCAAGCTGGCCGTTTTCCGCCATCTGCATCTCGTGAGGGGTATTTTTCAGGTACAT
>DYRD01000152.1 GCA_020718905.1 Syntrophus aciditrophicus | reverse complement strand
GGATACTTTGCCCATATTGCATCCTATTTATTCGATGTAACCAAGAGCTCTCATCTGTTCAAATATCAACTGTTCGTCGTCACCCTCTGTTGTTTGTTGTTGTTTCTCTTCCGGTAGGAAGGTATCCGGCACAAGAGTAGGCTCACCGATCCTTGGTGGATGATCGGCAACAAAGTCTTTTGTAAAAATTTCCGTTGGCAGACGTCCTTCAAGATTAGATGGAATGTCAAGCCCAAGACTGTAGAGTAGAATAGGTGTAACATCCATAATGGACAGGTCTTTCAGGCATTCATTTTGCCTAATGCCGGGTCCATGGGCCAGAAAGATACCCTCAGGATAATGGGTCCCGGCGATTTCCGGGCGCCGGGCAATGATTGGGAATTTGTTGAGAATTGAAATAAAACCATAATCCTCCATAACCAAGGTCAGGTCGGGAGCCTGATCATTATGGGTGCCTGGATAGGCTTCCTCCCTGGTCATAATTTTCTTAATGATCGGCTTATCGGATAACGGTTCGCGAATAGCCAGCAGTTTTTCTGAGAGTTTACGGCGGAATGCGTCATACTCTTCAGCGGGGACACTGTTTTCCCCTGGTCTTCCTGCCTTACGGATGTATATTCCGTTTGAGGTAACGGATCTGGCATAGGCTGTAGTTTTCTCCCAATCTAGAAGAACGAAATGCTTGTCCACTACCTTCTTCGCCTTCTCCTGTTCATTTCCAGTTAGATTTTCCAGATTTTTCCAGGAGAGATAGCCTTGCTCACACAACCAGGCATTGACCCGGAAAGCAAACCATGAAGGACCGAAACCATGATCAGATGCCAGAAAAATACGGGCTTTGAGATCTGCTAATTCAACTATCCCTCGCAAAAAGTCATCAAGTGCTCTAAAAAAGTCAAGACAAAGCTCACGGATCTCCAGCTCCCACGCATCAAACTCGTTTACCGGGCTGGCAGGATCGAGAAATCGCCAGCCCATATGGAAAATCTTATCGGAGCCGTCAAACAGAATGGCTGTGAGGTCACAGGGATGATTTTTCATGAGAAAGGTCATTACGTCAAACCATTGCCTTTCTCGTCTGATATGGAAACGTACCCAGTTTTGGTACTCATCCTTGTGGATTCCCTGTTCAGCCTTTTTTTCAAGTTCAAAGTCCCAGGCAAGCTCCTTGACATTGAAAAATGGCTGCACCTTCAGTTCTTCATAGAGTTCACGGGGAAAGACATTGCGCCGCATATGTTTCCAGGAGACAAGACCGGGAATGATGTAGCCATTAATTGCTGGCGGTGGGGACATCATGGTGAAGTTCAATGATCCAGCCCTGCCGTTCTGGCGGCTGACCATCGACCAGATAGTTTCACACCGGATATCCCGGAAATTATACAAAGTAAAATACGGATCCGCTTTGTGCTGATCGGCCCAGATGAAGTCAAAAACGCCGTGATTGCCTGGATTTCGACCGGTGATCATGGAAATCCATGCAGGTGGCGTCAGGGGATTTGCAGTTGAAAGGAGTTGCGCACGGACACCATGGTCAACCAAACTTTTTAAAAACGGCATGGTGCCGTTTTTCATAAGGGGATCGAGAATCGTGAAGGTCGCGCCATCGAGCCCCAGCAATAGTGTGGGATGCATAGGAATCCTTATTGTTTGTTTAAGTAAGGGAAAAGAAGTGCTGTGGCGTCACCTACCTTTATTTCATCAACATAACGTCCATTCGCCATGAGAATTTCTTCCCATGGCAGGCCACGCCGCTGGAAACGCTCTTCTATGGCAACGATAAACTGGACTATATCAATGGATTCAAAACCCAAATCACCAACAAGTCTGATTTCCGGCCCAATGGGGCCGCTGAAATCCGTATCCCAGTCAGCAGTCATGTCCTGAAGAATTTCTGTTATGTTGGTTAAAATTACCTCTTCTGAAAAAAATGGTTTTTCATTTAACTTTGTCGTCTCCTTGTTCGTCATTTACGCTCCTATCCCACTCGACGGTTATATAATAAAAAAAGAGGTACACCACCGGCTTTGCCAATGGTCATTTACTAATCATACTCTATCATAACTATTAGGCAAGTGAAGCTAAGACTACATAACTGTTCACTGCATGAGAGGTTTGGTCTCCACCATTCCCGGATTTTGAAACAATAATAAAAGTGCGTGAGCTAAAAAACTGTCATTTCATTTCAGTCAGGTAAGCCAATTGGTAGATCCACTATAGGCCCTAAAACGGCTTTATGTGATATTTGCCAGAGGAGTACCGGAAGAAACGCAAATCGCGCCGATTAATCCATCCTGCTGAATAGTTGCCATGGAAAGCCTTGGCCCTTGTTTTCCTTCGGCACTGGTTATCTGGCCATGAACCATCCAGTTTTTACGGTTGATTTCCGTGATGGTCAATGTCTGGCCGATCAATCCTCCCAGGGCCTTTACTCCTGCCTCCCGGGCGCACCACATACGTAATTGCCATTCAGCAGATATCTCATCCGGCAATCCGGCCAACAGAGACAGCTCCGCCGGGGTGAACGCAGTCCGGCCAAAGGTTGCATCCAGTTGCCGGGATGTCTCGATATCGATCCCTATCCCTCCAGTTCCCGGAAGCCGGGCGGCAAGGGCGGCGACATGGCCTTGCGCATGGGACAGGGATAAGTGCGGTTGCCACGACAGGCCTGCGAGCCAAGAGCCGGTGGCGTGCGGCTGGCCATGCTCGTCGGTGGAAATGATAATGTCAGCCGGCCAGACATCCGGACAGCCTTGCCGGATGAGCAGGCGCCGGATCGCCTCTTTGCCGGCCAGCCGGGCCAGCAGCCATTCGGTTTTGCGGGGTTCGGGGTAATTCAGCCCGTACCATGTCTTGCGTTCGTCGCCGCCAAGGATGATATGGGCGATGACCTCGCGCAGCACCTCGCCATCGGCGCCGGTAAAGTCGAGCTGTCCTGCCGGCAGCAGACTGCAAGCGAGGCAAGCGTTGTCATCTGATGGGTCGATTGACAAGGCGGGAGGCAGAGGCCACGCACGGCTGAGCATGACATCACGGCTGCCCCGGAAATGATGGACGTATTCGGGCATGTTGATCCGTTTGTGACGCAAGCCTTTTATCCGGCAACCGATTGTTCCGTCCTTGTGCGCAAGGATAATATCGGAAACAATGGCATCATTGTCGGTGGCGCTGGCCGTCAGGCAATCCATTGATGAGGCCATACCCGCGGCATAGTAGCGTATTTCCTCCACCGCCACCGGAAAGATGACATACTGTTCCGGGATAAAATGGGCGGCCCATAATCCCACCACCTGACCGGCTGCGTCAAGGTGCAGCGGTGAAGCCGGCAGGAGGTTACTGTTATTGTTATGAAACAGCGGAGTATGCTGCTGAACGGCAAGTTCTGCTTCCGCCCCCTCCTTTCCCCAGCGCCGAATCTTGTCGACATTGCGGAAGGCGGGACCATGAAAAAGGGACAATGGATAAAACCGGTCGGGTATGCCGGCTGAAGACCAGTGGCCGGAGGACTGATCCCCTTGAGATACCCGGTCTTGAGGCAACTCCTCGTTAAAAAGCAGTGTCCCCTCCATGGCCGGTTGGCTGGACTGGCCGGAGTCGGTAAAGAGCCGCACCAAGGCCTGATTCCCTTCCTCTGTTTTTTTGCAGGTGACAGTGATGGCCACCTGCCGCGATTTAAAAATAATCCAGTTCAGTGATTTCACGGCGCGAAATGCGGACACCTTCTTGCCGGGAAAGAGATCTGCGGCAGCCTCCGCCAAAATTGCAAGGCTCATGGCGAACGGCATCACGGCAAGACCGTGCAAAAGACGGTCGTCTCGGGAAATTGCGCCGCCTAAGGTATGATCTCGCAAAAAGATGTCTTTGTCAAGGTCAAGAACAGCACTCATTTCGAGCTGTTGCCCCTTGTTTTTGGCGTTAGTCCGGTCAAAAAAAAAGTGCTGTTCGGCCGCCGGCGGAAGCGGTTTTTCCAGAAAACCGATAATCTCGCCCAAGGTTCGCAGGCGATTCAACTGTTCGCTACGGGCGCCGTCCTCAATCTTGAGTTCCTTGACCACGGCTCCGAGGATCTCAACCCGCTTGATGGAGTCAATCCCCAATTCCGCTTCCAGATCCTGATCAAGGGTCAGCATTTCTTGGGGGTAGCCGGTACGTTCACTGACCAGCCGCAAGAGAAGGGGCTTGACCCCGGCAGGGGCTTTG
>DYRD01000048.1 GCA_020718905.1 Syntrophus aciditrophicus | reverse complement strand
CTGGCCATGACCGGGGAAATAACCCTCCGGGGAAGGATATTGCAGATTGGCGGTTTGAAGGAAAAGCTCCTCGCCGCACACCGGGGAAACATCAAAACAGTAATTATTCCCAAGGACAACGAAAAGGATCTTGCCGAGGTACCGGCGAATGTCATGAAGGCCCTGAAGATCATTTCCGTGGAACACATGGATGAGGTGCTCCGAGTCGCGTTCGTCCAGGAAGACGAGAATGGGTGCCCATGAATGCTTAAACTGGAGTTCTTTTTTGCTTGACAAGCAAGCTCATTGCTGATACCTTGTGCAAATTACTTATGGTGACAGTAAGGGCGGGTAGCTCAGCTGGGAGAGCGCCACGCTTACACCGTGGATGTCACAGGTTCGAGTCCTGTTCCGCCTACCATATAGAAAACGGATGAAACCTTCGTCTGCGGCCGCAAAAGCCATGCTCGGCAGCGGAGAGCGGGTTTCCATTGGTGTGGAGAGTCACTTTGAGAATAAAAACGGGGTCGTAGTTAAGTTGGTTATAACGCCGGCCTGTCACGCCGGAGGGCGAGGGTTCGAGTCCCTTCGGCCCCGTCAAATATTACAGGGGTTGGCCGTTAAGGTTAGCCCCTTTTTTATTGCTTTTTTAGGATTATGAAGTACGAAGGGAACATTATCCGGCCTCCAAGCGAGGCCTACAGTCTGCTATTGCAGGTCACCGTCGGATGTTCGCATAATCGGTGCACTTTCTGTCCGGCCTATAAAGAAAAAAGATTCCGGATCAAATCTACCGAGGAAATAACCGAAGATATTCTCGAAGCCGGCCGGTATCGCCGGGTGGACAAGGTATTTCTCTGCGACGGCGATGCGTTGATTATCCCCCAGAAACGGCTGGTGGAGATCCTCGGGCTTATCGGCAAGCATGTCCGGGGTGTCAAGAGGATCGGATTATACGGAAACGCCAAGAGCATCCTCAGGAAAACACCTGAAGAACTTAGGGAATTGAGAGATTTAGGAATCCGTATCGTCTATCTGGGCGTGGAGAGCGGCAATGACGAAGTGCTCAGGGACATCCGGAAAGGGGTAACTTATGAGCAGATCGTTGAGGCGGGACGCCGGGTAAAGGAAGCAGGCATCGGGTTGTCCGCAACGGTTATCCTGGGCCTGGGAGGCATGGAGAGGAGCAGCGTTCATGCCGCGGATACGGCCCGGATCCTGACGGATATCGATCCCGATTATGCCGGGGCCCTAACATTGATGCTTGTTCCCGGGACAGCCCGTTATGAAGATCATGCGGCGGGCCGGTTCATCCTTCCCGACACTTTCGGTTTTCTTAACGAAATGGGGATTATGATCGCCCGGTCCCGATTTACGGATTGCTTTTTCACTTCCAATCACGCCTCGAACTATCTGCCCATCCGCGCCAGATTGCCGGCAGAGCAAGAAAAAACTGTCGCCCTGATTCAAAAGGTGATTGCCACGGGCAACCAGAATATTTTAAGGCCCGAGCATGCCCGGGGCTTGTAGCAAGTGCCTAAGGAGCCGGAGGGAATGGGGAAAAGTCTCTTAACCCTGTTGAGAAAAGTCTTTAAAGAACGTGACGCCTCACGCCTGGAGGACGAAATTCAGGCCATCATCGACGCCGGTGAAGAAGAAGGCCTGATCGATCCCCAGTCCGGGGAGATGATCCAGAGCATCCTTGAATTCAGGGATACTATCGCCCGTGAGGTTATGATCCCCAGAACGGAAATTGTGGCGATCAGCGCCGGGGCAAAGATCGAGGACATCATGGAGGTTATTTGCCGGCACGGCCATACCCGCATGCCTGTTTATCGGGAAAATATTGATCATGTCATCGGCGTGGTCAATGTAAAGGATCTCCTCAATTTCTGGTCCAAACCGGTCACGGAAAAAGAATTTTTATCAATATTGCGCAAGCCCTATTACATTCCCGAAACAAAAAACACCAGTCAACTTCTCCATGAGTTCAAACAGAAAAAATATCATCTGGCCATTGTCATTGATGAATATGGAGGGACCTCGGGCCTCGTGACCCTGGAGGACCTGATCGAAGAGATTGTCGGAGAGATCCACGGTGAGCATGACACCGAGGAATTGGGGATCGTTGATCAACCGGACGGCTATACCCTCGTAGACGGAAGGGTGGAAATCGAACAACTTGAAGAGCACTTCGGCGTTACCTTCGGGGAGGGGAAATACGAGACCCTGGGGGGACTAATTCTCAATGCTATCAGGATGATACCGCCACGGGCGAAACCGTGACCGTGGATGATTTTGAAATGGTCATTGCTGCGGCGGACGAACGGACGATAAAAAAAGTAAGGATGCGCAGAAAACCGGAGGCGTCCGAGGGGGAAAACCTTGATCCGGAATAATAAGATTAGTTTCAGGATGCTGGACATAAATGACGTCATGCTGGCCTTCGGATCAGGATGGCTGTTGATCCTGTCCTTTCCGAAATTCGGGACGGGCCTCCTTGCCTGGGTGAGCCTGACGCCTCTTTTTTACGCCCTGAGGGGGGAGAAAACATTCCGCCAAGGTTTGTTCCTCGGTCTTATTACCGGCTTGACCGCGCAGGTGGGGATCATGTACTGGATCACCCATGTCGTCGTCGATTACGGCTATCTGCCCTATCCCGTCGGAATTGCCGCCATGCTCCTGTTAGCGGCCTACCTGAGTCTCTATACGGGGCTTTTTTCCGCTGCCGTTGTCTATTTCCGCAAGCAAGGGATGCCCCTATGGATGGCGGCGCCCCTGCTCTGGACCTGTCTGGAGTATGCGAAATCCCATCTTTTGACCGGTTTTCCTTGGGAAAATCTTGGTTATTCCCAGTACCTCCATCTGCCTCTGATTCAGATTGCCGACATTGCCGGCGTCTATGGCGTAACGTTTTTTATCGTCCTCAGCAATGCCATGATCTATGAGCTCCTGTTTGTCGCCGGTTCAAAAAAGATGATTCTTGCCAAGATCCTGATCGGGGTCGGGATATTTTTAATGATTTACTGCTACGGGATCTTTCGTATTCAGGAGATCGGCCGACAGATGACGACGGCCACGACAGTAGCCGTCCGGATCGTCCAGGGCAATATCGACCAGAGTGTCAAGTGGGACCCCCAATATCAGCGGGAAACCATAGACATCCATACCGCCCTTTCCATGTCGGAAAAACCATCATCAAACCCGGAGCTGATCGTATGGCCGGAAACGGCCTTTCCCGCCTTTTTTCAGGACGTCAACGATCTGCACCGGACCGTGGTCGGATTTGTAAACCAGTCCCGGTCCTGGCTCCTTTTCGGCAGTCCGACCTATGACCGGCAGGAAAAGGACATTACCCTGTTCAACAGCGCCTTGCTCCTTTCCCCGGAAGGGACGAGCATGGAGAGGTACAGCAAGGTCCATCTGGTCCCCTATGGGGAATATGTTCCGCTCCGGCAATTTTTCCCTTACATCAACAAGCTGGTGGAAGGGATCGGGGATTTTGGAACCGGGCCGGGTTACCGGCCCCTGACGTTCGGACCCTACCGGGTCGGGGTGCTGATCTGCTACGAGGGAATTTTTCCGGGGGCGGCGCGGACCTATAAGCGATCAGGTGCGGATTTTCTCGTCAATCTGACTAATGACGCTTGGTTCGGCCGGACTTCGGCGCCCTATCAGCATCTTTCCATGACGGCTTTCCGCGCCGTGGAAAACCGCCTCGACGTGGTGCGGGCGGCCAATACGGGAATCAGCGCCTTTATCGACGCCACGGGAAAGATGACAAGCACCTCGGCTTTATTTGAGAAGGCGTTTCTGGACGGCAAGGTGCACATAAACAAGGAGCGCACTTTTTATGCAAATCAAGGCGATGTATTTATCTATATATGTTCTCTGATATTGATGATAATGTCAGTGGTAATAACCCTCAGGAGGAAGAGTCATGATTGAAGGAATCAATGAAACCATAGCTGATTTACGGAAAAGATTGAACCATCTCGGAGAATGTCTTTGACATTGCCGCAAAAGAAGAAACAATCAAAGAACTGGAAATAGCGGCCTCCCGTGAAGACTTTTGGGCAGATCCGGCAAAGGCGTCCGAAGTTCTCAAAAAGCAGACAAAACTCAAAGATACGGTCGAGCATTGGCAAGTCCAGATGCGGCAATACGATGATCTGGAGCTGTTATATGAAATGGCCGTGGAGGAAGGCGATGAGGAGGCCAGGGAAGATGTCGGGCGGGATCTCCTGAAACTGGAAAAGGTCATCCGTAAAGAGGAGTTGCGCCTGATGCTCGGAGCGCAGGAGGACCATTTGCACGCCATTATGTCCATTCATGCCGGGGCGGGAGGAACGGAAGCCCAGGACTGGGCGGAGATCCTCCTGCGGATGTATCTCCGCTGGGTCGAAAGAAGAGGTTTCAAGGCCACGATCATTGATTATCTTCCCGGGGATGAGGCCGGCGTTAAAAGCGTTTCCCTGACTATTGAGGGAGACTACGCATACGGTTATGCAAAGGCGGAGGTGGGCATTCACCGCCTGGTCCGCATTTCACCCTTTGACGCCGGCGCCCGGAGGCATACATCTTTTGCCTCCGTCTATGTCTATCCGGAGGTGGATGACGACATTGTGGTTGACATCGATGAGAAGGATTTGCGCATCGATACTTACCGGTCCTCGGGAGCGGGCGGTCAGCATGTGAATAAAACCGACTCCGCGGTCAGAATCACTCATCTCCCGACGGGTATTGTGGTCCAGTGCCAGAATGAGAGATCCCAGCATAAGAACAAATCCATGGCCATGAAATATCTCAAATCCCGGCTTTATGAAATGAAGCTTCAGGAACAGAACGAAAAAAGAGATGAAGTCAACAAAACGAAGAAAGATATCGCCTGGGGCAGTCAAATCCGTTCCTACGTCCTTCATCCTTACAAGATGATCAAGGACCATCGGACAAATCTGGAAGTGGGAAATGCCACACGGGTCCTGGACGGCGACATTGATGACTTCATTGAAGCCTACCTGTTGACGAATTCACAGGTTGGCGGCTAACGGCCCCATGGAACAAATTAAAATTCGTTTCCCGATAAATGTCTTTGTGGTACGGGAAAGGCGGTAAAATGCAGAAATGCGAAAGGAGTTCTGAAGTATGACGGGAGCAAAACATACAATCATCTATTTCCTGATCGTGCTGTTTGTCCTGGTTTTTTCATTGGTCGGTGGTTCGCATCTTTACGGGTTGGACACCAACGAGGGCGGCCATTCCCATGAGGGCACAGTTCAAACGAGACAGAAAGACGATAAAAGACAGGCAGGTTCTTCTTCCGATGCCGGTAGCGGAGGTTCCGTAAAAAAGGAATCCGCCCCGGCTGATAAGTCCAAGTCCAAAGGCGGAGAGGTCCAGCAGGAGCAGGAAATGATGGACGCGGCGCTCCGGCTCCTGTCCGAATCTCATGATTACTGGGTCAAGGGAGATAGTGACAGCGCCCTGGAAATGCTCGATCAGGCATACGCCCTGATCTTGGATACGAACGGTGATCCCGCGATTGCAAGACAGAAGGATGATCTGCGCCTCCTCATTTCCAAGCGGATCATTTCCATATATAGCGGGATGCAAACGACGGCGAAAGGGAAAAGGGGTGAAATCCCGATTATCATCAACGCCGATGTGGAAAAAGAGATAAAATCCTTCCAGACGGGAGAGCGCAGCTTTTTCATCTCTTCCTATCAGCGCTCCGGTCTTTACCGTCCTGACATGGTCAAGGAACTGAAGCGGTTGGGACTCCCGGAGGAGTTGTCATGGTTGCCCCTAGTGGAAAGCGGATTCAAGATCAGTGCCCTGTCGAGCGCCCGGGCCCTAGGGTTGTGGCAGTTTATCCCTTCTACGGGCTATAAATACGGCCTCGAAAGGGATCAATGGATAGATGAGCGGATGGATCCCGAGAAATCGACCCGGGCGGCCATCTCCTACCTCAGGGATCTGCACGGGATGTTTGGAGATTGGCTGACGGTCCTGGCTGCCTACAACTGCGGCGAGAACAGGGTCCTCCGAGTGATCTCAGGGCAGCACATCAACTATCTGGACCGTTTCTGGGATCTTTACCATCAATTGCCCTATGAAACGGCGCGGTATGTGCCCCGTTTCCTGGCGACGCTCCATATTGTCCGGGATCCCAAGAAGTATGGTATGGATTTGGGAAGTCCCATGACAAAACAAGGTTCCGGCCCGGGTTATGAAGTCGTCAAGACGAATAAATCCATGCGGCTCCAGGACATTGCCCAGGGTATGAACATTTCCGAGGAGACCTTGTGTCAACTCAACCCGGAACTGCGCTACAAGATAACCCCTGAGAATGATTACGCCCTGAAGGTTCCAACGGATATGGCCGGGAAGTATGCGAGTGTGGCCGATACCATCCCCCATTGGGAAAAACCGTTGCCGGCGCCCAAGTCCAGTCCCGTGGCTATCGGGCATCGCGTTAAGCGAGGAGAATCTATCGGATCGATAGCGAAAAAATATCGCACCTCATCGCAATCGATAAGAACTCTTAATCACCTGTCGGCAAAAAGGAGCGTCAAAGCGGGACAGTACCTTTCTATTCCCATTCGCAGCTCCAAAGTGACAAAGAAGGGTACTGCTAATGCTGCGGCTGAGGAAGGGAAGAAAAAAGCCGGTGGCGGAGAATTCATCAGCTATAAGGTAAAGAGGGGCGACACCCTGGCGTCCATTGCGAAAATGAGCAACTCCACGGTAGCGGCAATAAAAGCAGCCAACCGGATGAAAAAGAGTACCGTCAAGACAGGGGAAGTCATCAAAATTGCCAGGACCGGCGAAGGTAATGCGAACGCTGAAACATCGGCAAGCGACGTGAAGGGTTCAAAAAAGAAGTCCAAGCGAACAAAATCAACAAAAACAACTTCGGAAGTGAAGAAGGATAAGACCTATGTGGTCAAGAAAGGGGATAGTCTCTCTCGTATTGCCAGAAGTAACGAGATAGGGCTTTCCCGTCTGCGGGAATTGAACGATATGAAGGGGAAGGACCCTGCCCTTAAGGAAGGGCAGGTAATCATTCTGGAATGAAAGATTTTTCATTCCCGCAATAAATCAAACGATATGATTCATTACTTTCAGTGTCATGCCGGACTCGATCCGGGTCCGGCATGACGAATTGGCAGATATATCGTCTCGTATAGAGCTGAATTTACTTCTTTTTGGCAGTTTTAAATCTCTCCAAAACTTCCGTCAGCATGCCTTCGATTAGGGCACGTATTTCCCGCAGCCGTTTGTCGGAAGCGGCCTCGAACCTGAGCACCAAAACGGGTTGCGTGTTTGAGGAGCGAATGAGACCCCAGCCATCTGCAAAGGGAATTCTTACCCCGTCAATATCGATAATGGGATAATCCCTGCGAAAGTGATCCTTAACCGCTTCGACTACGGTTACCTTGATATCGTCGGGGCAGTCAATGCGGATCTCCGGAGTAGTGAAGGTTTTGGGTACATCTGCCATAATGTCGCTTATCTTATTGCCTGCCGAAACGGATAAAATCTCCAGGAGACGGATGGCGGCATAAATAGCATCGTCATAGCCGAAGTAGCGGTCGGCGAAAAAGAGATGACCGCTCATCTCTCCGGCGAGGAGGGCATGTTCCTCCTTCATTTTGCCCTTGATCAGCGAATGTCCGGCCTTCCACATAATGGGCCTGCCGCCGTTCTTCGCGATATCGTCATATAGTGTTTGGGAGCATTTTACTTCACCGATGATCGCTGCGCCGGGATTTTTCTTGAGGATGAATCGCGAGAAAAGCAACAGTATCTCGTCGCCCCATAGGATGTCGCCCTGATCGGTGATGATGCCGAGCCGATCTGCGTCGCCGTCGAAGGCGATGCCCGCATCGGCCTTCTTTTCCTTTACCAGCGCGATTAGTTCCTTGAGGTTTCCCGGAACGGTTGGATCGGGGTGGTGGTTGGGGAAACGTCCGTCAGGTTCACAATAGAGTTTCGTAATCCGACAGCCCAAACGGCGGAAGATGGGAAGGGAAAACAGACCTCCCGTGCCGTTGCCGGCATCGACAACTATGTTCAATCCCTCACGGACAGCCACGTTTTGGACAAGATAATCTTGGTAGGCCAGGGCGATCTCTCCGGTGCTGACAGCTCCGTCAATGACGGGATCATAGCTGCCTGCTTCCATAATTCTGCGGAGTTCCTGAATGTCGTCGCCATAAATCGTATCCGGTCCAACGCAGATCTTGAAACCGTTAAAGTCGGGAGGATTATGGCTGCCCGTCACCATTATCCCGCCGTCGGTCTGGAAATGACGAATGGAAAAGTACAGCATCGGCGTTGCGCAGAGGCCGATATCGATTATTGAGATCCCGGTGTCGCTGACGCCCCTGCCGATGGTCTCGCCATAGCTATCCGAGCTCAGGCGGCAGTCCCTCCCCACGGTCATGGTCTTTACACCCCGACGACGGGCGAATGTTCCAATCGCGCGTCCGAGATGGTAGATAAAATCGGTAGTCAGATCTTTATCAACAAGACCTCTCACGTCATATTCTCTAAATACTTCTTTATTCATTATCTTCCCCACCTTTTTTATCTTTTAATCATAGTGGACGATTTATGTCAATGAAGTTCCCCGGAACGGTATTAGACAGGGCTATCTAGGTGAAAAAAGAAATAATATCCGATGCTTTATCGATAACCATATCCGCTCTGGCACTGCGGAGTTCTGCCGCGCTTGCATGACCGGTAAGGACGCCGATCGCCCTGGCCCCTACGTCTTTGGCCAGTTTCATGTCCATCCCATGATCACCTACCATGGCCGCTTCAAAAGCCGGTACCGCAAGGGCCTTCAAAACCCTAATCAGGTGATCCGGGTCGGGTTTGACAAGGGGAGTTTCATCGCGGGTAAGGAGAATATCCACAAAAGAGAGGATATCGGGGAAAACGATATTTACGGCATCCCGGCAGTTCCTGGTTACGATGCCGGTCTTGAAACTGCTGGCCCGCAGATGGATCAGCATCTCTCTGGTTCCGTCGATAAGAGAACCGCGGCAGGCGGCGGCTATTTCTATATCCCTTACGAGGGCTTCCGCCTGCCGGGAATAGGTATCCTCCTGTCCGGGGAAGCGAGCGGCGATGAGCTGCTTACCGGCGGAGATCATCTCCAGGATATAAAGGTCGCGAAGACCGTCACCGGGAATACCAAAGCTTGCGAACTGTGCCAGAACCGCCTTGCTCATGGCCGAGAAATCGATGGTCAAACCGGTAATCGTCCCATCGAAGTCAAAAACAAAGGCCTTTAAGTCTTGGCAAGAAGGTGTCACGGGAGGCCTTTAGCGGTTTCCTGACAGGTAGTCGAGATTCAGGGTCTTATTCCTGATTCTGCGTGCATGCAGATCGGGGAGTTGAAAATCAAAAACAATGCCCAGGAAGTTCATAGTGATATAAAATGTGGCCCCCCAGAGGATCTCTTCACCGTCGTCATCCTCGTGAATCAGGCAGGGAAATTCCCAGGGGCCCTGGTCGGTCGTCGGCAGTGTTTCCGAGGCTTCGATCATATACCTGCCATAGGAGTCTTTTCTGAAGAAGCTTGTCAGGGGAATTTCGATTATTTTGTCCACCTCCGGGTTGGGAATTGGCGTCCAGTCACTCCTGGTGATGGCGACAAGGGGAAAGATGGTCCTGCGAAAGAGGTGCAATGAGTAGGTTGGCAAGGACCCCAGGAGCGAGACGTGGAGAGGATTCAAATGCAGTTCCTCCCACGATTCACGGAGGGCGTTGGCCAGAAATAAGGAGATGGTCTTTTTTCTTTCCGCTGCGGCCACGTCACGGGCCGATCCGACAGAAAGCGGCAAGCACGGAAGAAAACCCCTTCTGATGAAAAGAAGACTGAATGCCCAGTCTATAAGGGGATGAAGCATGCCTCCCGGACAACTGATGTCGCCTGCCTGGGAAACCCGGGAAGATCTTTTTATCAATTGCAGTACCCATCCTCCCGGCTCTGATGTGCAATCCGCACGCTGACACAGCAGAAGCAGAACACCGGCGGTCTGTTGTCTGGGCTGGCAAGCATTGTTGCTATGCCTTATGTCTTGCCACTTGCGGGCAAAATCGTTTGCGCAGGGAGCAAGGGTTTTTTTTATCAAGGAGGGCAGTTGCTTGTTTTGTTGTAAAAGGGTCAGGTCCATATTTATCCTGCATTTATCGTGTCGTAGATCCGTCGTTCATACCAGCAGGAAAAGCCGGGCATATCGATGAAACCGCAGTGACCTCCATAGCGCTGCATGGACAGATGCAGATGGTGCTGATGTTTCAGTTCCTGGAAGTCATCGCTGGGGACGACGGGATCATCCGCGGAGACCATGATCGTGGTGGGGACGGATAAACGGTCAAAGGTCTGAGCGGTGAGCGTATAATGGCTGAAGTATTGACGGTAGTCGCTGAAGTCCGGATAATAGGGCATGATGGCCTCGGTCAGTTCCATGCACGTCCCGATCTTCATCATGGATCTAAAATCGTAAAGGCCTGGGGAAAGCTTCTCTTTCTTGAGCAGGGACCGCTTCCATTTCTTCAGAAAGTATCGGCGATAAATCGCGAACCCCTGATCGATGGCTAATGTCGCCTTGTAAGGGTCAAGGGCCGGGCTGACGGCGAAGACATGGGACAGGTTGGGGATGCCGCCTTTTTGACTGTGCTTCATGGCGATACGGAGGGCGTAGTTTCCCCCCAGGGAAAAGCCGATGAGATAAAAATGGCCTTGCCTGCGTAAACTGCCTATGTGCTGCATGGCTCTGAAGGTTTCCGGAAGCAGGGCGCAGTGGAAGAGCCCTTTATTAAGATGGTGCGATTCCCCATGGTCCCGGAGATTGAGCCGGAAAATATCAAAACCCTTCCGGAAAAAAAAACACGCCGTGGAGAGGATATAGGTAGAATCGACGCTCCCCTCCCAGCCGTGAATAAGGGCGATCAGACCGCGGCCTTTATCTTCCGGTTGTCTTGAGTGATAACCGAGGAGGCGGACGCCATCGCCGCCGTCAAGGATGACCGGCGCCGACCCTTGCCGCAACGTCTCTTCTTCTCTGAGGCGAAATTTGCTTCTCCCCAAAAAAGTCTGGATATGGGGATTACGAAAAAAGAATCCCGGGGGAAAATCGTTGTTCATTGAACCTTGATAACCACGCAAAAATTAAGTATATCCGTGAGATAGATCATTGCACCATTCATTTCCTCTTTTAAAATGGTGGCAGCTTCATTGAATGTAACATGATGTTTTCGTAGGGTCCGCTTCTTTTTGGTAATGTTCCATTCGAAGTCGCCCATGATACTGATGATCTTCCTTGTTAATCGTAATATTGCATACTTTTCATAATCAGTCAATTGACGAGTACAGAAATGACCATGTCTGCTGATGCCGGATGAGCCTAAAGATTATCAAGCCGTAAGCGGAGATCATGAAAAGGGCGGTTGGGATTTTGGACAAGATGGCAGCGATAATTAGCTGGAATGACATAAAAAAAGGGGGGTAGCCTTTGAGCTAACCCCCTGGTAATCATTGGTGGCGGTGCCCTGACTCGAACAGGGGACACTGCGGATATGAGCCGCATGCTCTGACCAACTGAGCTACACCGCCATGGTGTTCTTACCAATCAGCGGGTACCCCTATAACAGTTCGCCCCTCTTGTCAACTTCTATTCCGCGTTAATCTTATAGGCGGCGATGACGCTCTCTCTGCCCACCATACTGCCTGAGGATGTCACGAGGGCCATGACAATCTCATCCTGACCGTCATTATCGATGTCCTTGATCTGGTAGTCCGCCACATAGCCGCCCATTTTCCGGGTTCGCCAGTTTTCCGATAGTCCCATGGAATCCCAGCCGAGATTGTAGAATTCGCTGGCTGTGAAGATCTTGACGTTTTTGAGAATCCGGCTGGCCGTCAGATTTTTGAGGACAATCAGGTCCCGTTTCCCCGTCTTGTTTATGTCGTATGCGATGATTCTCGAATTCAGGTAGGTATTATAGAAGCCGATATCATTTCCGGGCAGATCCTCCCCATAGGATTCGATATAGCTGTTAGTTCCGCCGAATACGTCATCGCTCTTGTAGATAAATTCCTTGCTTCCCAGCATGGACTGAACCGCATAAAGGGGCTTGTCCGTTTCCTGGTAGATACACAAGTAATCATAGTCGCTGAAGGAGATGATCTTTTCCGGACCGTCTCCCAGGTTATCCAGGGTAAGACCGTAAATAGAGATGCCCCGAGGGATTTTCAGTTGCTTTCCCTCCTGGTATTTGCCGCCGCTCCAGACCATTTCGTTAATAAGTGAGTCAAATGGCTGTCCAACGCCTATCTTTTGCCCCAGGACGCGGATTCCGCCGGGCTTGCCATCGATTACCCGGAACAGCCAGGGGAGATTGTCGGCGATTTTTGCAAACTTTCCATCTTTCCATTCGAGGACAAAGGAATCGACGGTGTTGGATACACTGTACTGCCCTCTTTTGGTTACCACATTGGAAATGATGATCTCCTTGATGCCATTGTTGTTGAGATCGACAACTTCGACGCCGACGAAGTTGTTATATTTGCCGTAGCTGAGCTTGTGCAGGAGCAGGGCGTCGGTCCCCTTGCGCTGATAGATATAGATGTTATTCTCGTCAATAACCACAATTTCGTTCAAGCCGTCGCCGTTCACGTCCCCGACATCGAGTCCTTTGTAATTCGTCGGATATTTTTGGCTCATCCAGAAGCTCTTCTTGCCGCGGGGTTGGCCGCCGCTTAAGAAATCAGGATTGATGGATCCGGTGAAGGTTGCCTTTTTGCCCGTACGCATGCCGGCGATAATAAGCTCTTCGCGTCCTTTTTGCGGTTGAGAGGGCTCGGCCGCGGATAGCTGGGGCAGAGCAGGGGATGTGGTTGCCGTCGGGGCGGCCACCGCGGGTGTGGCGGCTACTGCTGTTCCCAGGATGTGCTGGTCGATCCGTTGGGCGAAGTCGCCGATTTTTACAATGACATCATCCATCCCCTGGGACTGGGTCGAGATACTGACTGCCGGTTTGTAGGCGATGATATCCACCAGTTTTGCGTCTATACTTACACTGTTGCCGATCTTCGTAATACTCCCCGAGACGACGTAATCGACATTCATTTTTTTTCCGAGGGCGTAGATGTCGGCGAGGGTCATCTCTTTCACCCGGACGGTTTTCATGGCGTCGAGAACCTTATCCTTGCTTATGACCTCAATCTTATCGATGGAGGCGATCCTCGATGAGAGCATATCGACAATGCCCTGCTGCACGTAATCTATGTTATCGGCGCTGTTGAGGGCAAAGGGAAGCACGGCCACGCTTTTTTTGTCCTTTGCCCACAGGGGCACTGATATCAAGAGCATGAAGATGAGAGCGATCAGCAGCTTCGATCCATATTTTTGAAATGGACTCATATTCTTTTCACCTGTCCTCTATATTGTTTGGTGTTGTATAATAATTCTTGTTACTCAATAACATGCCGTCTTTTATTATTCAAGCCGGTTTTTTTGTTCTATTTGTGAGGGTGGCGTCGGCTCTAAACTCAGCTATCGCTGAACATGCATCCAGATAAGACCCAGATATTCGTGGATGGCCGCCTCCATGCTATGCAGGGATCGGGAATCGGGAAACAACATCCCCGGATGGAATCGTGATTGTTTGACGACCATGTAGTTGGTGGGCGCGGGAATTGGATCCATGCCGAATTTGTGAAAAAGGGCCATGGACCGGGGCATATGGATGGCCGAGGTTACGAGGATGAAGCGCTTGCGGCCGACGATGCGGGAGAGCATTTTGGCCTGATCGGCCGTATCGAGAGATTTGTTCTCTCTCATCATGTCCTTTTCATTCACACCCATCAACACCGCCGTCTGCGCGAGGGTTTCGCTCTCCGGCGCATCCTGAAATACGGCTCCGCCGGAAAGGACGAGCCGGGAAGCGGGGAGCTGGCGGTGGAGCCGTATTCCTTTTTCGGCACATCATGTCAAATCCTCTTTTGTGTATCAACCCGGCAAAGGGCTTGACGTAATCACAAAAACTATACTACGCAAAAATCATCACCATTTACCATAGAGGAGCGTGTATCATGATTCCCCGTTATTCCCGAGAAAAGATGGAACGTATCTGGAGCCCCGCAAATCGCTATCAGAAGTGGCTCGATATTGAGATCCTCGCCTGCGAGGCCATGGCCAAGCTGGGGCTGATTCCGGAGGCCTCATTAAAGACGATTAAGGAGCAAGCCGGCTTCAATGTGGACCGGATCGATGAGATCGAAAAAACTACCAAACACGATGTCATTGCCTTTCTCACATCGGTGACGGAAAAGGTGGGCGAGGACGGCCGGTTCATCCACATGGGTCTGACGTCGTCGGATATCCTGGACACCTCCCTTGCCGTGTTGATGCAGGAGGCCGCCGACATCCTCCTCGCAGATATGGATGCCCTCCTTGAGGTCCTGAAACGTCGGGCCTTTGAGCATCAATACACCTTGATGATCGGCCGTTCCCACGGCATTCATGCCGAACCGATTACCTTCGGCCTGAAGATGGCCCTCTGGTTCGGCGAAATGCAGCGCAGCCGGGACCGGCTCCTCAGGGCCAGGGAGAGTGTAAGTACCGGCAAGATTGCCGGGGCCGTAGGGACCTTCTCCTTCATCGATCCCGCTGTCGAGGAATACGTCTGTGCGAAACTGGGCCTGAAACCGGCCCCCGTTTCTTCCCAGATCGTCCAGCGGGACCGTCATGCCGAGTTTTTCTGCACCCTCGCCATCATTGCCTCTTCCCTCGATAAATTTGCCCAGGAAATCAGGCTCCTCCAGCGGACGGAGGTTCGGGAGGCGGAAGAGTATTTTTCTCCCGGCCAAAAAGGTTCTTCCGCCATGCCCCATAAGCGCAATCCCGTCCTTTCGGAGAATCTGTCCGGTCTGGCCAGGCTGATGCGCTCCTATGCCGTGGCGGCCCTGGAGGACATTCCTCTCTGGCATGAGCGGGATATCAGTCATTCCTCCGTGGAGCGGGTCATCTGTCCCGATGCGACGATCCTCCTGGATTTCATGCTTGGCCGATTTACGGGCATGGTGGAAAAGCTGGTAGTCTACCCGGAAAGAATGCGGCAAAACCTCCGGATGACCCACGGCGTCATTTTTTCCCAGCTGGTCCTCCTCAAGCTGATCGACAAGGGGATGTCCCGGGAGAACGCCTATGCCGTCGTTCAGAGGCAGGCCATGCGTTCCTGGGAGGAGGGAAGGGAGTTCCAGGCCCTCCTCGCCGCGGATGGACAGGTGAGCCAATTCTTGGATCCCGACGAGCTTGACGCCATCTTCCGTACCGATAATTTCCTGGGTAAGGTTGATTTCATTTTCAAGCGCGTCTTTGATCAGGAGCACTGATTATTTGGCCATGATAGTATCCCGTCGCCAGTGAACGTCGCCCCGTTCGGGAAAATCGATGTTGAAATGCAGCCCTCTGCTTTCTTTTCTCATCCGGGCCGAGCGGACAATAATTGCCGCCACCGTGGCGATGTTGCGAAGCTCCAGCAGGTCCCGGGTGATGACAAAATTCCGGTAATAATCATCGATCTCCCGGGAAATGAGATCGATACGCCGGTCCGCCCTTTCCAGCCGTTTGTCGGAGCGGACGATGCCCACATAGTGCCACATGCAAAGCCTGATTTCGTCCCAGTTGTGCGCGACGACAATCGATTCGTCGCTTTCCGTAGCCCCCCGGGGATCCCAGGGGGGAATCGGGATGTCTTCATCCCGGATCTGTTCAAAATCTTTTTGAATTCGCAGGAAAGCCCGATGGGCGAAAACGATCGCTTCCAGGAGGGAATTACTGGCGAGACGGTTGGCCCCGTGCAGTCCCGAGCAGGCGACTTCGCCGAGGGCAAACAGCCGGTCGATGCTTGTCTCTCCGTGTTCGTTGATCAGAACGCCGCCGCAGAGGTAATGGGCGGCGGGGACGACGGGGATGGGATCTCTGGCCATATCGATGCCGTAGAGAAGGCATTTTTCGTAAATATTCGGGAACCGTGAGATCACAAAATCACGGTCCTTATGGGAGATGTCCAACAGCACATAGTCGTCCCCCGATTTCTTCAGTTCCGTATCGATGGCCTTGGCCACAACATCCCGGGGGGCAAGACTCTTCATGGGGTGGTATCTTTCCATAAAGGTCTCGCCGCTTTTGAGCTTCAAGATCGCTCCTTCGCCGCGAACGGCCTCGCTGATCAGGAAGGCTTTAGCGTCGGGATGATAGAGGCAGGTGGGGTGAAACTGGATGAATTCCATGTTGGCTATTTGAGCGCCGGCCCGATAGGCCATGGCAATGCCGTCGCCGGTGGCGATGTCGGGATTGGTGGTTACGAGGTAAACCTTGCCGCAGCCCCCCGTTGCCAGAATGACATATTTCGCCTTGAAGGTATGAACCCGATTATTATGGAAATCGAAGACATAGGCGCCGATACACCGGTTTGCAGATTTATTCTGCCCGCCGGTGACGAAGGATGCCATGATAAGATCGATGGCGATGAAGTTTTCATAGATGTGGACGGTTTTTTTGCGGCTGACGTGCTCATTTAAGGCCCTTTCGATCTCCCGTCCCGTCAGGTCCTTGGCATGGAGGACCCGGCGTCGGGAGTGCCCGCCTTCACGGCCCAGATCGTAGCGGGAGTTGCCGCCGCTTTTGTCCCTGGTGAATTCCACTCCCCATTGGACAAGCTCCTTGATCCGCTCGGGACCTTCCTCCACGACGAAACGGACCACCTCTTCCTTGCAGAGATCGGCCCCGCAATTGAGGGTGTCCTGAATATGGGAGGCAAAGCTGTCTTCCTCGTCCTGGACGGCGGCGATGCCGCCCTGGGCGTAGTTGGTATTCGATTCGAATTTGCCCTTTTTTGTCACCACCACTACCGTACCCAGCTCTGCCGCCTTGATGGCGAAGCTGAGACCGGCAATGCCGCTGCCCAGAATAAGAAAATCAGTCTGCGTCTCCATGATGCACATCGCCTCAAAAGGTATTTACAACATTGCGAAATTTCTATATACCTCCAGTGTTATTTTGTAAAAGGAAATATATGGGGAGGGTTCATGCTGATTTTGGGGATTGAGTCATCCTGCGATGAGACGGCGGCAGCGGTCGTCCGGGATGGCAAACGGGTCCTTTCGAATGTAATTGCCTCACAGGTAAAAGTCCACGGTAAATATGGCGGGGTCGTTCCGGAGATCGCCTCTCGCAAGCACACGGAAGCGATCCTTCCGGTGATTCTCCAGTCCCTGGAAGACGCGGGGGTCAGTCTTGGCGATATTGAAGGGATTGCCGTGACCAGAGGGCCCGGTTTGATCGGGTCGCTCCTCGTTGGCCTTGCGACGGCCAAGGCGATCGCCTTTGCCCGGGGCCTGCCTATGGTGGGCGTCAACCATCTGGAGGGGCATATCGCCGCCGCGCTGCTTACCGAAGTCCCCCCCGCTTTTCCCTTCGTGGCCTTGGTCGTTTCCGGAGGGCATACCAACATCTATCTGGTCAGGGATTTCCAGGATTTCACCTGTCTGGGACAGACTCGGGACGACGCCGCCGGCGAGGCCTTTGACAAGGCGGCAAAATTGCTGGAAATAGGTTATCCGGGGGGAGTGGTCATTGACCGTATGGCCAAGCAGGGCAATCCCGAGATCGTTGCCTTTCCCCGGGCCATGCGGGACAGCCTCGATTTCAGCTTCAGCGGCGTGAAGACGTCTCTCCTCAACATGGTCAAGAAACAGGGGCGCCTCTTTACGGAAGGGGGGTTGCCCGACGTTGTCGCCGGTTTTCAGGAGGCCATTGTCGAGGTGCTGGTGCAAAAGACCATGAAGGCGGCGGAAAATGTCGCCATAACAAGGGTGGTGGTCTGCGGCGGCGTGGCGGCAAACAGCCGGCTGCGGGAACGTTTCTTTCAGGATGGAAAGGGAAAGGGGGTGGAGGTCTTCATCCCGCCGCCGATTCTCTGTACGGACAACGCCGCGATGATCGCTGTCG
>DYRD01000151.1 GCA_020718905.1 Syntrophus aciditrophicus | reverse complement strand
AAAAGTTTTGCCTTCCCGAAAATGATCGGTGGTCAGGCGCCGCAACCCGCTCGTACAGGCACTCTGACCATCTTCGCGCATGAGCCGCTCAAACCCGAAGGCGATGCTGCGGCTTCCCGGCTTCCTTCGCCAGCAGGCGGAGGGCCAGCCGAAAAGCGTCATGCGAGTCGAGCCTCGGTATAAGATTTTGTTTGACTTCCGGGCCGACATTGGGGATAACCCCGCGAAGCCGTTCTTTTCGGCAAGTACGCGGTAAACGTGTCGATTGACGGTGAAAGGAAAAGCCATGAAGTCATGGAGCAATGTTAACAACACGTCGCGCAGCAGGGCAAGCTTCTGATAATGAGGCATCTCTTTGCCGGACCAACAGCGGCGCTGTTGCGATTGATGAGGTAATGGTTGTGGATTTAAACAGAAATCAGGGAGGAAACGTATGAAGGTTTTGTCGAACGGATTGTTAGTTCTTTTGTTCATGGCAAGTCCCGTTTGCGCTGCGGCCGCGGATGTTATCGGGCATATCCACACGCTCAAGGGAACTGCCTCAATCGTCAGGGGAGGCGCAACCCTTGCGGCCGCGCCGGGGGGGGCGCTGAATCAGGGGGACATGGTGCGGACGGGAAACCCCGGCGCCGTGAGCATCGTGATGATCGACGACACATCGGTCTCAATGGGGCCAAACAGTGAAATATCGCTGAAAAATTATACGTTTGATCCGCAGTCAGGCAAGTTTTCGCTGGTCGTCCGGATGGTGCGGGGGACATTTGCCTATCTGACCGGTCTGATCGGGAAACTTGCCCCCGATTCCATTCAACTGCTGATCCCCGATGCCATTATCGCCATACGCGGGACAAAGCTTCTGATTGAGGTCAAGGAGTGACAACTTCGTTTTTATTGAAATAATAGGGAGAAAATGATGAAGAATAAGCCAATGATGATGGTTGCGCTGGCTCTGCCGTTTGTTTTTTTTACCGGGTGCGCCCCTGTTAAACCGGTTGTTCAGGTTGAACCGCCGTCCCCCAAAACTGTCCCTGTCCATACGGTCGTTCTGGCGCCCGATCCGGATGGCCGTATCGGCAAGGCCGAGATTGCCAACGCGGCCGGGAAGGCGCTTCTCGAAAAACCTTTCGAGATGACAAAGGTTTCCCAACCGTCTCTGCCGCCCCTTGTCCCGTCGCCGGCGCCTGCCGAGTATGTAAAGGCAACCTTCGACGAGGCCCTGTCGGTAGAACCTTCTGCCGCCGACAAGTTCATCCTTTTCTTTGAATCCGGGAAGCTCAAACTGGACGACAAATCCCAGAAGACCCTGCCCGAGATTCTGGAAACGATAAAACGACGCAACCCGGTAGCCATTTCCGTGAGTGGCCATGCCGATGCCGCCGGTTCGGTTCAGGTGAACAACAAAATCTCACTTCAGCGTGCGGAACTGGTCAGGGATTTGCTGCTGAAAAACGGTGTCGATTCGAAAATAATCCTGGTTTCATCGCATGGCAAGGGCAACCTCCTTGTCCCCACGCCGGAGGGCGTTGCCGAGGCCCGGAACAGACGGGTGGAAGTCGTGGTTCGATAACAGAAAAATAATGAAAATATCATTTCCGTCAGCCATCGGTTCGAAAGAGTTTTCTTCGCAGGGAGTGCAGCGCATCGGGCTGATCGGCGCGGGCCTGTTCATCACGCTGCTGATTGTGCTGCTGCTGGCATTCAAACCGTTGATTGCCAGGCAGGCGGAACTCCGGATATATGATCTGATGCTGTCGGGGCGGATCACCCCTCCCGTTTCGAATCTGCCTGTGCTGGTTGGAATCGACGACGAGAGTCTCGACGCCTACGGGCAGTGGCCGTGGTCGCGGCGCCGGATGGCGGCGCTTATCGAGAGGCTGTTTGAGGGGGGGGCGAGTGTTGTTGCGCTCGACTTTCTGATGCCGGAGGCGGATAGAACCTCTTTCGATGTTGCCCTCTTCGAGCAGTTGCAGGACAAAATGCTGTCTGAAAAACGGGCTTCCTCCCCCCGGACGGCCTTCCAAAGCGTTGTCGGCATTGACGACAATTCACGAAGGCTGGTCGATGCAATGGGCCGGGGGCAGACCGTTTTGGGTTTTTACCTGGATTTTGAGGGTTTGGCCCCTTTTCGCTCCAAAGCCCCGCCGAAAAGTCCCCAGGGAATGGTCATGATAGGGGGAAATACGGTCAAATCTGTATTTCCCAAACCGGCGGGCATCGTGCGGAGCATCGAGCCGCTCACCGGGGCCGCCTCGGTAGAGGGTTTCACCAATGCCGTTCATGACTGCGATGGTGTCCTGCGCCGGGTTCCGCTGTTGCTCCCGTATGAGGATGACGTCCTCTACCCTTCGCTTGCCATGGCTTCCCTGCTGCTTATGTCGAAAAACCGCAGCCTCTCCATGCATCATGAGGCGGCGGAGACAACACTGGTATGGGAAAATAGACGGATTCCTCTCGATGTCTCGGGAAATTTCCTCCTCGATTTTCGTGACGAGAAGAAAACATTTGCCCGCTATTCAGCCCGTTCTGTTCTCGAAGGCAGGCTTGCGCCGGATGCTTTGCAAGGGAAGATTGTCCTTGTTGGCGCCTGGGCAAGGGGGCTGGGCGATTACCATATCGTCCCGTCCGGAAAGTCAGCCATCGGGCTTTCAATCCACGCGACTATTATTGACAATATTCTGTCCGGCCGCTTTATTGCCCGTCCGGGCTGGGCCGCCGGCGCCGAGCTTTTTGCCGTCCTGTTTCTCGGCGTGGCGAGTTCCTGGCTCCTGAGCAGGCCGGGCTACCTGTTTTCGCTTGTCACCGCGGCGGCGGGGAGTGTCTGCTGCTTTTGGGGGGCAAGGGAACTCCTCGTTTACAAAGGACTATACATTTCACCGCTGCTGCCCATGCTGACCCCGGTTGCGGTCATGATGTTTCTCGGGCTGTTCAAATACGGCATTGAGGCCCACAAGGTGCGCAGGAGAAACCGCGACCTGATCGAGGCACAGGATACGGTTATCCTGAGCATGTCGGTGCTCACGGCAACGCGCGACAAGGAGACCGGCGGACACATCCTGCGCACGAGAAGGTACGTGGAGATGCTGGCCAGGCAGATTACAGACCTCCCCGCGTACGCCGAGCTTAATGAAAATGCCATCGACCTGCTCACCAAGTCGGCCCCGCTTCATGACATCGGCAAGGTAGGGATACCGGACAGCATTCTCAATAAACCGGGAAAACTCACCGCTGAGGAGTACGAGATCATGAAGCAGCACACAGTGATCGGCGCCGAGGCGCTTTCACAGACCATCAGCGCCTCGGCGCATCCGGAAAATAACGAATTTCTCCATTATGCGCAGGATATGATTAAATCGCACCATGAAAAGTGGGACGGGAGCGGGTACCCTTGCGGGTTAAAAGGCGAGGACATCCCTATTGCCGGAAGGCTCATGGCCCTGGCCGATGTCTATGACGCCCTTACCTGCCAGCGTGTTTACAAACCGCCTTTTTCGCATGAAAAGGCCATGGCAATTATCCGGGAGGATGCAGGCAGGGGGTTTGACCCCGACGTGGTTTCGGCATTCGTTGCCATGAATGGTGAATTTGCCCGCATTGCCCGTGAATTCAGCGATGAAGCCTCAGAAACGACAAATGGGCAGGAAAAGGAAATCCCGCCTGGCGATGCCTGTACCGCATAGGAAAGACACTATCAGTCGCTGACGGCATGTTGGCGTCGGCAGCCATTTTTCGATTGACAAATCCCCGCCATTTATGAGCTACTGGAAACCGTTTCAGTGTTTCAGCAAGTTGCTTCCCCGCGAACAGCGGTCGGGCGCGCCATCGACGATAACTTAGGATAATGGAAAAATTGTGATGATAAGCAGACGGAGAATAGAATTTCGTTTTACGCGTGTACTGTTGGCGGCAATACTGCTTATCCTTTCCGGTTGCGACGGGGCAAAATCGCCGTCGCAGCCGGAAGGCCAGTCTGGAAAGACAACACCGGAAATACTTGTCTATTGCGGAATGACAATGACCGGACCGGTCATGGAGATAGCGTCTCTTGTTGAAAAGGAGAAAAACTGCAAAGTCAAAATAACTTATGGCGAATCCCAGTGGCTCAAGGATACAGCCCTCGCCTCGAAGACCGGCGATGTCTATTTCCCGGGATCGCCATCGTATCTGAAGTCCATGCTCGAGGACAGAACCGTTGTCGAGACGGTGGATGTGGGAAAAAACAGGATCGTTTTCATGGTGAAGAAGGGGAATCCCAAAAAGGTCAAGTCCGATCTGAGGGAACTGCTTCGAGAAGACGTGCAGATTGTTCTGGGCGATCCGGACACCGGCT
>DYRD01000150.1 GCA_020718905.1 Syntrophus aciditrophicus | reverse complement strand
CCTGGGCAATAATCTCATCCCAATCGCCTCCTTTTGCCCATTCGTACAGGACCCAGGATGTCCAGAAATAAAGCGGGCGAGCGGGGAAACCGGCTTCGTCCAAGCGTCTGAGCAGGGGCCGCACGGTTGTCGAAACTCGTCGGCAAGCCTCGTTGAGTCTCCTCAATCGCCTTCTCGTGTCCTTCAGGACGACCTCCTGATCCCCGTCATAAATGAAGGGGGCGATAACGGCCGCCATCAGCGCCGGGTCTTCCGGGAAGGACCGCTGCTTAATACATTCCCCGATCAGGAGCGGTTGATCGAGGCGCAAGTGGGCTGCCCAGGTGCCGCTTTCCGTCAGGCGCTCCCCCTCGTCCACGAAACCTTCGGCCTTCAAGAAATTCAAGTATCTGCGGAAGTCATTCCAGAGGCCGGCGCCGGTCTCGGCGGTGGTGTGATGCCGATGGAGGGAGTGCTGATATACGGCCAGGGAATTTTCAAAAATTTCACGGATACCTTCCGGTGTCTGGGAAAGGAGAAGATTAAGAACCATGGAAAAATCGTTCCGGATCTGGCTTTGAATGTCTTCCGGTTCCCGGAATAAGAGGTTGCGAATATGAATCGGGTCCATGAAGCGTCCCGGAACGACGAGGAGAAATCCGATCTTGTCGATGCCCCTTCTGCCTGCCCTGCCGGTCATCTGGTGAAACTCCGTTCCCGACAGGGGACTGAATTCGTGGCCGTTAAAAAGATCGGAATTGAACAGGACAATAGTTCGGGCCGGGTAATTGACCCCGGCAGCGACGGTGGAAGTGGCAAAGATGGCATCAAGATGTCCCTTTTTCATCATGGTTTCCACAATATTTTTCCAGGCGGGCAATTGGCCCCCGTGGTGTGCCGCAACCCTTGTCCGCTCCAGGGATAGAAGCTGCCGGTATCCTTCCAGATAGGGGTAGCGGGCCAGGAGGTCTTCCAGGTCATAATGGAAACTATCATTTTGCCCGTTATCGGGTCGGGCGGCATGATAGGTCTTCAGCGCCCCGTCGCATTCGGCGCGGGATTTAAGAAAGAAAATGGCCGGCAGGAGATCGAAGGTTCTCAAGACCTCGATGATATCGCCAAAACGGGGAAAGGGCTCGTGACGCTTCCGTCCCTCCTTTTGCGTATCGAGAAAAGAGGTGATCTTGCCGAAGAGGCGGTTTTTTTCGAGATAGGGCATGAGTCGCCCCGAAGGATGGAGAAATAGGGGGTACAGGGGTACGGGCCGCTTATCTGCGGGTACGACGAAGCAGGTTTTCCCCCGAAGTTTGGACAGCCAGCCGGCAATCTCCCCGGCGTTGCCGATGGTTGCGGAAAGGAGGAGGAGATTGACCCGGACGGGCAGGTAGATCATGATCTCTTCCCAGACCACCCCCCGGTCGCGGTCGCCAAGATAATGGGCCTCATCGAGGATCACGAGGTGGCAATCCAGGTCCTCGCCCCGGTGCATGGCGTCATAGAGCTGATTACGGAGAATTTCCGTGGTTCCCACAATGATGGGGGCATCGGGGTTATCCTTTATGTCCCCCGTCAGGATGCCAACCCGATCGGCGCCGAAGAGTTGGCTAAATTCCGCCCATTTGGCGTTGCTCAGGGCCTTGAGGGGCGAGGTGTACCAGCAGCGCCCGCCTGCCGTTGCCACCATCCTGATGGCCTCTTCGGCAATCCACGTCTTGCCCGCTCCGGTGGGGGCCGTAACAATACAATCCCCGGTCCGGATGGCCTCAAGGGCGCGAAGTTGAAAGGCATCGGCCTGGAAGGGAATGGTTTCGGGCCTGCCGATGCGGGAAAAAGTACCTTTCAGAACGGGCTCGGCTTCCGGGACCATGCGGTTGTGGTGGGGTCTGAATAGTTTCGGTTTCCGGTGACCGCGGACGGTTTTTTCTCTGGCTAAATGTTGAGTCATGGGTTCCTCTACCACAGGTTTCCCCGATCCGTAAAGAACTTCGTTTTACAGATCACATATTGTTACTCGCGTTATTTCAGGACGAATCGTCAGAGATAATCAATGGGGGGATTGCTTAACAGTTGACACTTGAGCGGATTCGTCCTAAGTATCGCCTACTTTTCAGGCTAATGGAGATGAGTAAAAGATGAAAGATAAGTCCGCTCCCGGCATATTCTGGGGATGGTATATAGTCGGGGCCGCTTTTTTCGTCCTGGCCATCAATTACGGTTCCAGGTACTGTTTCGGCGTCTTTGTGAAACCCCTGGCCCAGGATTACGGCTGGTCCCGGTCAGTCATATCCCTGGGGGCCTCCCTCAACATGTTCGTCTATTCTGCCTGCGCCGTCGCAATCGGGAGGATGGTGGATCGGATTGCCCCCCGTTGGATCGTGACCGGGGGGGCGGTGCTTGCCGCCGTGAGTTTTATCCTTGCGGCATTTGTCCGGGAGCCGTGGCAGTTTTATCTCGTCTATGGCCTGTTGCTGGGGATCGGATCGTCCGGGCTGGGGGCGGTGGTGGTCAACTCCTCCGTGGGGAAATGGTTTATCAGGAAACGGGGGACGGCCATAGGCATTGCCACAATGGGGGTAAGCTTCGGCACTGTTGCCCTGACCCCCCTGGCGGGTGTCATTGTGAAGGATTTCAATTGGCAGACAGGGTTTCTGATACTGGGGATCACCACACTCGTTATCGGTGTCACTCTTTCCCAGTTCTTCTTTCGCAAGATCCGTCCCGAGGATCACGGCATGTTACCCGACGGCGAAACCCGTCCGGACCTGGTCGTCAAGATCGATACTGTGCCGAAACCGGTACGGATGCGGTTCGGGGACATGTGCGTCGACAAGAGGTTCCAGGTTCTGGCCCTGTCTTTCGGCTTGGCGGTGATGGTGCTTATGACCGTATTCGTTCATCAGGTGGCCTTTGCCATTGACCAGGGCATAGACAGGGTCTTGGCAGCCTCTTCCCTCGCTGCCCTCGGTTTGGCGGGATTTGCCGGTCAGTTTTTCTTCGGTTGGCTCAGCGACCGTATTCGCGATCCCAAGTACGCGTCTTTTCTGGGGATGTTATTCATGCTGGCCGGTCTGGTCGTGTTGCTGCAGGTCGCGTCCGCCCGCGGCCTTTTCTTTTATGCCGTCATTTTCGGGTTTGGGTACGGATCTCTGGCCCCCCTGATGCCCATCCTGCTGGCGGACCGTTTCGGTCGTCACTTTCTGGGGTCCGTTTACGGGTTTATCACCCTTTTCCTCGGGATTGGCGGGAGTATCGGCCCTTATCTGGCCGGACTCATTTATGACCGGTTCGGTGCCTATACCTATGTCTGGCAAGCCGATATCGTGATCATGATCTTTGTGGCCGCTTATATTTTGACCCTGAAACCAAAGGAAACCGGGCCTTGAAGATCACGGCGTCCCGCGATGAATTACTCGGCGTTCTCAGTCTCCTGGGGGGCGTGGGGCTCTTCAGCACCGTCGAGATTGCCAGCAAGATAATCGGCCCTCGCGTCGACCCGGTGGTGTTGACCTTTCTCCGGTTCTTCCTTACGGGAATAGTCCTGGTCATCGTCTGCATCCCCATGCTGCGTCTGCGTCTGTCGCTGCTTAAGGGCAAGGATTTCGGTGTTTTTCTGCTCAACGGGCTGATCGGTATCGCTCTGGGCATCACCCTTTTTCACATCGCCATCCTGACCATGGAAAAGGCGGCCTCCGCCGCTGTCGTCTTCAGCGTTAACCCCGTTTTTGTCATTCTCCTGTCCCGCTTTGTCAACAAAGAGCCCTGGCGCCTGCATGTATGGGCGGCGGCAGGGCTCGGTGTCATGGGGGTGTCCTTTTTCGCTTATGAATCGGGGGGCTTCCTGACAGGATCTCTCCAAGGCCTCGTATTGATGCTGCTCGCCGCCTTCTTCTTTGCCCTCTCCGTCTGTATCTCCCGGCGTGTGGTCGGTGATTACGTGGTTATGATGCTGGCGGGATTTTCCGCCCTCTTCGGCAGCCTGCTGTTGGCGCCGCTGGCCTGGTATCGCTTGCCCGGCGGCGGCATCGGGCAAATCGTCGGGGCATGGCTTCCCGTCGCCTATGTGGTCGTCTTTGGAACGGTGCTGGCCTCGGTGCTCGCGGCATTGATTCTCGGTGAAAAGATAAACGGTTACATGATGGCGGGCACGACCCTCATCCTCTGCGGCCTGATCGTCACCGTTGGCGGTTCTTTCCTCAACGGCAAGGGTAATTGACGCCGGAGGCAGTGGCAACTGTTTCAGATCTTTTCGGTTCCCGCGCGGCGGTCGGTCAGTTTTTTTGACACTGCAGCGGCCAGCTGGGCCAGGAGGGAGGGATCCATGTCGGCGTGATAGCGGGTCGGAGGGGCGTCG
>DYRD01000149.1 GCA_020718905.1 Syntrophus aciditrophicus | reverse complement strand
CGTTATCATCGAGCGTTCCTGCTTTTTCCGGGCGATTTCGATGAGCGCCTTGCGGAAGAGGAGATGTGACAATCAATCAACAAATCTGTCCTCTTTTACTCACTTTTATTCACATCTTCAGTTAATCTGCTGCATTCTTGCAAAATGGCAGGTGCCGTCCGGCTTCTTGTAAACGCTGAACTGCAGGTTTGCACAGCATTTTTCAGAGGTAGAGCTGCTTTCAGCCCCTCCACAGGTCATCTGCGCAATCGGAGCATCCCCCACCTTTCCGGTCAGATAGGAGAGGCAAAGTCCGGTCAGACTGAGAAACGTGGTAGATTTCTTCGTGGCATTCGAGATTGAAAGTGTGCTGTAAAGGGTCGCTGATCCGGTGGCGCCTTTTGCATACAGATCGACTACCACCGCAGCACCGGAAAGATTGGTGATCTCGGTGGTCATTTCAAATGCTGCAGCCTGTTGAACCAATATGAGGCAAGACAGAGCAGCAGCAACCAGGGTGCATCCAGACAAAATATTGTTCCTTTTCATGGCAGTTCTCCTTTTCACGTTATACGTCAATGTTTTCATGGTCTGTTCACCTCGTTTATCTGTGCCTGATCTGTCGTAACGCCGAAAACTTCCGCTGGTCACAGACCCAGGTTATGCAACAAATCCACTGCCAGACACGGCCCCCCAAATACGGGTGCAGACTCAAAAAATGATGTTATTTCCGCGGCACTCAAACCAGGACGCAGCGATGATTGCATTTGCCCGGACAGAGGTGAAACGCGTCGTCGTACGCCCCGCCCGGGCCGGAACCCGCATCCGCGGATCAGCCGCGGGATCCCATCCGCAGCCCGCCGTGAATATAATAGACATCCCCGGCCAGCGCCTCGTTCCGGTAGAGTTCGCAGATCAGCGAGGCGATCTCGTCGGGTTCGATCAGGCGGCCCAGCGGCACATCGGCAACGATTTTTCCCAGCGCCCGTTCGTCCATGCCGCGGACCATCGGCGTCGCCACGTAACCGGGCGCCACGGCGACGCAGCGGATGCGGTCGGCGAGATTCCGACGGAACAATTCGGCGGTGAGAACCTTCGGGATGACCGACATGGCCGCCTTCGACGACGAATAGTTGATCTGTCCGGCGGTACCCAGGGCGCCCGTCGAGGAAATCAGGCAGATCAGCCCCCGCGATCCGGAGTTGACCATCTGTTCGGCGCACTCCCGGATCGTCAGAAAAACGCCCGTCAGGTTGACGTCGATCACCGACTGGAACTGCCGGAGCGACATCCTGCCGTTGACCATGCCCGTTTCCCGGTCGGTTGAAATCATCAGACCGTCCCGGATGATCCCCGCGGCGGGAACCACCAGGTTGATCTTCCCGAATCGCTCGATGGCAAGCGCGGCGAGACGGGCGTTGTCCTCTTCCCGGGTCGTATCGCAAACGAGCGCGGCGACCTCCGCGCCCGCCGCCTCGAGTTCACCGCGAACGCGATCGAGATGGTCCGGAACAATATCAGCCAGAACGGCCTTTCCCCCACGCCCGATCCAGTACCGGGCGATCGCCTCCCCTATCCCGCTTCCGGCGCCGGTAATCACCGCCACCGCATTTTCGATGTCAAGCATGTCTTCCTCCCTTATCCGCCGGGTTTCTCCGGCGATCGGATGTTGTCCGCGCGCATCATCGCGGGAAGCGCCGCGCAACGGGATTCAATAGTGATGGCCCGCATGGATCCATAACGACGTCCGGCCATTCCTTTCTGGCAGTCGGCGGCATTTTTGCAGCAGGGTCTTGACTTGTCAAGGGAATATCATGCTGACCGCCCATGGAACAGCAACGTTTTTTCTCGGCGCCATCATTGCCGTTCAGACTTCGCCAATTCAGAAAAGGGTATGGGGCAAACCGCGCCCCTTGTACACCATTAAACCGGACAGCTCCACCTTTAAAAAGCATATGTGAAGCCTGTCCATCCTTGTCTTGCCCCCGTATGCCTCTGTCATAACTCAATACCGCGCTTTCCCCTCCCTTCTGACGGTGAGAACAAAATTGTCGTACACAATAAACGGTTGACTGTCTGTTAACAATTGCATATCTAACGGATCGAAGCCCCGCTCGGAGAGTTGTCGATATCGCCTTGATAGTTCACGCAAGCGGCGTCCTGGCAACAAGAGGTTTCAGTGTCTCAATTGGGGCAAGTGAGCAGGCCGTAACGAAAGTGAAACTGTGCGCAGCCGCGCGAGGCAGATAAGTCGTTTGAATGCAATTCATTAACCACCGGAACTTACCTGCCGGGTAAATTGAGGAGGGAGAGAAGATGACGGAAAGAATTTATAAATTTTCTTGGGATCTGCTTGGGGATATCGCCCTCGGTCGGCCCAACCTCGGCCCAGGCATGCGCGTCGAGGTATACCGCCTGATGCAGTTCACCTTCCGCGATGTAATGGAACAGCATCTCGGAGCGGAAAAAACGGACCGGATATTTTATGAAGCGGGCAAACTGGCCGGCGCTGAATTCTACGGAAATGTTATACCGGAAACTAAAAACTTCAACGAGTTTGTAAAAAGCCTCCAGGAGAGGCTCACAGAGTTTGGAATCGGGGTACTGCGCATCGAAGAGGCCAACATGGAAAACGGCACTTTCGTTCTCACCGTTTCGGAGGATTTGGACTGTTCGGGGTTGCCCGAGCTTGGCTACGAGATATGCACCTATGACGAGGGATTCATTGCCGGAGTTCTGCAAAGTTTTACCGGCAGGGAATTCAATGTCAGGGAGACCGACTGCTGGTGCACCGGCGACAGAACTTGCCGCTTCACTGCCAAAGAGATCATTTAATACGGGTGATTGCGAAAATATGAAGGATAACATGGAACATGAAGTGGCTGATGAGCTTGCAAGGTTTCTGCTCGACGTCTTGACCCTTGCCCGATCTCCGCAAATTCCTGAACGCTACGCGGCGGTGGAATCCCTGCAATCCCTTTATAACACACTTTTTTCGCTGAAAGACTTCCTTTACACCGCCTCCACCGGCGACTTTTCCAGAGACATTGCCTTCAAGGGTTATGTCGCCGGTGCGCTCAAGACGCTTCAGGCGAATCTCCGGCACATAGCGTGGCAGACGAAGATGGTCGCCGGGGGCGATTTCAATCAACATATTGAATTTATGGGGGAGTTTTCCCAGTCATTCAACGCGATGGTGACCCGTCTCCGCCAAAACTGGCAGGAACTGGCGAAGAAAGAAGAGGAATTAAAAAAGCTTAATGAAGAGCTGCGCCAGGAAATCACCATCCGCAAAAGGGTGGAAGCCAACCTCAGAGAAAGTGAAGAGGCCTTCCGGCTCATGTCGATAACCGATTCGCTCACCGGTCTTTACAACAGGAGGCATTTCAACAGACTCGCCGAAGACGAGATATACAGGGCTCTCCGTTTTGGACGGCCCCTCGCGGCGATGATGCTCGATATCGACTTCTTCAAGCGGGTAAACGATACGTTCGGGCATCCTGCCGGAGATACGGTACTCAAACAGATTGCCCGGGCAACGCAGGAAGTGATCAGGACGACCGACATACCAGCCCGTTATGGAGGCGAGGAGTTCGTCATCCTGCTTCCCGAAACCACCGGGGAGGTAGCCGCCGCCATCGCCGAAAGGCTGAGAAGGCTCATTGAAGAGACAACTATTCAGACGGAAAAAGGTCCAATAACAATAACGGCCAGCTTGGGAGTCAGCAATTATCCTGCCGACGTTGCCGGTACGGAGTCCATGTCAAATGAGAAAATGCTTGCGGAATTTATCGCCGCCACCGACAAAGCACTCTACGCATCAAAAAAGGCCGGTCGGAATCGGGTCACCATTTACCGGCCTGACCGCTGACAAACATATCAAACAATAGAAGATCGAATTGCTGTGAACCAAACCATTCAGCAATAATAAATCTGTCCCCTTTTTCAGGCCATCCCGCAGTTTTCCAGCGCCTCTTTCGTCGGCATGCCGCTTGCGGAATCTATTTCCATCAGTTCATAAAAGCGTGCTTTCATCTTTTCCAGATCAAACCGGGCGCCTTCCGCCTCGCCGCCGCTTCCCGGATCTGCCATACGCGGCGTCACATCGTCGTCCTGGGGATCAAGACCATAACGGCCATTGATCATCCTCTTCAGATAAAATATGCGCCGGCCCGCCTTCAGCATCTCCTCGCCATCCCAGTCGTAGCCGGGAACGGTTCTAAACAGGGTCAGCCAGTCGGGAATCGTCACCTCGGCGTCGGCAAACTGGCAGAAACAGGCGCTGTTTTCGATTGCCCCGAGCGCCACGGAAACCGCAGCGGCCTCCGCCTTGTTCTCTTCCGACCGGGGCTCCAGGATGTATTCAAACCCGATTTCCGGATAGTAGCGGGCGCCCATCTCGATAAAGAGCATCGGGTCGGCGACATGGCACGCCCCCCGCG
>DYRD01000047.1 GCA_020718905.1 Syntrophus aciditrophicus | reverse complement strand
ATCTGTGTTGAATATATCCGGACAACCATATTTTGCGATAGCCTCTTCCAGGGCAGATGTAGGGATTACGGATGAGAAGAAACAGCAGTCCTTCCAGGATAGACAGAAGAACAAGGAGAAGCAAGAGATTGAAAACGATAATTTTAGCAGCCCTTTTCAAGGTCGATTACCCAAGGTTATGTTCATGCCATTCTGCCCTGTTCTTAATCCAGGCCGTATTCCTCCTGCCAGTCCTGCTCCTCTTGCCACGGGGGCTGTTCCTCTTTGGCGAAGATGAAATCCCCCACGACCAGGTAATCCATATCCGTCCGCATGAAACAGCGGTAGGCGTCTTCGGGAGTGCAGACAATTGGTTCCCCTCGGACATTGAAGCTCGTATTGATGATTACCCCGTAGCCCGTCTGGTCCTTGAAGGCCTTCAGAAGCTCCGAGAAGCGGGGATTTGTCTCCCCGTTTACCGTCTGGAGCCGGGCTGTATAATCGAGATGGGTAATGGCGGGGATGTCGGAGCGGACATAGTCGAGCTTGTCCCGCATGGGCCACTGATGGTAGTCCGGGGGCAGAGGATGTCGCCTCCCCTGCCGTACAGAGGCGATGAGGAGCATATAGGGCGAGGATCCTGCCATTTCGAAGTATTCCGCGACGTCTTCATACAGGACCGAAGGGGCGAAGGGGCGTAAGCTCTCCCGGAACTTGATTTTTAGGTTCAGACGCTTCTGCATCTCCTTGTTGCGGGCGTCGCCGAGAATGCTGCGGTTTCCCAAGGCCCGGGGTCCCCACTCCATCCGGCCCTGGAACCAGCCGACGGCCTTGCCCTGGGCCAGATAGGCAGCCACGGTAGTGCTCAGAACCGCGATGTTTTCCAATCGCTCATAGGGCGCCTTGTATTTTTCGGCGGTTACGAGGATGTCCAGGCTGCCGAATTCCGGCCCCAGATAGGCCCCTTGCATCCGATCTTTCCCCCCGTTAATGTCTCTGGACTGTTTATAGTACATATGATGGATGGCGTAGGCGGCCCCAAGGGCCCCGCCGGCGTCGCCCGCGGCGGACTGAATCCAGATGTCTTCAAATTCTCCGCCCCGGAGGAGCTTGCCGTTGGCGATACAATTGAGGGCCTCCCCTCCGGACAGGCATAGTTTCTTTGCGCCGGTCAATTTTTTTGCCGTTCGGGCCATTTTGGCGACGATCTCTTCGGTTACCTGCTGGATGGCGAAGGCCAGGTCGCCGTGGCGCTGCTCAATAACCGTTTCCGCCGTCCGGCGGGGGACTCCGAAAAGAGCCTCCTATTTGTCGTCCTTTACCATGCTGAGCCCGGTTGTGTAATCGAAGTAGTCCTGATCCAGCCAGATGGACCCGTCTTCCTTTACGTCAACAAGGTGCGCGAGGATGGCCCTCTTAAAACGCCGGACCTGTTCCGAGGCGGGATCTCCATAGGGGGCCAGACCCATGAGCTTATATTCTCCGGAATTAACCCGGAAACCCAGATAATGGGTGAAGGCGGAATATAGAAGTCCTACGGAATGGGGAAAGCGCATCTCCTTCAGGAGGGTGATGTCCTGGCCCCGGCCGTGGCCGATGGAAGCGGTGGCCCATTCTCCCACCCCGTCGATGGTTAGGATGGCCGCTTCCGTAAAGGGGAAGGGGAAAAAGGCGCTCGCGGCGTGGGCCAGATGGTGATCCGTAAAGAGAAGCCGCAAGTCTTTGGCCTTGCCGCCGCCGATCTTCTGAAGCTCGTCCCGGATGAGCTTCTTCAGGAAAACCTTTTCCTTGATCCAGACGGGGATGGCCGACAGGAACGATTTCACCCCTTGCGGGGCGTAGGCATAGTAGGTTTCCAGGAGCCGTTCGAACTTCAGGAGGGGCTTGTCGTAGAAAACGACGGCTTCCAGATCTTCCAGCCTGATGCCGCCGTATTCGAGGCAGAAGGCAACGGCGCGGGTCGGGAAGGTCGGATCGTGTTTCTTCCTGGTAAAGCGCTCCTCCTGGGCGGCGGCATCATGGTAGAAGGCGGAGATGCCTAAGATATGCATAAAACACCCTCATTGTTTACGGTTAAATTTGCCGATAATTTCGCCCTTATAGATATGCTTCCGGCGTCTGTCAACAGCTTATTTGCGAGGTCCTGGGGCAGCGATCGAAGCGGGGCTTTCAGATCCTTTCGTTTGGCAAAACCCCATATGATTTTAATAAATACGGAGATCCTGACAGTTCGCAAAGCTCTATGTTGTCCTGATTTTCGGGCCCCCATTATACCCGGGGATTCCGATCGCCTCCGTATGACCAATATATCCGGCACCTGAAGGGGCTGCTGGCCACCCCCGTCGCAGTCATCGACCTCCACGGCCGGACGACGTCGGAGATGCGTCTCCTTCATGATGGTCATAGGAACGAGAAGGGGCGCAGCTTGGGGACGGATGTCCTATCCGGGTATCTTTTGTCGCCGCAACTCTTCTTTAATAATGAGATATTTGTGAAGTTTTTCTCTTGTTTCTTTCTTGTTTTTCATAAAGATCAGAGACAGTTGCAGGGTAATGATCCGCCAGCGTGTTTTCATGGCCTCGGCCCGGATGATTCTGGCGATTGTTTCCGGCCGGTAATGCTTATGGTAAAAAAGGTATTCGGCCCTTATCTTTTTTCGCCATACCTCGGCGGAGGTCGATTTACGTTCACTCTGTCCGTGGTAGTGGACTACCCTGGCTGCCTCGATGAAGCCTATCCGCAGGCCCCGTCGCCGCATCCGCAGGCAGAGGTCCTCGTCCTCGCCATAAAGGAAATAATCTTCATCAAAACCGCCCACGGCGACAATAGCTTCCCGCGGGGCGATCATGGCGGCCCCCAGGACGCAGGCGATATCGCCGGGAAGATTAGCGAGTTCTCCGGATGTGTAGCGCTGACTGAGGTACTGCGGGGACACGGAATCCTGGTCCGTGCCGTCGGGGTTAAGGATGTGCAGCCCCGCCAGGCCGCATTCGGGATGTTTCTCCATATAGGACAAGGCCGTTGTGAGGCAGTTTGCTTGCAATACCGTATCGGGATTAAGGAAAAGTAGCTGGCGTCCCCGGCAATGGGCCACAGCCTGATTGTTGGCGATGGCGAAGCCCCGGTTATCGGCATTGGCAATAAGATGTATGGCGGGAAATTTTGCGGCAATAAAGGCGGCGCTTCCATCCGGAGAGGCATTGTCCACGACGAAAATCTCCCGGGTGGAGCCGGTTTGAGCGATGACCGCTGTGAGGCACGGGCCGATGAGATCGGCGGTGTTATAGGAAACGATGATGACGGATATGTCCACAGTATCAAACTCTTTGCTTTTTTTCGAGGATCTTCAGGTATATCTCTTTTACTTTTTGAGCCGTTCTTTCCCATGTATAATGACGGGATGTTTCCAGGGCGGCTCTTCCCATAATCCGCTTTACATCATCCCGAATAATATGGTGGAGGGCTGTGGCTACATGCTCGGCGTCATGAGGGTTATCAATGACAAACCCGTTGACACCTTCAACGATTAGGTCCTTTGCCCCGACATTGCCACTGACGACGACGGGCAGCCCCTCAGCCATTGCCTCGAGGACGACCATGCCGAAGGTGTCAAATTTGGAAAGCATGGCGTAAACGTCGCCGGCCCGGTATATTCCGTGCACCTCTTCCCGGGGGATCAGGCCGGTAAATACTGTTTGCCCGTCGATGCCGACCTGTTTCGCCAGGCGCTCATACTTCTTCTGGTGATCCCGGCCAACAATGAGGAGGGTGAAGTGCTGATCGGGATGGAGTTGTTTCATTCTGCCCAGTCCTGCCATCAGGGGATCGAGACCTTTTATGTCAAAGTTCATGGATACGAAGAGGATCACCGGGGCTGCGTGGGGCAGGCTGTATTTTCGGAAGATCTCCGCCCGGGCGGCATCTTTTTCAGGGGGCGCCGCAGTGACTGCGTCGATGCCGGGATGAATGACGGGGACACCTCCGGAATCAACCTGATATTCATTCAGGAAAATGTCCCTGGTGATGCTGGAGACTGCCAAGTAGTATTGACAGTAGCCATCGGAGACCATCCGTTTTTCTACCCATGCCGTTGACCGATCGAAAAGGCTCATCCGTCTTTTTTTCCGGACCTCCTTTACCCACACCCGATGGGGAAGGCCGTGCATGGTATAGATATGAGGCCGGAACATCCGGTCATGGGCGTGGATAATGTCCATCCCCGCCCGGTCTATCGCCTTTTGGGCGAGACAGGCGAAACTGATGGTGGTCAGAAATCTGGGGAAGCGGATTAGGGGGATACGATGAAAAGAAACGCGATCCGACCAGGCCTGCCAACGGTTGGCAAAAACATGAATTTCAAGGGCCGGATCAAGGGCAAGTTGTTCCGTCAGAGCGGCGGCCGCCCCTTCCGCGCCGCCGACGAGTCCGTATTTGGGAATGACGACGGCGATTTTCTTAGGTTCCATGATTTACGGATGCATGGGTTTGCTGCTTGTTGAGCTTCATGTATGCCGATTTGACAGCCGATGCTTTGCACCATAAGGCTTCATTCCATTCCATGGGCTCACCTCTGCTGTCCGTGCGACCAACGGCGTACCGGTCGTATTTCATTGGTTCTAAAAGGGAATAACTATCTGCGACATCGTATAAAAATAAGTGGTCTTCCTTCGCCATCATGGCAACCAGCTTATTCCCCCAGATGGCCTCGGTCGTGCAGTTGCCATCGAAGGTCTGCAGGCCTTCGCCGTCCTCGGGGGGATAAGTCTGGATCTGGACCGTGTCTTCTATCTCTTCCGTTCTTAAATGAAGCAATTTGCGCAGTTGATATTTAAATCTTTTCGTCTGGCCGATCCGATAAGAAGGATCCAGATCCGAACCTTCAAAAGGAGGCGTGTTCCAGCGCCTTACCCGGGCGTTTAAAGGCAAAATATCATGCATATGAAAAATGGCGTCAATCCGTTCGGACCTCATTACATGCTGTTCAATGAACCAGCGGGCAAATTCTTCCGTATGGATACTGTCCAGGAAATATATTGAATAGTCGGAAGGAGAATTAAGGGATGTCTTTCTCGCATCTCCGACGATAAGATTTATGTATTTGTCAAGACCGTGGGCGGCAAATAACTGCTCTGCCGATCGTGCGGTCTTCGGATTAATTTCATGTGTGTCAATCCGTCCCCAATTGTTTTGTCTAAGAGCCAAGGCCATGAACATGGTTGCATAGCCGGAAGCGGTTGAAATTTCAAGAATTCGACGTGGCTGTATGTATCTGATCAAGCAATAAAGGACTTGTCCGGAGAACCAGTCATTCTGGCCTGTTGTTTTGAAAAGATCCATATTGTACCTGTTTTCCGGCAGAAATTTCAGGATGGACGTTTCATGCCCATATTTCATGATCGCTCTATCGATGATATTAAGAATATTCATGGATTATGTCGTTTACTCATGTTGTTTTTCAGTCAAATCATCGGTTAGATTAATGTCTCCGTTCAATTTCCAGAGAATCATCATGATGGCAAAGATTGTATACATTACAACAGCCGGTGGGCCATTGAGCGTATTTTCAGTTAGCCCCTGGATGATTATTGCCGCCAGAGAGGCTAAAGAAACAATTGCCCATCCTTTTACAAAATCGTTCTTTCCTTTTGCCGCTAATCTCCAGGCAATGGTAATGAAAGTTATAATCAGGTAGCCGAATAGCATCAATCCGACTAAGCCCGTTCGAACTGCCAAGTCAACGATAAGATTGTGAGGCGCCTTGTGTGGGGTTTTCTGTCTATATTCAGGAGGCACGCGGGAGTTGTATTTATTTAGGAGTGCTTCATCATAATAGCTCTGCATGCCAAATCCGATTCCCGTGAGGGGATGATCCCTTGTTATTTCAGCGAAAGTATACCATATTTGCCAGCGATCGGATTTAGTGACTTTGTTGTATAACGCCCCCGGAGTCAATACCGTTCTCACCGGCATTAAGAATAAGGATAGGACAAAGGCGAGGAGAACCATTAATATGGCACGTTTATTTATCTTAAGAAGAATAGTTAGGCCGACAAAGAGAGCCAGGATGGAGCCACGTGTTTGTGTCGCCAGGATGGCTATGGCAAGAACGAACACCCCAAGTCCCCAGAGAACTTTCATCTTAAAGCTTTTGTTTTCCTTGAAATGCATTATCGACAAAAAAATCCCAAATACGGTTATCGTGCCAATGATATTGGTAGGCATTTCTATATAACAGGTTTGCCCCAGTTTTTCTGTAAATTTACCCCCCAAGATAACGTAATAATGGAACATTATACCCAACGCAAACATCACACTCGATAAGATGATAGTGGTAGTTAGGGCATTCATCTTTTTCTGAGATCTAAAGAAAGTAAAGAGCATATAGCTGATGAGCATGTACTTGATTAAATGCGCGTAGATATCGTGCAGGCTGTTTTTTACATTAATGGCAAAGAAAAGACCAAAAATACACCAGATCGTAAAGAGGATGAAGGGGATTGTCGCCGGTGTAGCGAATATGTCAAGCTTTTTTTGTAAGGCAATGTAAACTGAAAAAGCGAGCAATGAAAGATAAAAACTTATTTCCTCGATGGCCGTCAGTTGTGGGAGGGGATTGAAAAAAACAAATACTAGCATCGATAATGAGGCAATGGAAGGTATATGTTTACGTAGAGAAAAGGTAATGCGTTCATTACTGAGAGGACGACAGATGTCATTCATTTAAGGCCTTTTAAGTTACCGAGCTGAAATTATCTAATAATTTGCAACCGATAAAGATCATATTATTTTTTGTTGATGTTTTTATACTGATAAGCTTCCCTGCCTGTCAGAAGTAGTCGATATCCTGCACATAGGGTAAGCCGATATTGTCCTTGAACTTTTCGTAAAATTTAGGGAAATCCGCAACGGATTTGTTTCTCAGCGGTTTATAAACATTGATATATGAATCCAGTTGCGGCCACTTGCGATCCCAGATTTTTCTTGTTTCCAGTGGCCAGTTATCCAGGTACCCGGCGTGACTTCTATCTTTTGACTTATTTTTCTCCGTCACCTTGTGATAATGCCACACAAAGGAGTCCATGCTGATGCACGTGCAGCCGCCATCTAGGAAACACCGCAGAGAAAAGTCATTATTTTCATAAGATGCTTTCCATTGCTCGTCAAAATAGCCGACCTTTTCAAAAATTGATGTTCTCCAGAACATAACATTCAATTCAACACCGATGCAGCGTAGGTAATTTTTCGATTTACCGTTAAAAAGCGGCTCCAAGAAGGAGGTTTTTGCCGCTCTGAGGTGGCCGAGATCGATATGATCAGATCCATAAGGTTCGGAGGGCAACCATGTCTGATAATCTATATCACTTTTATCTGTAAAAGGTGTTGCCTGATAGACTTCCGGAATTTGTACCTTTTCGTATAAATCTTCATCCATTCCGGTGGTAATAACTACGTCGGAAGTTATTAGTCCGACGACGGGAGATTTACAAGTTCTGACGAACAGGTTTATTGCCCGGCTGATGCCGATGTTACGATTCAGGAGGATTGTGGAAAAACCGAGTTGGTTCTGTTTTGCAATCAGCCAGCTCCGGTGATTTGATGTTGAACCCTGGTCTAAAAGAAAAACATCGCATTTCAAATGATCGCTCTTGCGCTGGTACAAATTGTCGATGGTATCATTTAAAACATCCGTTGCCTTTGCTTCCCCGTCCGGGTTGTAGTTCAAGATAAGATAAGCAATGTCGGGAATCATATGGCTCTGCCTTGATCAGGAAATAGACGCCTTTGAAGATTACAAGCGTATTTTACAACGCCCCATAACACAGTTGTCCGATGATTAAAACGATGAAATTCACAAAAAGTTTCGTCCCCGTATTTTTCATTGACAGCGGCTCCCCATGACGGCTATGATCACAAGGTTTTGTGATTCTTCATCAAAGGCTTCGAGGACGCCTCATGCATTTCAGGATATCCGTTAAGGGGATGCCATTTTTTGTTTTCTTAAAAAAGTTCCCAACCTTTCTGCGGGAGTACGCAGAGATCAGACGCCAGGCTGAACAATCGGCAAACGACTTCCCCTTCGCAAAGCGTTACCCATGTCTTGAAGAGCGGGACGAAGAAAGCGGTGTCGTTGCCGAGCATTACTTCCTCCAGGATCTCCTTGTTGCCCAGAAAATTTTCCAGACGAACAGCCCCTCAAGGCATGTGGACATCGGTTCCCGTATCGACGGGTTCGTGGGCCACGTTGCCTCTTTCCGGGAGGTAGAGGTTTTTGATGTCCGGGGCCAAAATCTCGATATTGCCAACATCCGTTTTACCCGTGCCGATCTCACGGTTGAGGATTTTCCTTACATCGATTACTGCGACTCCCTCTCCTGCCTGCACGCCATGGAGCACTTCGGCCTCGGGCGCTATGGGGATCATTTGAACTATCGAGGCCATCTCGTCGGCTGGGAAAATATGTTCAGGATGCTGAAACGGGGCGGTAAATTATATTTTTCCGTACCTATCGGCAGACAGCGGATCGAGTTCAATGCCCACCGGGTCTTTTCCGTCGCCTACTTGCTGAGTCTCATGGAAGGGCGCTACGATATAGACTCTTTACTCTTATATCAACAACGAAAATCGGCTCATCATCGATGCGGTCCTTGACGAGAAAGCAGTGGGAAACAATTTCGGCTGTCATTATGGTTGCGGCATCTTCGAACTGACGAAGCGCTGACGTGCAAAACATATTTTATAAGATCACGCTTGCGAGAATATTATGCGTTTGCGGGCATGAGAAGGAGTTCTTGTATATTTTCTGCCACAAGGGATCGATTCATGTTGAAGAATTATCTGGCTACTAAGGATACCGTTAAAGGTTCTTTATTAAATTCACTTGCCGCGGTCAGAAAAAGATCCTTGAAAAGGACGGACATCTGCGATCATTTGGAGACCATTTTTCTCGAATGCCTCGGTATCTATCCGCGCCTCATCGTTGAGCTCGGCTGTGGGGACGGAGAGCCGACCTTTGTCCTGGAAAGGGTTGCCAAGCTCTGGCAGGCACCCTTGGTAAGTGTTGATAGCGATGACCGCCGGGAAGTGGGAACTTATTCAGGGCGGTTTTTTATTCAAAGCGATGACATTGAATTGGCGCCGCGATTTGCCGGTTGGTGCGCCCAGAGAAATATCCCCTCCGTAATCGATCTCCTGTTTATCGATACGAGTCACATCTACGAGCATACGGTCCAGGAGATCCGCGACTGGTTTCCTTTCCTCGCCCCCCGGTGCAAGGTTATCTTCCACGATACTAATCTCCGGGAAGTTTTTGTCAGAAAAGATGTTTCCACCGGCAAGGGTTGGGATAACGAACGGGGGGTGATCCGGGCCATTGAGGAACATTTCCATCAAACCTTTGCTGAGGAAAGCGATTTTACCAGTGAAATCGACGGCTGGCTGATCAGGCACATCTCTCATTGTAACGGCCTTATGGTTATGGACCGCTATGAAGGATAAGGCGCTTCTCTCCGTTGCCATCATAACAAAGGACGAGGAAATGAACCTCCCGGCCTGTCTGGGGAGTGTCGCCTTTGCCGCCCAGGTTGTTGTCGTCGATTCGGGAAGCACGGATTGGACACTGCGGATCGCCCATGATTTTGGCTGTGACGTCTTCGAGGAACCATGGCGGGGGGGATTCGGGGCTCAGAAGCAGTTTGCCATCGATCAGTGTCGTTGTCCCTGGATTATTGTTCTCGATGCGGATGAGCGGATTCCGGCGGCGACGGCGGCGGTGATTAAGAGACTGACAGGTATTGACCCTGACGACGTCCGGACGCAGGGTTCTTTCCTTCCTGCCGGCGGCGAAGCCGGACCGGTTGTTCCCGAAGCGACGGCGGGTTTCAGTTTTCCACGGAAGAACTATTTCCAGGGGCGGTGGATACGTCATGCCGGCTGGTGGCCCGACCGGCTGGTCCGCCTTTTTCGCCGGGGGCGGGGCGCCATGTCGCCGGTGGCGGTTCATGAAGGGGTTGAGGTCAACGGGATCGTGGCGCCTCTGGATGTTCCCATCGAACATTTTACCGAGAGCGATCTGAGCAAGATCCTCCAGAAGATTGACCGCTACTCCAGCCTCGGAGCCAAGGAGGCATACGCTGCCGGCCGCCGGGCGACGATAGGGGGGGCGATGTCCCGGGCGGGGCTGACCTTCTTCCAGGACTACGTTCTCCGCCTGGGAGTTCTCGATGGTCCCCAAGGCCTGACCCTCGCCGTCACCGACTCGGTAAACAAGTTCTTCAAGTATGCCAAGTTGTCCGAATTGGGCCGCAAGCATGATCGATAGGGAGCGGTAAAAGGAATGACGGACATCTCATTTGTCATCGTCAACTGGAATACGAGGGAGCTTCTGAAAAATTGCCTCGCATCGGTAGGGCGAACGGTCCGGGATCTGAGCTATGAAATCATCGTTGTGGACAACGCCTCGGCTGATGGCAGCGTTGCCATGCTCCGGGATCTTTTCCCCCGGGTAGTGATAATTGCCAACAACGAGAACCGGGGCTTCGGAGCGGCCAACAATCAGGCCTTTCAAGCCATGGGGGGAAGATACGCCTACCTTCTGAATACGGATACGGTATTAACGGAAGGTGCGGTCCGGGAGCTTTTTTCATTTATGGAAAACCATCCCGAAGCGGGAATGAGCTGCGGTCAGCTTCTCAATAGGGACGGCAGCAAGCAGAATTCCATTGCCTCTTTCCCTACGCTTTTTACCCTGCTGATGAATATCTCCCTCCTGGAATATCTCTTTCCCGAAAAATATCCCAGCAAACGCTATGAACATCGCCAACCCATCGCCGTGGACTCCGCCATCGGGGCCTGCCTCATGGTGAAAAAAGAGGCGATGGATGCCGTAGGTTGGTTCGATGAACGCTACTACTTCTTCTTTGAAGAGACGGACTGGGCCTACCGGATGCGACTGGCCGGCTGGAGAGTCTATCATGTGCCGACGGCGCGCATCTATCACCTCCAGGGGCAGAGCATCGGCCCAGACATCCGGTCGCGGATCGAATTCTACCGCTCCCGGTATCAGTTCTTTGAAAAATGGCACAGGTTTCCATATTATGCCCTGATCCGGCTGGTCATCTTTGGGCGGCTCCTCATAAATTGTTTCTTTACCGCCCTGATGTTCATCTTCTCTTTGGGGGCCTCCCGGGGCACTCGCGACAAGCTGCGCGTCTATGCGCGTCTGATCCGCTGGCATGTCACCCCGGCCTCCTCAAGGATGATTATCTCTTAAAAAAACAATGCAAATTCTTCTCCCTCAATAATAAAAAAGCATAAGGCAAGAGTGGTAAATATTCCTTGACTTTACACTACTTATGGTTTAGAAATCGCCACGTTCACGGGTTGAACATGGAGGAGAATTCTTTTGCCATCCCCTGAATTATCACAACCGGACAGGGAAGATGTCCTGAAAATGCTCAAGGCCATCAAGGATGGCCCGGCCCTGACCCAAAGGGAGCTTTCTTCGCGCCTCGGGATGAGTCTGGGCAAGGTCAATTACCTGATCAAGTCCTTGATTCAGCGCGGTCTTGTCAAAGTGGATAACTTTAAAAGCTCCAGCAATAAAATTTCCTATCTATATAAGCTGACCCCTCACGGCATTGAGGAAAAGGCGCGAACGACGTTTTTCTTCCTGAAGCGCAAGCTGGAAGAATACGAGCGCCTGGAGATGGAAATTGGGGAACTGCGCCGGGAGATCTCCACCATTGAGGTTCAGAAAGAGAACCCCGCGAGCACGGATATCGGGCAATAAATCTTCTTTGTCTGTGCCAGTTTACGACCGGTGTAGCGGCGGGTATGTTGTTGACCTTCTGGGAATCCAGAGGGCGAAGCTGTGTCCTGGGTGTTAATATTTTAGAAATTGGTGAGCGCATGAACTTTATTGATTTAGCCGCACAACAGCTGCGTATAAAGGATGCAATTGATAAGAACATTGCTGATGTCCTCTGCCATGGACAGTACATCATGGGGCCGGAGATTCGGGAACTGGAAGCAGAACTGGCTGCTTATGTCGGCGTCAAACATGCCGTTGGCTGCGCCTCGGGGACGGATGCCCTGCTTATGGCCCTGATGGCCTATGGTGTGGGTCCCGGTGATGCGATCTTCACGACCCCCTTTACCTTTGTTGCCACGGCAGAGGTGATCAGCCTCCTGGGGGCGACGCCGGTTTTTGTGGATATCGGTCCCGTTACTTTTAATATCGATCCGGTGAAGCTGGAAAAGGCCATTGTAAAATTACAAATGAACGCCCCTCCCACCCACCCTCTGCCCAAGGGAATCATCGCGGTGGATCTCTTCGGCCTGCCGGCGGATTATGATGCTATTAATGCTATCGCCCGGCGGCATGATCTCTTTGTCATTGAAGACGCCGCCCAATCCTTCGGCGCCGAATGTGGGGACCGGAAGGCCTGCTCCCTGGCCGATATCGCCTGTACGTCCTTCTTTCCCGCCAAACCTCTCGGCGGCTATGGCGACGGCGGGATGTTATTCACCAACGACGATGAGCTGCTGAATGTTCTGCATTCCATCCGCATCCACGGGCAGGGGAAAGACAAGTATGAAAACGTAAGAATCGGCATCAACGGCCGCCTCGACACCATGCAGGCGGCAATCCTCCTGGCCAAGTTCGCCATCTTCCCCGAAGAGGTGGAAATGCGCCAGGCCGTCGCCGAGCGTTACCGGACGTTGTTAACGGCAGATGCTCCGGCCGGCGGCACGGAGGCGGGTGCTTTGGCAGTGATACCACCGGTGGTGCCTTCGGGATATAAAAGTGTCTGGGCCCAGTATTCAATATTGGCGACGGATGAGGGGGCCCGGGCAAGATTACAGGAAGCCCTGAAGAACGCCGGTATTCCTACGGCCATTTATTACCCCCGGCCTCTTCATCTCCAGGGCGCCTTCGCAGCTCTGGGATACAAGGCCGGCGATTTTCCCGTCAGCGAGGAAATGGCCGCCCGCATCTTCAGTCTTCCCATGCATCCATATCTGGAGGGGGCCGATCAGGAATTGATCTGCCGGCAGTTCATGGTAACGATCTGAACAACCATAGGTTCCGATGAATCAGGATAATAATAAGCACAAGTGCGAGCCGTGATTACGCAAGGCTCTCCCAACATGGACCTGACAAACCAGCAACTACTTGTCACCGGCGCCGATGGATTTATCGGCAGTCACCTGGTGGAAGCTTTACTGGAGAAAGGGTGTAAGATCATGGCATTTGTCTGTTATAACTCTTTCAACAGTTGGGGGTGGCTGGATACGCTGCCTGAAGAAAAGCTGGCTAAGGTCGATGTCTTTGCCGGGGATATCCGCGATCCCAACGGGGTGAGAAAGGCCATGGAGGGGATGGACATGGTGTTTCATCTGGCCGCCCTTATTGCCATTCCGTTCAGTTATCACTCCCCGGACAGTTACGTTGATACCAACATCAAGGGCACCCTGAATATCCTCCAGGCGGCGCGCGATACGGGTTGCGAGCGCGTACTGATTACCTCCACGTCGGAAGTTTATGGAACGGCGCAATATGTTCCCATTGATGAACGGCATCCCTTCCAGGGGCAGTCGCCCTATGCCGCCACCAAAATCGGGGCCGACCGGATAGGGGAAAGCTTCTATCGCAGTTTCGATACGCCCGTGACCATTGTCAGACCATTCAACACGTATGGGCCCCGTCAATCGGCCCGCGCCGTCATTCCCACCGTCATCACCCAGTTGCTGGCCGGGGCGACGGAAATCAAACTGGGCAGCATGCATCCGACCCGCGATTTTAACTATGTGAAGGATACGGTGGGCGGTTTTATAGCGATTGCCGAGACACAAGCCACGATTGGAGAAGAGATAAACATCGCCTCGCAACAGGAGATTTCCATCGGTCAGCTTGCCCGTGAGATCATCGACCAGATCAACCCGGCGGCTAAGATCGTCATTGACGATATGCGCATGCGGCCTGAAAAGAGCGAAGTGGAACGACTTCTGGGCAGCAGCGAAAAGATTCGCCGGCTGACTGGGTGGCAGCCGGGATATACGCTGCACCGGGGGATTGGGGAAACCATCGCCTGGTTCAAGGACGAGGGAAACCTGCGGCGCTATAAATGGAATCTCTATAATGTTTGAAAAACTAGTTGATTTCATTAAATCCCTTTACCCAACGGAGAGCCCCGTACCCCTCAATGCGCCGCGATTTTCCGGAAATGAAAAGAAATATCTCACTGATTGTATTGATACGACGTATGTATCTTATGTGGGAGAATATGTCCGTCGTTTTGAGAAGGCCATTCAAGAGTTCACCGGCGCAAAATATGCGATTGCCGTTTCCAGCGGCACCGCCGCGCTCCATGTCGCTCTTCTGCTTGCTGAAGTAGGGCCCGGAGATGAGGTGATAACCCAGCCGTTGACCTTTGTCGCCACCGCCAATGCCATTTCCTACTGCGGCGGGGAGCCCGTATTCGTGGATGTAGAACGAACAACACTGGGGATCGATCCGGGAAAGCTGAATGAATTTCTTTTAAATAACGGCATCCTGAAGCCCGACGGCAGGTGTTACAATACCATAACGGGCAGAAAGATTGCCGCATGTGTGCCTATGCATACCCTTGGCCATCCGACGCGGATCGATGAGCTCATCGAAATCTGCCAAAAATACCATATCCCCGTCGTTGAGGATGCCACCGAGGCACTGGGCAGTTTTTACAAAGGGCAACATACCGGAACATTCGGGGATATGGGCATATTGAGCTTTAATGGCAACAAGCCCGTGACCACCGGGGGCGGCGGCATGATTATTACCAACGATGAGGCCCTGGCGACAAAGGCCAAGCACCTGACGACAACGGCCAAGCGGCCCCATCCGTGGGAATTCGTTCATGACGAAGTCGGCTATAATTATCGCCTGCCCAACATTAATGCCGCCGTGGGTTGTGCCCAGATGGAATGTTTTGCCGGGGTCTTGGAAAACAAGCGCACCACGGCACAGATGTATGATCCCTTTTTTCAAGAGATCGGCATACCCTTTATTACTGAACCTGCTCACGCCCGGTCCAACTACTGGCTGAATGCCATCCTTCTAAAAGATAGGCGGGAACGGGACCAGTTTCTCGCCTATGCGACGGGAGAAGGTATTCAAACCCGTCCCGTTTGGGCGCTCATCTCCACCCTTCCCATGTATCGCCACTGTCAGTGCACACCCCTTGAAACAGCCCCCTGGCTGGAAGAGCGGCTGGTCAATATCCCCAGCAGTGTGAGGATATGAAAGAAAAAATCATCCTCATCGGCGGCGGCGGCCATTGCCGATCCTGTATCGATGTTTTGGAACGGGAAGGCCGCTTTACCATTGCCGGGATTGTGGATGTGCCCGAGAAAAAGGAGCACAATACCCTGGGTTATCCCGTGATCGGCACCGACGCCGATTTCGCGAAATTGATAAAGATTCCCCCAAATGTACTGATTGCGCTGGGGCAGATCAAATCCCCCCTGCGGCGTATGGAATTATATGATGATTTGATCCAGATGGGTGCCCATTTTCCGGATAGAACATGATGCCGTCATTGAAGATCACTGTCACATTTCAACCGGCGCGATCGTCAATGGCGGGGTAAAGATCGGCAAGGGTTCTTTTCTCGGCAGCAATGCCGTTTGTAAAGAATATATCGAAATAGGAGAACATGCCCTAATTGGTTGTGGAGCAATAATTGTCAGGAATATTTCCAAGACTCAATAACCTTATCAGCAATAAGATTTGATTTTTCACGATTTCACCTTCCCCTATGAGTAATAATAAAACCTTCATCATTGCCGAAGCCGGCGTCAATCACAACGGCAGTCTGGACATGGCGTTGCAGCTGATTGATGTCGCCGCTGCTGTTGGGGCCGATGCGGTTAAATTCCAGACCTTCAAGGCCGAGAAAGTAATTGCCGTCCATGCGCCTAAAGCCGACTACCAGCAGGAGACCACAGGATCGAAGGAATCGCAACTGGAGATGGTCAAAAAACTTGAACTGAGTGAAACGGAGCATGTCAGGTTACAACATTATTGCCGGCACAAAGATATCCAGTTGCTGTCAACCCCTTTTGATCTGGACAGTATTGATCTATTGAGCCGTCTGGGGTTGGAAATATTCAAGATTCCCTCCGGAGAAATCACTAACCTGCTCTATCTGAGGAAACTGGGGGCCTTGCGAAAACGACTGATCATGTCCACCGGTATGGCCAATCTGGGTGAAATCGAAGCCGCCCTGGATGTGCTTGGCGAATCAGGAACACCTATGGGAAGCATTACCGTTCTTCACTGCAATACCGAATATCCGACCCCGTTTGAAGATGTCAATCTGAGTGCCATCGTAACCATAAGAAGCGCTTTCCCCGGAATCTCCGTAGGCTACTCGGATCATACCATCGGTATTGAAGTTCCCATCGCCGCCGTTGCCATGGGGGCAACGGTAATTGAAAAACATTTTACCATGGATCGTAACCTGACCGGCCCCGACCACCAAGCCAGTCTCATGCCTGATGAGCTGAAGGCGATGGTGGGGGCGATCCGCAATATCGAAAAAGCCCTCGGAGACGGTGTCAAACGTCCCACCCCGAGTGAAGTAAAAAACAAGGCCATTGCCCGCAAGTCCCTCGTGGCGACCCAGGCGATCAAGAAGGGCGAACTGTTCAGTTCTGATAACATCACCGCCAAGCGCCCCGGCGTCGGCATCTCTCCTATGCGCTGGGATGAGGTCTTGGGGCAGGCTTCGCAAAAAGATTATGAAAAAGATGATCTCATCTGAGAATAATAAAAAGTTGAGAAATATCTGCGTTTTTACGGGTAGCCGCGCCGAATACGGGCTTCTGCGGTGGGTTATGCAGGGCATCAAGGATGCCCCGGAGCTGACCTTGCAGGTCGTTGACACGGGTATGCACTTGTCGCCTGAGTTTGGGATGACTATCCGGGAAATCCGGACGGACGGTTTTGAACCTGATGAAACTGTCGAAATACTCTTGTCCGGCGACACCCCGACGGCCATCTGTAAATCCATGGGCCTGGCCATGATCGGTTACGGTGAAGCGCTTCAGAGGCTGACGCCGGATATGATGGTGTTGCTTGGCGACCGGTTTGAAACCTTCTGCATAGCCGCCGCGGGCCAGGTTTGCCGGGTTCCCGTTGCCCATATTCATGGCGGAGAGACCACGGAAGGGGCTATTGACGAGGCGTTTCGACACTCGATTACGAAAATGTCGCACCTGCATTTTGCCAGTTGCGAAGCATACCGTCAGCGTATCATCCAGCTGGGGGAAACACCGGACCGGGTATTCAACGTTGGCGCCCTTGGTGTCGAAAATATCCGACGTGTGCCCCTCATGGAACGCAGCGAACTGGCGGAATCCGTCGGCTTCAGTCTGGAGGGACCATATTTCCTCGTGACGTTTCATCCGGTGACCCTGGAAAAAAAACTCATCTGAAGGACAGTTCAAGTCTTTGCTCGCTGCCTTGGATGCATTTCCCGAATATAATGTGGTCCTTACGAAGGCCAATGCCGACACGGACGGTCGGACAATCAACCGTTTGATCGACGATTATGCGGAAAAGCGACGGGAACGCTGTTTCGCGACGACCACCCTGGGCGTACGCCGTTATCTGTCGGCCATGAAGCATGCAGCCGCAGTAATCGGGAACAGTTCCAGCGGCATCATCGAGGCCCCATCTTTAAAAATTCCCACCGTGAATATCGGCGACCGGCAAAAAGGCCGGGTAAGGGCCGCAAGCGTAGTGGATTGTGAGCCGGTAACCAATTCAATCGCCTCATCCATACGAAAAGCCATAGCAGCTGAATTCCAGGAAATATTGAAAGTCGCAAAGAACCCTTATGAACAGGCCGGTACGGCGGCAAAGATAATAGAAAAGATTACGCTTTTTTGTCCTGGCGAGTTGATGAAGAAAAGCTTCCATAACCTGAGAGTGTCGGCATAAAAATGAAAGACTGAACAAAAACCATTATCCAGGCAAACTGCCACATCTTGGAAGCATTGAAAATTATTGATGAAAGTGCCCTCCAGATAGCCCTGGTAACAAATGACGATGGACGTCTGATTGGCGTCGTCACGGATGGCGATATCAGACGCGCCATGCTCCAGGGCATCGCCCTGACGGAGGCGATTCAGGATATTATGTTTCGAGATTTTACGGTTGTCAATCCCTCCACCTCCAGAGAAGATATCCTCGCCCTCATGAAAGCCCGAGATCTAAGGCAAATACCCGTCATCGATGAGTCGGGAAGAGTGGTTGATCTTAAAATCATGCTGGACATGATTCGCCAACCGGAAAAGGAGAACTGGGTGGTTCTCATGGCGGGAGGTTTGGGGAAAAGGCTCCAGCCATTGACCAATGATTGCCAAAAACCCCTTTTGATGGTGGGGAATAAACCGATATTGCAAACCGTCATAGAAAATTTTCTTGCCCAGGGATTTAAGAAATTCTACGTTTCGATCAATTATAAAGGCGAAATGATCGAATCGTTTCTTGGCGATGGGGTAAAATGGGGAGTGGAAATTCGTTATCTTCGTGAAGCTAAGAAGATGGGTACAGCAGGTTCTCTCGGTTTATTGCCGGCGAAACCTGAAAAAGAACTCATTGTAATGAGAGGTGGTGGGGGTTGTTTGGACAGGATACAGGTTTTTATAAGTGGGAAA
>DYRD01000148.1 GCA_020718905.1 Syntrophus aciditrophicus | reverse complement strand
CAATTTCCCACTTATAAAAACCTGTATCCTGTCCAAACAACCCCCACCACCTCTATGAGCTAAAATGCTTTTTGTGCTTTCTTGTACTGCACCTTAAATTAGTTAGCAAACAATATTTGACAAACATATATAAGGGTTCTAGGATAATTTTAAATCTTTTTTGGTTTTTTTATGAAGTGAGTTGAATTTAGTTTTTATGGCCAAATTTTTACAGTATGGGTCTCTTTCAAAATAGTGGGCCTAGCGATTGCGCAATTCGCAGTCGAGCTCAAATATTCTTATCCGAAAGATTTGGCCCCCAAGGCATATCAAATTCTTTTCCCGGTGTCTGAGAGCAAATGTTATTCTATTTTCCCTCCAAATGGCGCAGCAAGCTATTTTAATCAGGAGAATTGCATGAAACGAGAGGTAAAGATTCTTGCCGTGGTTTTATCGACAGTTTTGGCTTTTATGAGTGGTTGCTCTGGTATTGGCCCCTCAACCATTGCACGGGACCACTCCGACTATACTGGTGCCATATCGGAATCCTGGAAAAGGAAGATGCTCCTGAATATGGTGAAGATGCGTTACGGGGATGTTCCGATTTTCATGGATGTCGCCTCCGTGATCAACCAGGATGCCTTGGAACAGGAGGTCGCACTAGGAGCGGAATCCGGGATCTATAATGGGAGCACCGCCTCCTATGTCGGCCCATTCTTTCGAGCCGGGGGAAAGTATGCTGACCGACCGACCATTACGTACACTCCGCTCATTGGTGACAGGTTTGCTAAACGCCTGATGGCTCCAATTTCGCCGAACGTCATTCTGCACCTGATCCAATCTGGTTTTCCCGTGGATATGGTCTTTCGCTTCGCGCTAAATTCGATCAATGGGATTCAAAACCGCTTTGGTGGTCAGGCGAAAGCCCATTCCGCTGATCTCGAATTTTATCCCCTCATCCAGCTTTTAAGAAAAATACAGTATGCAAATGCCCTTGGAATTTCGGCCAGGAAGGTAGATGGTCAAGAGAATATGGTGATTTTTTTCAAAGGCAAGCCCACGCCGGCCATTCAGGAAGAAATCCAGGATGTTAAAAGGATACTTGGGCTTAATCCCCAGGCAAATGAATTTTATGTAGTCTATGGTTCAAGCGCGACGAGCGACAAGGAGATTTCAATCCAGCCCCGCTTCATAATTGAAATTATAACCGACCTTGCATCGTACATACAGGTACCTTCCGCTCACGTGTCCACCAACCGCGTGAACTTAACATTCAAAGATGAGCCGGCCGTCAGCATTCCGTTGGTTCCTCTCATTCAGATCTACAGTTCTCCTCAAAAGCCTGAGGATGTATTTGCCTCAATACATTATCGCAACCACTGGTTTTTTATCGATGACAACGATTTGCCGTCCAAGAGAGTTTTCTCTTGTTTGATGTTTGCAATTACCCTGACAGAGACAGGAATTCCTAAAGAGGGAATTCCGATCGTAACGATTCCGACCAATTAGGTAATACATTTTGTGAGTCGGGCAGGCAAGATCGATTAATTTAAAACTTAGGGAAAGTAATCTCAGCGTGAAGATTTTAGCCTGCGTCAAACAGATCCTCGCTCCGGAGCTTGCGGAATCGTCCGGCCGGCCTGAAATCAAGGCCGGTGCTGAGGCCCCTTTCCTCCTCACAACGCCGTCGCCCGACGAGAACCGTTACCGGTTTAATCCTCTCGATGAATACGCCGTCGAGGAGGCCCTGCGCATTCGGGATTCTCTTACGGACGTAACGGTTGACGTCCTTTCCCTGGGACCGAAGCGCTGCCGGCGGGTGCTGCTGAGGGCGCTGGAGATGGGGGCAAACAATGCGACCCTCCTGCACCTCGACCGCCCCCCCGAGCCCCTCACGCCTTTTGAAACCGCGTCCATCCTCGCCGCCTACCTCCGGGACAAAGCATACGATCTGATCCTTACCGGCGTCATGGCCGACGACGGCATGCATGGACAGACGGGACAGCTTGTCGCCGCGCTGCTGGAGCTGCCCTGTGCCACCGCCGTCATCTGTGAGCGCCTCCTGTCTCCCCGGGGACCGGTCTATGTCGAGCGGGAGGAAGATGGGGGCGAAAGGACCGCCTATGAGATTGATCTCCCCGCCGTCCTGACCATCCAATCGGGTATCAATCGTCCCCGCTATCCTGCCCTGTCCCACGTACTGCGGTCCCGGACCCAGGAGATTGCCATCCTCGATGCGGCCCCCCTCCTCCCCGTCCCCCGGGAACGCGTCACTGGTGTTTCCCGGCCCGAAATTTCTGCAACGTGCACCTTCCTCGCCGGCACTCCCGCCGGAAAGGCCGCGCAGTTTCTCGATTTCTGCCGGCAGAAAGGATTTCTTGCACCATGAAAGCGGGAGTAGTCGTCATCGCGGAGATGTCAGCGGACGGATTGACCGCCGCCAGCCGGGGAGCAATATCCTTTGCCGGACTCATGGCGGAGGCCGCCGGCGAAGATATGTTGATACTGGTTCCCGGCCATTTCCCGTACATAGATGAACAGCCATGCCACGGAGCGGGCACCGTGCAATATGAATATCCTCCCTCCGGCAACGGGGGGGTGGGGATTTTTGCATATAACGGGGCCAAAGAGATTGCGGCGGGGGCCGGATGCGACGTGGCCTTTCTGTCCGGAGATCACCTGGCTGGCTATAGCGCCGAGGCATGGATGACCGCCCTGTCCCCCATCTGCGGGGAGATCAATCCCCGTTTCATCTGCATTCCCCATACGTCCCGGGGCTGGGACTATGGGCCTGGTTTGGCCATCCGCCTCAAGGCTTCCCTGATCGGCGCGGTTGAAGACTTTCGCCGGCAAGGAGAGGACTTCTTCTTTAAACGCTCCGTCCTGAAGGGGCAATGGCAGCTGGAGGTCCTCCCGGAGAAACGGCCCGCCATTCTGACCGTACTGCCGGAAGCCAGGGGAACGCAAGGAACGGCTTTGCTTGAGGAAGCAAGATCCGCGGACAAGAGGGGCCGTCCACCCCGGGTTTCTTTCCTTTCCGCACCGGCCACAGGTCTCCGGACCAAATCGCTGGGAAGACTGCCGGCAGCGGAGACGACTTATGATTTTTCCGAGGCCGAGGTAATTGTCGCCGCCGGCAAGGGAATCGGAGCCGTAGAAAATTTAGACCTCATCAAACGTCTGGCCGGTGTTTTTCCTAAATCGGCGGTCGGTTGTTCCCGCGCCGTCTGCGATCTCGGCTGGATGGAATACCGGCGTCAGGTCGGCTTGACCGGGCGGACCGTCGCCCCCTCCCTATACATCGCCTGCGGCATCTCGGGGGCCATGCCCCACCTTGCGGGGATGCGTAATTCCCGTTGCATCGTCGCCGTCAACCGGGACATAAACGCCGCCATATTCCAGGTCGCCCACCTCGGCATCAGGGAGGATCTCTTGACCGTCATCCCGGCCATACTGGCCTTATCTGAAAAGGGGAGCAATACTACTACGCAATGAATTCATATCCATGGGATGTTTTGCTCATTTGAACAGGAAGGTAGCAATGATTGATCCAAAAGACCTGGAAATCTTTCAAAGTTTCATCGGCGCGGACCGGCAGGAGCAAGGGGCGGAGGATACGCCGGGGAACATATTCCTACGGGCCGGTCGTTATTTCTTGGGGGCCCCCTATGAAGAAAAAACCCGGGACCCTTCCGGTCCGGAGGCCCTTGTTATCAATCTCCGCACCTTCGACTGTTTTACCCTGGTTGAAAACTGCTGCGCCCTGGCGATCATGCGCTACACCGGAAAAGACCGTTTCACCGACTATGCGGCCATCCTCAGATCCCTGCGATACCGGGACGGCGTGGTTACGGGCTACCCTTCGCGGCACCACTATTTCTCCGACTGGCTTCAGAGCCACGAGGAAGCGGGGTTGATCCGGGATATGACCCAGGCCTTGGGGGGAAGGACCCTCGGGAAAGCTCTGAATTTCATGACGACTCATCGTGAGGTCTATCTCCCGCTGCAGGACCCAACGGCCTTTCGGCAAATGATCGCCGTCGAAAGACGGCTCTCCGAAACCACCCGTCATCTCTTGCCGAAAGCAGAGCTCAACCGCCGAGAAGGAGGAATCGAGGAGGGGGACATCCTCGCCATTACGACCGACCAGGAAGGCCTTGATGTATGTCATGTCGGGATCGCCGTCCGGCTGCTGGCAGGAAGGCTCCGCTTGCTTCACGCCTCTCAGCAGGCGGGACGGGTGGTCATTTCTCCGGACACGCTCAAAGATTATCTGCAGCAATCTCCCCACCGCACCGGCATAATGGTGGCGCGCCTTGCCCTACCAAAGATAAATCATTAATCAAATCCACTGCTTTTAGCTTCTTACCGGAGCAAATCTTCATTAAATAAAAATGCCTTGACATAGCGAAAAAAGTTCTGTATCCGGTTCCTGACCATTGGTCAGTAATTGACCATAGTTCAGGCAAAGGTTAAAAGTCAAGGATA
>DYRD01000319.1 GCA_020718905.1 Syntrophus aciditrophicus | reverse complement strand
ATTGTCGGCACCCGGCCGGAGATTATCCGTCTGAGCCGGGTAATCTCCGCGCTGGAACGATATACCAAACATGTTCTTGTCCATACCGGGCAGAACTACGATTATGAATTGAATCAGGTTTTTTTTGACGATCTGGGGTTGCGGGCGCCGGATCACTTTTTGGAGGCGGCGGGAAAAACCCCGGCGGAGACGGTTGGCCTCCTCATCGCCCGGGCGGATGAGGTTCTGGCTGCGGAAAGGCCCGATGCGATCCTCATTCTCGGCGACACCAACAGTTGCCTTGCCGCCTATCCTGCAAAACGCCGCAAGATTCCAGTTTTCCACATGGAGGCGGGGAATCGCTGCTTCGACCAGCGCGTCCCGGAAGAGATCAACCGCAAGATTGTCGATCATATCAGCGACATCAACATGCCCTACAGCGCCATAGGCCGGGAATATCTGCTGCGCGAGGGGCTGCCCCCGGATCGCGTGATTAAAACCGGAAGCCCGATGTTTGAGGTGCTGCATCACTATATGCCGAAGATACAGCGCTCGGAGATCCTGACCCAGCTTGACCTGAAGGAAAATGATTACTTTGTGGTAAGCTGCCACCGGGAGGAAAACGTGGATGATGAAGGCAACTTCCGGGGCCTTGTTGCGGCATTGCGGGGCCTGGCCGACGCTTACGGCAAGCGTGTCATCATGACCACCCATCCGCGCACAAGAAAACGAATCGAGCAGGAAGGGATTGAACTGCCCAAGCTCGTGGAACTCCACAAACCGTTTGGCCTGCTCGATTATGTGCAGCTCCAGATGAACGCCCACGCCGTACTATCGGACAGCGGCACAATCACGGAAGAATCATCCATCCTGAATTTCCCCGCCCTCAATATTCGCCAGGCCCACGAGCGCCCGGAAGGGATGGAGGAAGGAGTTGTGATGATGGCCGGTTTATCCTGGCCCCGCATCCAGGAGGGGCTTGCCATCCTCGAAACCCAGCCCCGAGGCGCGGAGCGATCCCT
>DYRD01000318.1 GCA_020718905.1 Syntrophus aciditrophicus | reverse complement strand
TCAGAGGGTTGCTCTGGCGGTCAAAAAAGACATACAGCGAGTGCATATTGGCATCCGGCCCCGGAACCCACTGCTGAAGGATTAACTCATTGGCAATTGGCAGCAACTTATTCCCCATTCGCCGCAAGGTTTCGGCTTCATCTGCCTTTAAAACCTTAAATCCATCGGTCATCTGCATCCATTCATCAGTTTTGCGCGCAGGTTTCATGAGAAGGGGGAACGACATTTCGCGTATCGCGGTTTCCAGCTCTTCCGCAGTGTGTACAAATCGGGTTGGCGGCAGCGGCAGATGATGTTCCATCGCATAGCGGTAAAAACTGCTTTTGTCGGACATCAACTCCAGCGTCTTTGCCGGAGGGATCAAAAAATCGGCATATTTCGCCACCAGCTCCCGGTTGTCACTGAGCCACCAGACAAAGTCATCGGCGCATGGAATAATGACTGGGCGACGCCCGTACTCTTGAGTGAGTCGCCTCAACAGGGATTCCGGCTCTTCCAGGAACTCACGGGTCGGCACGATCCGGATTGCGGCGCGGGTGCGGCAGTATTGCGACTGCAGATTGTCGGCGGTACCGAAGACCGGAACCTTTCGCCGCCAGAGAATGCGGGCAAGCTGCAACCCAAGCAGCCGATCGATGCCCGGCAGCAGGGCTGGCGGATGCAGATGCCCTGCACGGCTGAGGTTGCGGAGAGGTTTCGCTTTTTTACAGCAGGTCTCAACGGAGGATTCAGTCTCTCCGGATCGGAGTATCGCCGTAAATACTTCCAGACCGCGCATGACAAATTCCTTTCCTATTCAGTATTACGTGCGGTTTTTCTCGGCATTATTTTCCGCGCGGCACGTGAGAGATGAAAGGCCGGCTTCTGAATGAGGTCCATCAGCAAAGGGAAAGGATCATCCATTTGGATATCAGCCGACCATTTATGGCCGCGCAGGGACTGTATCCATTCTCGAACGGTCAGGTCACCGCGTTTCCAGTGCATGAATGCGGAGAGGATGTCCCATT
>DYRD01000046.1 GCA_020718905.1 Syntrophus aciditrophicus | reverse complement strand
TTTGCCGATTACATGCGGCCGCCGATCCGGCTGGCCGCCCTGATGAGACTCCGGGTCATCTACGTTTTTACCCACGACAGTATCGCCGTCGGCGAAGACGGGCCCACCCATCAGCCCATCGAGCAGCTTATGAATCTCCGCTCCGTTCCGAATCTCAGCGTCATCCGTCCCTGTGACGCCGCCGAAACGGCCCAGGCATGGCAGGCCGCCCTTGCCAACCGGCGAGGACCGACAGCCATCGTTTTGACCCGTCAGAATGTCCCGAACCCGAATCGTCAGGAGCTGGCGGCCGCGGCAGGGCTGCAGAAGGGCGGGTACATTCTTTGGGACTCCTCCCAGGTCAGACCGGATGTAATTTTCATCGCCACGGGATCGGAGGTTCATCTCGCCCTTGCGGCGGCACGGAAACTCACCGGGGAAGCCATTTGGGTCCGCGTCGTTTCCATTCCCTCCTGGGATATGTTCGACGCCCAGCCGGCGGAATATCGGGACCGTGTCCTCCCGCCGGCGGTGAAGGCGAGGGTCGCCGTGGAGGCAGGGGCAAGGTTGGGCTGGGAACATTATGTGGGCCTCGAAGGAGCAATCGTGGGCATGGACCGTTTCGGCGCCAGCGCCCCCGCGACCGTGCTGTACGAAAAGTTCGGCCTTACGGTGGATCATATTGTCGATACGGCAAGATCTCTCTTCAGGAAATGAAAGATGCTCATGGAAGGTCAGGTACCCGCCGCCACCCTTCCCGGACCCCCGGTCACCTGTGCCGAAAAGAAAGGGGCCCGGAGCCTCGTTGACGATGTCGGCATGGGCAGCTCCGATAAAAAATCCACGGTCCCCGGGAAGCGCTGACGGCCATCAAAAGAGAACGAGAGACCGAGAACAGCGACCATCTCTATCCCCGTAAACTCGGCGGATGGCCAACGCCAGCGAGCGGCCCTGGCCATGCTGCTGCGTCCCCGCCTGCTTCTGCTTGGGGAAGGGCCGATTACGCCCCCCCATGTTCGTCGGCATCATTGCCCTGTCCGCCATGGGCATCATTCCCGATATGGATACGGACAGCTCCGCCGGGAAGGGGACCCTTGCCGGCCGCCTTGGGGTAAGGAAAAGGCAATCCCCGGCCCCTTATCCCCCTGGCTGGCCGTTTAGGTAAGCATCGTCATCCCCTTCTTGTCCGCTACTTCATGAACGCTGCCCGGGCACCCTTTTTCTTTCTCCCTTGACAGCATCGGAAAGATTCAATAAAGGAGTTACCCGTGGCAGCAAATCGAAAAAAGGCTTATCCCCTTATAACCAAGGCATCAAAAAAACAGCACACCGAAATGGTCCGGGATATCTTCGCAACCATCCCGGAAGGGTATGACCTCCTCAACCGTATTTTGAGCCTGAGACGGGATGTGGCCTGGCGGCGGTTTGCCGTCGGGAGAATGAAATTCTTCAAGACCAATCGGTTGCTTGACCTCGCCACCGGGACGGCGGACCTGGCCATGGAGGCCGCCCTGGCCTATCCGCATATTGATATTGTCGCTCTTGATTTCGTTAAGGAAATGATCAAGCGGGGACAGCGGAAAATAGCAAAGCAGGGCCTGTCGAAGAGAATCCAGCTCCTCCAGGCGGACGCCCTGTTCCTGCCGGTTGACGACAGCGCTTTTGACGTCGCCTCCATCGCCTTTGGCATCCGGAACATCCTGGAACGGCTCAAAACCCTAAAGGAAATGGTCCGGGTTATCGCACCGAGCGGTCAGGTCATGGTTCTCGAGATGCACCTGCCGGGGAATAAATATGTCCGCAAGGTTTACCGCTCCTATTTAAATCATTTTCTTCCCCGCATTGCCGGCTGCTTTACAAAAAACCAGGCTGCCTACAACTATTTATCCGATTCGATTACTAATTTCCCCAGGCCTGCCGTTTTTGTAGGTATCATGGGTGAAGCAGGTCTTCATAAAATCGAGCAATACGCCCTCACCCTCGGAACCACCTATCTGTACGTCGGATACAAGGCATAATTGGTCTATTCTGCCTTTTTCCAGGTCTTGTCGGCATTATATGCCTTCATGGCCTGAACAATCTTTGCCGTATTCCTGCCCAGGTCCCGCTGGTAAACCCGGCCGTCTTTATTAACGATGAAGGTCATGACGCCGGAATTGCCGTATTGGGCGGGATATGCCGCCAGGGCGAACCCGCCGAGCATCTTGCCGTTGGCCAAGTAAAGGGAACAGCCTTGCTTTTACCTTCTTTCGCCAAATATCCTTCCCTGGCGGCGACGGCAATCAAGGCCCCGAGCGGGCTTTTTGGTTCCCCTTCCTTGGTCTCCCAGGAGAGGCCGTCTTTCTTGCCGGGGGTGCTTACAAACTTTTGGGCATATTCAAATAGTCAGTCGCCATCGTAATCCCCGGCTGCATACTCCCGTTGGGCATCCACGTAAGCCTGACAAGTCTTGATGGCGCTTAGTTCATTCCGGCCGATTCGCCGCTGGAGAATCTCTTCTTTGCCGGCCTTGGTATCGAAGCGCCAAACATTACCGCTTTTTATCAGGGGAATGGGCAGAGGCCAGTCCTTGCTGCCTACATGGAGGATGGTTTTATTGCCAGCGATCTTCTCGATGCTGTTTTTTTCCTCATAGGCCTTGACAAAGCTATCCCGCACGGCCTTATCGGCGCGATCATCACCGGAAAAAACAAGCTTTTTACCGCCGGGGCCAAAGATTACGGCCAATTCCCCCGCATCCTGCTCTTTCATTGCCTTGACCATGGCCGTGAATGCCTCCTCGGGAGACCCGAAGGTTTTCTGTTGGGGAGCCTTGGCAAAGGCAGGGCAACTGAAGATCAAAATGAGCATGATAACGGCAAGGGTGATGGCAAGACCGGCGGGGTGTCCGGAAATATATTTTGTTGGCGCGGTTCCATGGGGCATAATCCTTTTCCTCCTCAAGTGGTTTTTGACGGGTAAGCAGGCATCGTTCTTCATCGCCGACCACCTCCCCCCCGGCTCATGCCGCCGCCGCTGCTCCTTGCCGTTCCTCCCTCGGACCTTGGGGACTTCATGCCCTGAGAGCTTGCCCGGCCACGCTCGCTTTGCATCTTTGCCTCGCTGCTGCCGTGATCCATGCCTTCGAAAGCGCCGGCGGATCTTTGCCTGCTTTCCAGCTGCCGGCTCTGGGCAGGTGTGTCTCTCCGATCCTGTAAACCTTGCTTATCCCGCCCCTGGGTACCTTTACCATCCTTCATGCCCGGACGGTCAGCAGTCTTCCCGTCCCTTCCACGGTCATCGGGAGTATGTCCTCGGTAATCACGTCCGGCATCCGGGTTGCCCCGGCCGCGCTGTCCGTATTTCTGCTGGGTAGCGTTGTCTCTATAGGCAACACCCTTCCGATGGGTCGGGTCATGCTGCCATTCGACACTGCCGCCGCCACCTACCTTATTGGTGTTATTACGGTTAACATTGGCAGTATTAATGTTGCGGTTAATATTATTGTTGATCGTGTTATTCTGGTTGACATTGACATTTACCGTCCCGTGATTCCAGTTGCATCCTCCCCAAGCATAGCCCCAGGCGGCGCCGACCGCGATGCCCACGCCAAAAGACATGACACTGGCTCAGATAACCGCGCCGGGCGGATAATAGGGATAAGGCGGATAGGCAGGATACATCCAGGGGCCATATACGACGGCAGGGTTGCAGGCGGGGACGTAAACCACTTGCGGTCTGGCAGGCTCGATAATAATTGTCTGTGCCTGGGTGGTAACCTTCTGCTGCTCCGTGCTTTTTAAGGTGCCCTGGGCCTGCGCCTTTGCCCGGAGCTTCTGCACCGTATCCATTACACCTTTTTCCTGGGCGAGAAAAGCGTCTCCCAGTTTTTGCGTCCAATCAAGCTTGTCATTCATCATTGCCAGGACGGAGGGAAAATTTATCAGCGATTTGACGCTGGGATCCCAGTTTTGTTTCTCCAGGGCCGCCGTTAACTGATTCCCTTGGAAATGCGGGTTTGCTTTGGACCAACGCGCCGCTTCGACTATTTCCAGGGGATAGGTGGAGGCCATCAGGATCTGCACGAGTAGCGCATCAGGGTAAAGGGCGATGGGGGCGAGCATCTGGTCCAACTCTTCCTGTTTGAACTGAGGGGACGGCCCCGCCGTATTCTGGGCGAAGGCCCCCCAGGGCAGGGCGAGGAGTAAAACAAGGCCCCATAACAATGTCTGAACAGATACCTTTTTTATCATGTCTTTCCTCTCTTTCTTTCCGTGCATCCCGGTCAGTATAAGCCTGTCAGCACGGCGGTTTGCACTATTATGGCGGATAGTTCCGGCCCCGGCTTGCAAAAGGGGACGGATGGACCTATCTATGTTGCCATTCTCCGTGAATGTCAAGGATATTCATCCGGTCCGGCTATTTCCCTTATATGACCCTGATGATCGCCTGGTCATGCCGTTCCGAGGCGGCCGGGATGTCCGTCGGGTAGCCGACGATAATGGGGGCGACGATTTCGCAGTCCTCGGGCATGCCCATTTCCTTGAGGATTTCGGGGGCACGGAGCGGGGTCCCCATCCCGATCCAGCAGGTACCCAGCAGGGGGCGTTATAGAAGATATTGAATCCTTCATCCCTCAGCACGGCCTCGTATTTTTTCAGCGGCAACGCGGGATTCGCGGCAACATCGGCGAGAAGGTTGTCCTTGCTTTCCGTGGAGAGCCTTTTCATGAATTCCCGGTCCCGGATGATGATAAACCGGCAGGGCTGGCCGTTGCTCGCCGTCGGGGCCAGGCAGGTTTCCTGAAGCATCTCCTTCAGGATGGACAGGGGAAGTTCCCGGTCCTGAAAATCACGGATGGCGCGTCTGTTCTGCAAAAGGGCTTGATAATCCATGCGCTGCCTCCTTTAATAATGGGTTACATCCTTAAACCACTGTTTGAATGTAAATGATCCTGCTCGTCCTTTCTTCCCCTGCCGGCGCTTCCCGTTTCCCAGTCATTACCTGTCCGCCTTGGGGTTGGCCAGTGCTTGCTTCCGGGCCTCTGCTTCGGTTATTTTTCCCGCCAGGTAGGCGTCTTCCCATGCGCCCTTTTCCTCCAGGTTCTTTTTTGCGGTGGCGACGTATTCATCCAGCGCCTGTATCGCCTCGGCAATCTTCCCGGCCATTTCCAATACTCTGGCCTTGTCCAGAAGGATCTGGAAATCACCCTGAAAATCGCCATGCCGACGAGCGGCCTGGTCATAATCCCTGGCTGCCGGTTCAAACTCCTTCTCGACCTCAAATATCCGGCCGCGCTGAATCAGGGCGCTACTGCTGTAACTATTGCCCGCCAGTTGGATTACGGCCGAAAAGTCTTTTTGGGCCATGAGTCTTTCCCGCTTTGCCCCTGCTTCATCACGATGCCACTCCATATCTTAGGAACGCACCCAGTAGGCAAGACCGCGTTCGTATAAAGCCCGGGCGTTTTTTGGTTCCAGCTTTATTACCGCCGTGAAGTCGGCGATTGCCTTTTCAAAGGAAGGAGGCGTACTTTGTTCATAGGAGAGCGCCCGCAAAGTATAGGCCTGGATCAGCTTGGAATCCATCTCCAGGGCGCGGCGTATTTCTGACGGGCCTGAAGTCTCTCGCCGCGCATGTACGACTGGTAGGCCTGAAGCTTTTTGGGCGACGCAAATGGCCGATAGACGCCTCTTGCGCTGCAGATATCGGCATCCGCTATGATTCCGGAGGCATAAACAAGGGAGCCGTCACGGCTAAGCGTCAGTTCACAGAGGGCCGATCTGTCCTTTTCCGCCCCTTTTCCGTCGCCTGCCTCATAAAGGACCTGAGACCGTCGCCAGTAAACAAGGGCGGCGTTATTCAGCACCTGCTGCACGTTTACGTTGCGGGCTTGGAACTCTTTAAAGAAAGCTTTTTTTTCGGCTTCCCTCATTTTCGAGAGGTCCACACCGAAGTTGTCCTTTAGGAGGCGGAAAGCTTCCTCTTCGCTTTTAGGGTTTTGCTTTAAAAAACGGGCAAACTTATTGACATCCTCCGTCATATAGGCGGGACTGCTGATAATGGAGACGGCCCGATTCAAATCTGCGAGCGCTGCTTGCAGATAATTTCCTGCGGCGGCATTGAGCCTGAAATCGGCACGTTTAATATAAGTGTTGACGGCGGCAATGGGGAGGGTAGCTGACGGGAGCATATGGACGGCCATATCGTACTCCTGTGCCGCCAGGTCATATTGGCCGAGGGCACTATAAACGGCGCCGAGGAGAGTAAAATAGTCGGGATTGGCCGGATCAAGAGACTTTGCCTTCCTGATGTCGGCAATGACTTCCTGACACCCCGTTTGATTTTGTTTCGAACAGTTTTTAAAAGCCCTGACGCGGGCACGAACGGCATAATACCCGGCGTTATCCGGCTCCAGCGCTATGGCCCGATTAACATCTTCCATGAGGACGGTTGTATCTGCAAACCAGAGGCGCGCCTCGGCCCTCGCTGCGTATGCCGGGGCGAGATGCGGATTCAGCGCAACGGCCTTGGTCAGCGCCGTATCGGCGCCGGAGTTGTCAAGGGCTGATATCCTGCGCAGTCCTTCTTCCAGGAAAAGGGCCGCCCGGAATTGATTTTCATTCTCGCCGATCTTGTTCAGCACCTCTTGCCGCTGAGCATCGGGAACAGCGGCAAGCTGTTTCTTCAAGGTCGTAAGCATTTGGCTTTGGCGCTCAAACTCTTCCTTTAACTTGCCATAGGCCGCTATGGCCTGGCGTTCACCGGCAGCCCGCCTCAAGTTGGCGTCAATATCGGCGTTTGATATTTCCGCTTTGATTTTGACGCTGAAACGAACGGCATCGCCCGTCAGCGCCCTGCTTTTGGAAAGGACGGTGATCTTCATCGCGTGATTGGCGATAACCTCCACCACGTCCTCCTGGAGGGTCATATGCTGCACCCGGGAGTAGCTCTTGACAAGAGTTCCCGCCTCTTCCGCCGCCTGCCGCACCGCGTTTAGCCGGGCCCGCTCCTCGGAGACGGCCATGGTTTCGCCATCGCCCATAATATATTCGCCGGTGGCGATGATTTCACGGGTCTGCGCGGTTGCCATGGCGGGGAGGAACAGTCCGCCCAGTACAAACACAACGGACATAAAAATTATAACTCTTCTGGAAATGGCCATATCAAGTCACCCAAAACTGACGGTTAGTATCCACCTGCAACCCATTATGCGCCCCTTTGCCTCAGCGCCACGGTCTTTGATATTTAAGCCTTTAAATGGAGGAGGTCCTGTCCCGCTGCCAATCTCCTGATATTTTCCGCCACCGCCCTAAGGATACCTCGTATGGAGACGTCCGTTACACCGCCAACGTGCGGGGTCGCCATTACATTGTATCTGAAGATGGGGCCAGCGAGATCGGGCGGTTCTTCCCAGAATACATCCAGGCCAGGCGCCGCCGATCTTCCCCGCGGCCAGGGCATCCTCCAGGGCGCCCCGGTCAACCAGTCCCCCCTGGAAAGATTGATCAGCATTGAATCACCTTTCATCATGTCAAAAGCATGCCGACCCATCATATGCCTGCTTGCGGTTGTCAGGGGAAGACAGAGGACGACATAGTCGGACCGGCCAAGGAACTCTTCCATATCTTCCGGGGTTCCTGCCCACTCCAGGGCGAGTTCCCCTTTCGCCTTTTGAGGGTCATGGCGTTTGATGCCGATTAAATGCACGTCAAATGCCTTGAGACGTCTTGCCAGGGCGCGGCCGATACCGCCAAGGCCGATAATGCCCACTGTTTTCCCGCTCAGGGCACGCCCCTGAGGAACCCCCATCTGTCTGCCCGCAAGACATGATGCCATTTTTCGGGTATCTCTTGATAAACCGATCATCATGTAGATGCCCAACTCGGCAACGGAATCGGCATTGCCGGATATATCGGTGGGGACGTTGGCGACCCGGACCTGCATCTCTGCAGCGGCTTGCAGGTCGACAGCCTCCAGACCGGCGCCGCACTGCTGAATGAGCTGCAGCCGATCGCTGCCGGCAAGGTGCTCCCTGTTCATAACGCTCATGGTGGGAATCAATACGTCAAATCCTTTTAAGTTATCGAAGCCGAAACGCCCGGTGGCGGCAAATTCATGCTGGGGAAGCCCGTCTTTCAGCAACCCCAGAAAACCTCCCCAGGCATTTTCACGGGCCGCAAAGAGTATCTTCATTATCCTCCCCATCCGGTAGATATAAGCCGTTACGCTGCAGCCGGTGCATCCTTGGCGGCGACCATAACCATATAACCTATTTCTATCAGGTTGTATGCTCCGGTTCAAGGGGAAATCAGAAATAAGACAAGGCTTTTGTTGCTCGCGATAAAAAAATTCTCCCTTAATACTTGACAAAACTTGGGGAGTTAATTACATTCAGGACAAACTGATGAATCTGAATATTCAATGTGAGGTGAGAAAAATGGTTGCAGAGGATAAGCAGCAGGGATCATGTTGTGTATCCGCAAGCGGGGTTACGAGTTGCTGCCGTGTTGAAGCGCTGATCAGTATCGATGAGCGGGGACAGATGGTGCTGCCCAAGGAATTGCGGGCACGGGGGAACATCAAGGCCGGAGATAAGCTGGCCCTGATCAGCTGGGAAAAGGACGGCGAGGTTTGCTGTCTGTCCTTGATCAAGGCCGACAATCTGGCCGAACGGGTCAGGGAGTTTCTCGGTCCCATTATGAAAGAGGTGGTGTGAGGTTTAACGGCGTTGAAGATTTGCGTAAATGATCCGTCAAATAAGCAGGTTCTGCTACCGATGGCGTCCCTTGCCGCCGGCGCGGCTTCAGGAAGCAAGACGGAGCTGAACCCGCCCCGTCTTGATCAGGCGTTTGTGACCGGGTCGGTGGCAGGTCCTTCGGGAAGGATTCCCCAGGTGTCGTCAACACTGACATGGTGTGACCGCTGGGGGTCGCTCAAGGCACGCTGGGGGGTCGGCAGGATGCTGCATTATGCCGTCGATCCTGGCCTCTACGCCCTCGGCTCGCCCGATGACGGTTCCCCTGTCCTGGTCACGGCCAATTACAAGATGAGTTGCGATTGCCTCCGGGAGTCCCTGCCGGGGCGGGATGCCTGGCTCCTCGTTCTTGATACGGAGGGCATCAACGTCTGGTGCGCCGCGGGCAAGGGAACCTTCGGGACGGAGGAACTTGTCCTCCGCATCACGGCCAGCGGTTTGAAGGAGATCGTGAAACACCGCGATCTGATCCTGCCGCAGCTTGGGGCTCCCGGTGTATCCGCTCATCTGGTCAAAAAACAGTCGGGATTCAAGGTCCATTACGGGCCGATTCTTGCCCGGGACGCCGCCGCCTACCTTGACGCCGGTCTCCGGGCAACGGAAGAAATGCGGCGGAAAACCTTCCCCGTGCAGGAGCGCGCTGTCCTCATTCCCATTGAGCTCGTCGCCACCCTCAAGCCCGCCGTGATAATTATTCCCATCCTGCTGCTCATTAGCGGTCTCGGCGGGGAGAGGGGATTCCTTCCGAATATGGCCCAGGACGGCATTTCCTCGGTCTTGGCCTTTTTATGCGCAATCCTGTCCGGTGCGGTCTTGACCCCCCTGCTGCTCCCCTATCTGCCGGGGCGCGCCTTTACAACCAAGGGAATTGCCGTCGGAGTGCCCATAGCAATCGCTTTGATCTATGCTTGGGGAGGCGATCTCCATAGCTGGCGGGGCGTCTTGTTCGGAGGGGCTTGGCTGCTCTTGATTACGGCCTTTTCCGCCTATCTAGCCATGAACTTCACCGGCGCCTCGACTTACACGTCTCTGTCCGGGGTGAGGTGGGAAATGCGCTGGGCTTTGCCTCTTGAAATCGGCGCCGGCCTTTCCGGTTTTGCCGCGCTGCTGGTTTCTCGGTTTCTTTAGGAGTTTGAAATGAAGAATATGACCTATTTAAAAGATGTCGTCACCTTAAGGCTGGACAGTGATAAATGTTCCCGTTGCGGGATGTGCCTGGAGGTCTGCCCCCACGGGGTGCTGGCAGTCGATGAAAAACGTGTCCGGTTCCGGAATCGTGATGCCTGCATGGAATGCGGGGCCTGTAGTCGTAACTGTCCCGCTGGCGCCATATCCGTCGAGGCCGGCGTCGGATGCGCGGCGGCGGTGATCAACGGCATGCTGAACCGGCAAAGCGATTCCTGCTGTTGTTTCGTCGATCCGCAAGGTCCGGCTGCGGGCAGGGCAGGGGGGACTTGCTGCTCTTGATCGGTCTGTCCTTCCCTCTTCCCGATTATTGACTATTGAAAAATAGCTCCCATCGCTTATCTTGCAAGAGCTCGACAGCCTTCTTGAATATTTTCCGGTCCAGATCAGCGTCTCACGGAACGTGCTCAGCTTGCGGTCCGGCAGATAAATATGACTCTGCTCCTGGAGCTGCACCAGATCAAAATAAACCCACCGGCCAACTTTCTTTTCCTTGACCAGCCTGGCTCCCTTTATTCAGAGTGACGCCCACAATATAGGCAAATATGATTTTGTCAGTTCAAAGACGAAGCTCTCCCTTCTATATTTCGATAACCAAATGAATAAACAGGCAAATATTTTCCCACTTAATGCTTGACAAATTTCTTACCGTTACTTATATTCTGATTGATCAGATAAGAATGATTCTAAATTAGAAATCAGGTTAATCAACATGAGGTGCAGAAATGGTTAAAGAGGATCATAAGAAGGGATTTCCTTGGGTGTCCGCAAGTGGTGCGCTACCAGTTGCTGCCGCGTCGCAGCGCTGATCAGCGCCGATGAGCGGGGACAGCTGGTATTACCCAGGGAATTTCTCGGCCCCATTATGAACAATTTAGGAGGAATAGGAAAATGAAAGCAGAAGCAATCAGGAAGGCTGTACGGGATCGTTACGGCGATATTGCCATGCAAGGGGGGACATGTTGTCTGCCCTCGGCTTGTTGCTGCGGAGGTGAGCGCCTTGTAGAAAATATCAGTTTGGGCGTCGGCTACCGCCCCGAAGACCTCCAGGCTGTGCCCGAGGGGGCGAATCTCGGTCTGGGCTGCGGAAATCCCGTGGCGTTAGCCTCGTTGCGGGCCGGGGAAACGGTTGTTGATCTCGGGGCAGGGGCAGGTTTCGATTGCTTCCTTGCCGCCAGGGAGGTGGGGGCGACGGGTTGGGTCATTGGTGTGGACATGACCTCCGCAATGGTAGACAAAGCGCGGGCGAATGCCCGCAAAGGCGGGTATGGGAACGTGGAGTTCCGCCTGGGGGAAATTGAGCATCTTCCCGTTGCCGATACCACGGCGGACATTATCATCTCCAATTGTGTCATCAACCTTTCCCCGGACAAGGGACGGGTCTTCCGGGAGGCCTTCCGGGTTCTCAAGCCGGGGGGACGTCTGATGGTGTCCGATATCGTCTTGCTGAAAGAACTGCCGCCGGCCTTGCATGATTCCATTGCCGCCTACACCGGCTGTGTGGCCGGGGCGCTTATAAAAGAAGACTATCTGCAGCAGATCGCCGCGGCGGGCTTTGGGGAGGTGCAAATCATCGCCGAGACTCTGTTTCCCATGCAGGAAATCGTCAATCATCCCGCAGCGCGGGAGGCCGGCGGTGACAGCGATGCCCGGAAGGCAATGGCGGCGGAACTGGCAACATCCATCGCCAGCATCAAGGTGGCCGCCATCAAGGCATAGGCAGCGAGCCGTTATCGTAGTGGGCAAATGGACAAAGTGCTTGTGGGTCAGGGGACTCGGTTTGACCAAAAAAATCAGGATCAAATATTATTTTATGTCTGGGCGTATCTTTTTTCATACTCGTCACGTCTAAAATAATAAAAAGCGAAAAAGGAGGTTTAAAATGGAAAAGATGTTTGGTGGAATGATGCAAGGATTCTTTAACGGCATGTCGGGGGAGGATAAGGAGCAGATGAAGGCCTGTTGCGAGCAGCTGGTTGCGATGTGTCCAGGCGGCAAGAGGAAGGATATGCCCGCAGAGGATAAGCAGGCAAGGATGGCAAAGATGCAGTCGTGCTGCGGTGCGAAAATGGGAATGATGGCCTCCTTTGTCCCGGGTGCCGGGGCGGCGAAATAGTATTGCCCATTACCCTGCAAAAAATTGATCGATCCGGAAAGGAGCAGGAAAAGTCATGTGTGGGTGGTGGGGAGGAGCGTGGCCCGTGTGGGCCTGGTGGTGGGTCGTGCCGCTCGTCGGTATTGCCTTATGCATAACGATGGGTGTGTTTTTCAGATCGAGATGGAGTAACAGCCGTTTCTGCTGCTTCGGTGGTGTCGGCACCTGTGATCTTGAGGAAATGAAAAAGGAGATCGGTGATCTGAAGGCAGACATAGAAAAAATGAAGGGAAAACAAGGGGAATGAGCATGGATGAGGGAACAAAAAAATTAATTGCCGTGGGGGCATCCGTAGGGGAAAATTGCCACCCCTGCCTGGAATATCATATCGCCAGGGCGCTGGAATTGGGCATTGACCGCAGGGAGATCAGGGCGGCGGTGGAACTCGCCAAAGCCGTCAGGGGGGGAGCAACCGCCAGTATGGACAAACTCGCCCTGAGCCTGCTGGGTAGTGACCCCCCTCAGCAATCATGCAATAGCCAGGCGGCCGCCTGCTGTTGTTCATAACGATTGAGTGATACCATAGGCACATAAGATTGAGGGTTGAGATGAAGAACGGGGAAATAAGATTTCCGCAAGTTTATACCGAGTATCAGGAAAAGATCTGTCACTATTTAACCCGGATGGTCGGAGAAAACGAAGCGGAAGATCTGACCTAGGAGGTGTTTGTAAAAATAGGCCAGGCATTGGAAACCTTTCGAGGCGAATCCGGTTTGTCTACCTGGATCTATCGGATTGCCACCAATGCGGCCCTCGACAGACTTCGCCGTTCATCGCATAATCGTCCCGCCGGAGCAAGGCTCCTGCCCGTGGAGGCCATCACGGAAACCAAAGAAGATGCAAACATCTGGACCGGTGAGGTAGTGGCGTCCACGGAGTAGCGGGTCATGCGCCAGGAAATGAACGGCTGCATCCGGGAGATCATTCAAATGTTGCCCGAGACACACCGGTCCGTCATCGTCCTCAGCGAACTGGAAGGCCTGGGCGACGCGGAGATTGCCGCTATCCTAGAAATAACCCTCCCGGCGGCCAAGATAAGGCTGCATCGCGCCCGAACAAGGCTTAGAAAAGAACTGACGACGGCTTGTGTCTTCTACCGCGATGATCGCCAGGAGTTTGCCTACGACCGGAAAACCCCTCATTCGGAACGAACTATTTTTTGAAACCTCTTCCCTTCCAGAGCATGTAAATAGCCGGGTAAATGACCAGTTCGAGAAGCGTCGAAGTGATGACGCCGCCGACCATGGGGGCGGCGATGCGTTTCATCACGTCGGCGCCTGTCCCGTGACTGAACATAATGGGGATAAGGCCCGCCAGGATCACGCTCACCGTCATGATCTTGGGGCGGATCCGTTTTACGGCCCCGTACATGACGCTCTCTCTAAGGTCGGCCAGAGTATGCATCTTTCCCTCTTGCTTCCACTTTTCATAGGCCAGATCAAGGTACAGAAGCATAACGACCCCGGTCTCCGCATCGAGTCCGGCCAGGGCGATAATCCCCACCCAGACGGCGATGCTCATGTTATAATTGAGAATATAGAGGAACCAGAAGGACCCCACCAGGGAAAAAGGAACGGCGAGAAGGACAATCATCGTTTTTACCGTTGATTGCGTGTTCAGGTAGATAAGCACGAAGATGATGAAAAGGGTCAGGGGGATGACCATTTTCAACCGCTCGTGGGTCTTGAGCGGTAAGAAGTCCTTCTTCGCTTTTGATGGCAGTAGGACCCTTGACAACCTTGAAATCCGCTATCTCGCCCAGGGGGATCTGCGTAAGGGGCGGCGCTGCCGACATGCCTCCCGCTCCGGCCGGTGCCGGCGCCGGACGATTGGCGGTCATGACGGGCACGAGGACCCTTTTCAGCTGCTCCACATCGCGGCGCAGATTCCGGGGATAGCGGACATTGACGGGATACCGCGCCCGCCCCTCTACGGTCACCGTCAGGTTCATACCCCCGATGGCCGCCTGGATCACCTCCCCCACATCATCCACGGTGAGACCATAACGGGCCGCCTCTTCCCGCTTGATGGAAATGTCCAGAAAGTAGCCCGTCGTCACCCTTTCCGCATAGACGCTCCGGGTTCCGGGGATGTCTTTTAAATGATGTTCCAGGGCGATACCGATCTTTTCGATCTCTTCCAGATCCGGCCCCAGGATCTTGACCCCGACGGGAGTCCGGATGCCCGTAGCCAGCATGTCGATGCGGGCCTTAATGGGCATGGTAAAGGAGTTGGCCACCCCGGGGATGGTCAGGGCGTCATTCATCTCGTCCTTCAGTTTTTCCACGGTCATGCCTTTACGCCACTGCTCTTCCGGTTTCAGGTTGATGACCGTCTCGAACATCTCCAGGGGCGCCGGATCCGTGGCTGTCTCCGCCCGCCCCGCCTTGCCGAAGACCTGGGCGACCTCGGGGATGTTTTTCAGGATCTTATCCTGCATCTGGAGTAGCTTTCAGACCTCGGACACGGCCGCTCCGGGCAGCGTGACGGGCATGTAGAACAGGGTTCCTTCATAGAGGGGCGGCATAAATTCCGAACCCAGTTTCATAAAGGGGTAAACCGTCAGGGCCATGATGAGGACGGCGGCGATGATCACCGTTTTCCGGAAACGGATGGCTAAATGGGCCACCGGTTCATAGAGCTTATGCAGGATCAGGCCGATGGGGTTCTTCTCTTCGGGGCGGATCTTGCCCCGGATAAACAGGGTCATGAGCACAGGTGTCAGGGTCACCGCCAGAAAGGACGAGAAGAGCATGGCAAAGGTCTTCGTATAAGCCAATGGTTTGGAGAGGCGCCCCGCCTGGGCCTGGAGGGTGAAGACGGGGAGGAAGCCCACGGTGATGACGAGGAGGGAGAAGAAGAGGGACGGCCCCACTTCCTTGGCGGCGGCGATGATGACATCCACCCGGCTCCCCGGCTGCCCTTCGTGTTCCCATTCCTCCAGCTTCTTGTGGGCGTTTTCCACCATGGTGATGGCAGCGTCAACCATGGCACCGATGGCAATGGCAATGCCGGAGAGACTCATTACGTTGGCGGTGACCACCAGGTAATACATGCTGATAAAGGCCATAAGCATGGCCATGGGCAGCGTGACGATCACCACCAGGGCGCTGGGCAGGTGAAAGAGAAAGACGAGACAGACCACGCTTACCGCCACGGTCAGCTTGATAATCTCTTCTTTGAGGGTAGCCATGGAGCGCATGATGAGGTCCGACCGGTCGTAGGTGGTGACGATCTTTACCCCTTTGGGAAGGCTGGGCGCGATGTCGTGGTTGATCTTTTCCTGCACCCGGTCGATTACGGAGAGGACATTTTCACCGAAACGGACGACTACAATCCCGGCGGCCACCTCGCCCCGGCCGTCCAGCTCTGCCAGCCCGCGCCGGATTTCCGGCCCCAGTTGCACGCGGGCCAGATCCTTTAAAAAAATTGGCGTACCGCCGGGATTCGCACCCACGGCGATATTCTCCAGGTCCTGCAGGCCCTTGATATATCCCCGTCCCCGGACCATGTATTCGACCCCGGAGAGCTCAAAACGCGCCCTTCCACATCCCGGTTGCTCTTTCTTACGGCCTCGATGACCTTCGTAATGGGAATGCTGTAGGCTGCCAGACGGTTGGGATCGACGGTGATCTGATACTGCTTCACAAAACCGCCGAGACTCGCCATCTGGGAAACGCCGGGGACGCTTTACACGCCCAGCTTGATGATATAGTCCTGTATGCTGCGCAGTTCGGAGAGGTCATGTCCCCCCGTTTCATCGACAACGGCGTAGGAGAACCCCCACCCGAGGCTCGTGGCGTCGGGACCGAGGACGGGATTGACGTCGGCGGGGATCTTGTTCTTCACCGCCTGGAGGTATTCCAGTATCCGGCTCCGGGCCCAGTAAATATCGGTTCCTTCCTCGAAAATCACATAGATGAAGGAACTGCCAAGGAAGGAAAAACCCCGCACGGCCTGAACCTTAGGGGTGGCAAGGAGGGTCGACGAGATCGGGACTCCGCCCGGGCCACTCCGTGTAGATGATGACCTGCGTATCGGAGAGGTCGGGAAGGGCGTCAAGAGGCGTGTTCTTTACGGCCCAATAGCCCCAGACAATGGCCAGGGCCATCATGAGCAAGACGGCGAACTTATTCCGGGCGCTCAGTTCGATGATTTTAGCGATCATGGGAAGACCCTTTCGCTGCGTTTAGGGTTTGGAAAGGGGCTTCACACCTTTGAGCTGCGCCTCGGAATCGATGAGAAAATTGGCCGCCGCCGCTACCCGGTCTCCGGCCTTGAGACCACTCAGGACTTCCACGGCCCCTTCGGCCCGCAGGCCGGTCCGGATCTCCCGGGGCTCGAAAATGCCGTTCCCCCGGTCCACATACACCACCTGTCCCTGGCCCGTATCCATGACGGCGGCGTCGGGGATGGACAATCGTCTGCCGAGGCCGATCCGGATCTCCACGTTGGTGAACATCTGGGGTTTCAGTTGGCCGTCCCCATTGGGCAGGGGCAGACGGACCTTCGCCGTCCGGGTTTCGGCGGCGAAGACGGGCTGGCCGACGTGCACGGCGGCCAGTTCGTATTCATAGATGTCGGCGATGATCCAGAGCCGGGAAAGATCGGCCACGTCGAAGAGTTTTTCCCCCGGCATGACCCGCATGCCGGCGACGGCCATCTTCTGGGTGATATGGCCGCTGACGGGACTATAGAGGGTAAGGGTCCGGACGGGCTTTCCCGTTTTTTCGATTTTTTGGATTTGCTCGTCCGAGATATCCCAGAGCCGTAGGCGCTGCCGTGCCGCTGCGAGGGTGGCGCTGGCGTCTTTTGCCAGCATTTTTTGCAGGTCCGAAGTGGTATCCGGCAATCAGTTGGCTGCCGCATGATTGTGGCCGTCCTGAGTGTTGGGACCGGTCTGCGGGCCGGCCCATTTCAGGGTATTGAGAAATTCCTGCTGCGTCGCCAGCAGTTCGGGGCTGTATATATCCGCCAGGGGTCCCCTTTTTTTACATAACGCCCCGTATAGTCCACGTAGAGTTTTTCGATCCATCCTTCGACCTTGGCATTGATCGTGGTCTGGCTTCGTTCGTCCGTTTCGATCCGTCCCACCGTGCGGATGATCTTCTGCAGGGGCTTTGCGGACACCGTGACGGTCTTGACGCCGATGCGCTGCATCTGTTCCGCCGAAAGTTCGATCTGGGGAGCTTCTTCCCCCGCTTCCCCGTCAGCAGCCGCCTTGGGCGGGGGGGTGCCGCGGCCTGGGGTTTTGAGCCAGCGTTTTTGGACGGCGGGGCGGCGGGTGGCGGCACCGTGTGCCCCGTATGGCCTTGGGAATAAAGATTGAGGGGCGTCAAAAAAAAGATTGCCGTCGTTATCAACGCCGTAAAACCTGTAACAGCCTTTGAGGAGCGGTTCACTTTTGGGCACCTCCCGATGTCCCTTCCAGACCCTGGGTGATCGCCTGGAGCCTCGCCATGGCCTTTTCCCTTTCCGTGAACTGTACCCAATACTGATTCTCGTACTCCAGGAGCGCCTTGATCCGGGAGAGGATCACAATGGCCTCCGTCTTGCCCGTGGCATAGCCTGAGAGGGCCGCTTCGACATCCTGGGAGTTTTTGGAGATCAGACCGTTTTTGTACAGGTCCATGAGCTTGTCCGCCGCTTTGACCATGGCAAGATTATCCCGGACGGCGGCGTCAATCATGAGCTTGGCCGCTTCCAGTTCCTGCTTGGCCTGCGCCAGGGCGGCCTTGGCCTCCCGGACGGCCGGTTCCTGTTTTGTTTTGTAATATAGAGGGATATTGATCGTTGAGGCCAGGCCCCACATGTCCTTGTAGATGCCCGACCGGTTGAAATAGCCGGCGTTCACGCTGAAATCCGGGAAATAGTCTTTTTTGGCCAGCATAACCCTGGCGTTGGCGTCGTCGATCATCTTGTTGCGGGACTTGATTTCAGGGGAGTGCCGGAGCGCCGTCTCCGCCGCGACGTCGGCTTCATGAAGAAAGAGCCGATAGGGAAGATTTGTGGGCGGCTTTCCCAGGGGTGCTCCTCCTTGCCGGCCGATCGCCGCCCGCAGCATGGCCTCCAGGGACTGAATCTTTTGACGGAACATGGCCTCTTTTTCGAGGAGCATGTATTTCTCCGTCTGGGCCATGAGAACTTCCTGCTGCATCGCCTTCCCCGTGCCGTACCGGGCCAGGGCCTGGTCTTCGATGCGGATAAAAATATCCTCCCGATTCTTCAGGAGAGCGATGTTCTTGTGGGCCAGAAAGAGATCGTAATAGAGTTCCGTCACCCGGGAAACGGTCTTGAGCTTCAGCAGCTCGTACATGGCCTCCTGGCTTTCGGCGTCCCGGGCCGCCATCTCGCCTTTCAGGGTGCGTTTGCCGGGAAAGAGAAACTGCTGGGACGCCCCGAACATCCACTGGGAACCCTGCTCCTCACCGTAGCTATAGCGGTCGAACCCCTCATTCTGCTAGCCGAATGTCAACTGGGGATCGGGGAGGCTTTGCGCCTGGGGAATCCGCTGTTTCGCCGCTTCGATCCTGGACTGAAAGGCCTGGATTTCAGGGCTGTTTTTCAACGCCTCGCGGACCAGATCAGCCAGTTTCAAATCCTGCGCCAGGACAGGCGTCGTCAAGAGCAGCAGGATCTGAAAATATATAATTAATTTCAAGTGTTTACTTGACATCCACATTGAGTTTCACTGCCTGTGCCTTTCCCGCCCGCGTAATCTTGACGGTTATTGCCCAGGGACCGGACATGGAGAAGTCGACGACGGCCTGGTACCTGATTCCGTGGAGCATGGCGCTGGTCTTATAATTCATGGCCGGCATCCCGTAATCAACGGCCACCTTGGCATCGGTCACCTCCTGGGAAGCTCCGTCCTTGATTCCGACGCTCAGGTTATTCTTTCCCGTGACGGGGGGGGGTGTCGATCATGACGCGAA
>DYRD01000317.1 GCA_020718905.1 Syntrophus aciditrophicus | reverse complement strand
ACTTCTGACCATACTCTCCTGCATCAAGTAGGAGCAATGCCCGAGCATATAATACGGTCCGGACTGCCCTTTTTCCTTTAGTTGAAATAACTTCCAAATCCTTCCGCTCTTCTTTTGTTAGTGTCACTCTGTATCTTGGTGCCATGTTGACCTCCTTGTCTATTAAAGACAATTATAGCAAACATTATACAGAATGCGAAGACTTAAATTTTACATTGTACTAGGGACACTCCCCATATTTTGCCAAATTACAGAGAGGGAACTGCTTTTAATGGGCGCCTGAAGAAAACAGATACCCGACGGGGCAGGGCCAGACTCTTCACCGCCAAATCCCGCGCGTATCGATCAATACCTTTTCCTTGAGGAGTTCCCGGTCGATCCCCTGGAACTCCTCATGATCCACCAGCAGCACAAGGATGTCGGCCTCCTGTAAAACTTCTCCCAGCCCGTAAAGCGGGAATTCCGTAAAGCTGCCATGCACGTTGGGCTCGCACGCCATTACCCGCCCAATCCTGGCCTTGATCAAGTCTCGCGTAATCTCCATGGCCGGCGACTCGCGCAGGTCGTCTATGTTGGCCTTGAAGGCCAGCCCGAGACAGCCGATGACCGGATTCTTGAAACGCTCCGACTTGGCTTTCACTTTGTCCAGCACCCAGTGCGGCTTGGCATCGTTGACTTCCCGTGCCGTGCGGATCAGGCGCGCCTCATCAGGCGCCGAGGCCACGATAAACCAGGGATCAACGGCAATGCAGTGCCCGCCGACTCCCGGCCCCGGCTGGAGGATATTGACTCGCGGATGCTTGTTGGCCAACCCGATCAGTTCCCAGACATTGATACCGAGCTTGTCGCAGATCATGGAAAGCTCGTTGGCAAAGGCGATGTTCACGTCGCGGGACGAATTTTCCACCAGCTTGGCCATTTCGGCAGTCTTGCTGTCGGTGAGGAATATTCCCCCATTACAGAAGGTTTTATAGAGATCCTGCGCCTTTTCCGCCGAAGCCTTATCGATTCCGCCGA
>DYRD01000147.1 GCA_020718905.1 Syntrophus aciditrophicus | reverse complement strand
AGGATGCCCTGATGAATAACAAGAAAAATCATTTACACAAATTATCTGACACCCCTTCAGTTTGGATTAGCAGAAGCTTGTTAAACGTGGTTGCCCGTCAACCTCAACTCGTGAATTTTTGAATAATGAGAGTTTTCGCAACACATCCTTTTCTGTTCCCTGTGTAACATTACTCTTCACGGCAGTGTCCTCTTTTCAAAATTTGAACTATGTTGACCAATTAAGTTCTTATCCCGAAAAAGCACTGCCGTGCTACTCAAAAAAGCGAAAAACTCTTTACACAACCTTCTAAGAACAGGCGTCTATAGACGCGATAGACAATATTAACAGATAATTTTTATCTACAACGATGACGCCTATGTTCAAAATTTGAACATAGGCGTCATCGTTGTGTAGCAAGCGACATTAAGAGGTCAAGGAGAAGGTTTTTCTTGAGGCAAATGGATTACTCAGGCAAAGCAACGCTTTTCGTTACTTTAGCCGAGTGAGAAAAAAGGCGCACTTGACGTTGTGGCGCAGCACACGTAAAAAGTAGTGGGTTTTGCAGACAAATGTCAAGTAACGGCTTTCTCCTGCCAGGGGTCGCCGGGGGTCAGGGGTGCCAACCGGTTGAAGACCAATTCGGCCGCCCGAGGGAGGTCAAAGCTGCTGCGGCTGACCAACAGCGGGACGATGTCGACGATGAACACCAAAGTAACACAATTCGTTACTTTAATCGTTTGAAAAACATGTTTTTCAAACGACGGCCATGGGGTCAGTTTAAATAATTTTATTCCCTCTCGGTAATATTGTTGCCAATCGAGGCGCGAATCCGGCTAATTATTCCCTATCGGTAATATTCCCCTTGACTCCTCCTGCATGAACGGTTAATATTCCCGTAAGGGAATCAAGGAGGGTCCATTGAAAAGCAAGGTAGCCACGGCGGCGGATATCGGCATGGCGGTGAGGAAAAAGCGCAAGGAAGACGGGCTGACCTTGGCCGATGCCGCAGCCCTGTGCGGGGTCGGCTACCGGTTTCTGTCTGATCTGGAAAATGGCAAAGAGACCGTTCAGGTCGGCAAGGTCCTGAAAGTCATGACGGCCCTGGGGCTCGACATGGCCATCACGGCAAGAAAGTGGCCGAATGAATAGCACTGCCGACAAAGACCTTCCGGGCCTCGATGTCTATCTCCAAGGGGAGAAGATCGGCCGGCTCTGGCTCGATGAAAAGCGACGCTTCGTCTTCAAATACGATACGGCCTGGATCGACCGGCCAGACGCGGTCCCGTTGTCGCTGCGTCTCCCCTTGCAAGCGGAGCCTTACCCCGACGATCTGGCCCGCCCCTTCTTTTCCAACCTCCTGCCGGAGCAGGAGATCAAACGGGTTATCGCGCAACGCCTGCGGATCTCTCCCGAGAATGACTTTGCCATGCTTAACCGCCTCGGCGGGGAATGCGCCGGGGCTGTGTCCGTGCTGCCCGTCGGAGAGTCGCCTGCGGCGAAACCCGGCTATCGGGAGATCAACGAGGAGGAGCTGCACCGGATCGTCATCGACCTGCCCCGCAGACCGCTCCTGGCCGGGGTGGAAGGGATGCGCCTTTCCCTGGCCGGTGCGCAACACAAGCTCCCCATCTGCATGGAAGAGGACCGGGTCTTGATCGCCTCGGGAAACGCGCCGAGCAGCCACATCCTGAAGCCGCCCATAAGGGATCTGGAAGACACGGTGGGAAACGAGGCTTTCTGCATAAAGCTTGCCCAGAGGCTGGGGCTGCCGACGCCGGCAGTGACGATCCGCCAGGGCCTTGACCGGCTCTTCATTATCAGCCGCTATGACCGCACCCGGAACCAGGAGGGCAGCCTGGTGCGCCTCCATCAGGAGGACTTCTGCCAGGTCCTGGGATTCCTGCCCGACCAGAAATACGAAAGCGAAGGCGGGCCAACGTTACCGCAATGCTTTGCCCTCTTGCAGGAAAAGAGCATCCGGCCCGCAGCCGATCGCATGGCCCTGTTGCGCTGGACGATTTTCAATTGCCTGATCGGCAACGCCGATGCCCATGCCAAGAACCTGGCCATGCTCTTCACGGACCAAGGGCCGCGGCTTGCCCCCTTTTACGATCTCCTCTGCACCCAGGTCTATCCGGATCTATCGGAGAAACTGGCCATGAGGATTGGCGGGGAGAACCGACCTGCCTGGATCCAGCAAAAGCACTGGGAGCGGTTTGCCGATACCATCGCGATTAAGCCCCGGCTGGTCTTAAAGACCCTGCAGGACATGGCCGCGGCGGCATTGCCTGCGGCGCAAGCGCTGGCAGATGATTTTCAGAAGGCCTATGGCAAAAGCCCAATCCTTGCGAAAATCCTCGCCGTCATTGCGCAAAGGGCAAAGGCGGTCTGATCAGCCACCGATTGCTGCCGAATGTGGTGCCAGCAGGAATGGCCATAAGACTTGGTTACAGTGGGTATCGGAGCCCTTCGGCTCATAGATGAAATAAGGGGCTAGCATTGGTTAAATTGACCTGTAGACCCTTTGCTGTTTCCTCATCACGAACGTTATTTTGCGCTATTCCATCCTCAATTTCATTGACTTGACCACGCGACTCTTTTAAGATCATCACCAACTATCAAGAAAGGAAACACTTAAATACATCATGAAAGGGATTATCCTCGCCGGTGGCGCGGGCACGCGCCTCTTTCCCATCACCAGAGTCATCAGCAAGCAGCTGCTGCCGATTTATGACAAGCCGATGATTTATTATCCCCTGTCGATCCTGCTCCTGGCCGGAATCAGGGAAATATTGATCATTTCTACTCCGGAGGCCCTGCCGCTTTATCGAAGATTATTGGGAGACGGATCTCAATGGGGTATTGAATTCACTTATGCCGAACAGCCGCAGCCCGAAGGGCTGGCCCAGGCCTTCATCATCGGTCGGGGGTTCGTAAAACAAGACAGATGCTGCCTGATCCTCGGGGACAACATATTTTACGGACATGGCCTGATCAGGCTGCTCAGAAAGGCGGGGGAGAATGAAAAAGGAGCGACCGTCTTTGCCTATTGGGTGAAAGATCCGGAATGTTACGGTGTCATCTCCTTCAATAGCGAAGGCAAGGCCGACACTCTTGAGGAAAAACCCAAAGATCCGAAATCCAACTGGGCGGTAACGGGCCTCTATTTCTATGACAACCGGGTCCTGGACATCGCGGCCGATCTGAAACCTTCTCCCCGGGGAGAACTGGAGATCACCGATGTCAACCGGACCTATCTCGAATCCAAGGAACTGAACGTGGAGACCCTTGGCCGCGGCATTGCCTGGCTGGACACGGGCACTCATGAGTCATTGACCCAGGCGTCTGCCTTCATCGAGGCCATCGAAAACAGGCAGGGGCTCAAGGTGGCCTGCCCGGAAGAAATCGCCTATCGGATGGGACATATTGACGCCGCGCAGATCCTGAGATTGGCACAACCGATGATCAACAATAGCTACGGGCAATATCTTGTCAATATGGTCAAAAGGGATGGCTGATGGCGCCAGGTAGGGAGGAATATTGCCGCCCGTGGTTCAAGGCTTTGCCTTCAGCTATAACCGCCCGGAGACAATGATTCCCCAGTGAAGAGATAACCTCATATAGAGGCACACGGCGAGGGTTACGGTCAGGGAGCCGAGCACCAGCCAGTCCCTGCCCGTAATCTGCGGTTCGTAGTAGCTGGTTCTGGGGGCACCGGGTCGAAAGCCTTTCGATTCCAATGCCATAGCCAGGAAATTGGTGTAGCGCATGGCGGAGATGAAGATGGGGATGGCCAGGGGGGCAAATCTCTTGAAACGGCTGAAAACATTTTTCGCGTCCAGATCAAGTCCCCGGGATACCTGGGCCTGGACAATGGTAGTCCCGGCATCGGCAAAAGTCGGCACCAGGCGGATGGCGGTGGCGATGGCAAAGGCGACGGGGTAAGGGATGGCGAGGCGAATCAGGCCGTTGGTAATTTCCTCGTTTTTCGTTGTGGCCAGCAGCAGCCCGGCGCTGACAAAGGTCATCAGTCGCAGGCCCATGGCAAGCCCGTAAAGGAGGGACTCGCTGCTGACTTCGAGGCCATGCCATTGGCAAAGGATGGTTTTGCCTTTAACAAAAAAAGGCCACAAGATTAAGCTGAAGACAAAAAGCAAAACGAGGAGAAACCGGAGTTTCCATAATACTTTCATGGACTCCGCCGTTGCGAAGATGACAATTATGCCGGTAAGGATCACCGCTACGAATAAGGGGTGATTAAAACACAGGCAGATGACAAAGATCAGCAGCACGGCGCCGATCTTGGTGCGGGGGTCGAGCCGGTGGAGCCATGTCGCCTCATTGCTGTAAAATGTCATGGTCATGATCGTCTTTAATTTTAAAGCGGATTTACAATATCATCACCACGGAGTTCCCTTACCATGTCGGTCAATGTCATCGCCGCCAGGCCGAGACGGTTCCTGAGACGGATAAGATCGGAAGGGGTCAGCGAGGCTTTGGCCAGCATGGTCTCGTCGGAAAAGACCGCTGCTGTCGGTCCATCGAGGAGAATCCGGCCATCCTTAGAGGTGGTGGGGGTTGTTTGGACAGGATACAGGTTTTTATAAGTGG
>DYRD01000146.1:765-4637 GCA_020718905.1 Syntrophus aciditrophicus | reverse complement strand
CAATTTCCCACTTATAAAAACCTGTATCCTGTCCAAACAACCCCCACCACCTCTACTCGATGATCCCGTAAACCATCGTATAACCGAGGGCGATGAGGGCGTAGATACTGCCCCGGGTCAAGCCGCCAAAAAATAATTCAAGAAAGTAATCCACTTATTTCTTCTTTTTCGCCGTTGCCGTCGCCGTCGTAGCGGCCGGGACCTCGACATAAACGCCGTTTTTCACCTGGTACATGGAAAAGCCCACACCGATGGCGTCGCCCCGCTTGTCAAACTTGATTTTTCCCAGGGGGGTGTCCACCGGGTAGGTGTGCAATGCCTTGGCGACATCTTCATACTTGGTTGATTTCGCCTTCTGAATCGCGTTGAGGAGGGCCTGGGCGGCGGCGTATCCGTTCAGGAAGAAGGCCCCCGGATCGGTGTTGTAGGTGCTTTTGTTGGCGGCAATGGCGGCAATGGCCAGGGGGTTTTTGGTGGTATCCTTGGGGCCTGAGGCGTAAACCCCTTCGGCGGCCTTGCCCGCCACCTTGATAAAGGTGGCGTCTTTCACGCCGTCGTCGGAGATGAAGTAGGTGTTCATTTTTTTCTTACGCATCTGAATCACAATGGACGAGGCCTCGGGATGATAGCCCCCGTATATCACCGCTTCCGCCCCTGACTGCTTGATTTTATTCACCACGGCGGAATAGTCGACGGCCCCGGGAGTGACCCCCTCAAAGAGGACAACCTGTGCCTTTTTAGAGGCTTCGATAAAGCCCCTGGAAAATTCCGCCAGACCCTTCCCATAATCGCCCTTGTCATGAAGGACGGCGATCTTTTTCACCTTCAGGACATCCATGGCGAAATCGGTGTCCAGTTTGGCCTGGGCGTCGTCGGAAGCGATGGTCCGGAAGAAATTCGGGTATTTGCCGCTTTGGGTAAGTTCGGGATTGGTTGCCGAGGAGGACATGGTCACGATGCCGGCGTCCTTATAAATCCCCAGGGCGGTCTTGGTGGCGCCGCTGCAGATGTGTCCCAGTACGACATGGGCCCCCCGAGAAACCAGTTTGGTCGTTGTATTTGTAGCCACTTCCGGTTTGCAGACATCGTCTTCGGCGAGGATTTCCACTTTTTTCCCGAGGACGCCGCCCCGGGCGTTGAATTCCTTGGCTACCAGTTCCGCCGCCCGCTTGGTCGGCAAACCGTAAGAGGCCAGATCGCCGCTATGAGAGCCGGCAACGCCCAGTTTGATCGTGTCCGCCGCGGCGGGACCGGCAGCAAAACCTGCCAGCCCGGCAATGATGATCCAAGACAAAAAGGCCCGTCCGGATAAACTGATTTTCATATAACCTCCTTTTTATGGACACTATTTTTCGTATAGATCAGGATGTTCCCATGCGGGAGCATCGATACGGGAAACATTCGCCCCCTTCCTCGCAAGAAGGGCCATAAAACCGCTTCTTGTCGCTGCCGCCGGCTGTACATAAGGCAGGTAGGAACCTCTTTAGCTCAAGTCGTTCCTACCTCCTGCGACTTTTTCTTGAAGAAGATCCGTAACGGCGCCGCGTCAAAACCGAAGGCCTCGCGAAGCTGATTCATCAAATAGCGTTCATAGGAAAAGTGGACGGCCTTGGGGTCGCGGACAAAAAAGACAAAGGTCGGCGGCCTGACGTCGACCTGGGTCACATAGGCGAAGTTGTTGGGCTTGCCCTGGGACCGGGACGGGGGATTCCTGGCCGTGAATATCCGGGCGGCCCGGTTGAGGTCTCCCGTGGTGATCCGGCGGGTAAACTGTTCATAAACCTTCGTGATCAAATCGAAGATCTTTACCACCCGCTGTCCCGAGAGGGCAGAGATGAAGACAATCGGTGCAAAATCGAGGAACTTGGCCTTATCCTTGATGTCCTCCACGTAGCGACCGATCGTCTCGTTATCCTTGGCCACGGCGTCCCACTTATTGACGACGATAATGCAGGCCGTCCCCTTTTCATGGGCCAGTCCGGCAATCTTTACGTCCTGTTCCGTCATCCCTTCGACGGCGTCGATAAGGATCAGGGCAATATCGCAACGTCCGATAGCCTTGAGGGCCTGGACGACGCTGTACTTCTCCAGGGTAAGACTCACGCGGCTCTTACGGCGGATTCCCGCCGTGTCGATGAGGAGATACTTCTTCCCCTCCCGTTCAAAGGGCGTATCGATGGAATCCCTCGTCGTCCCGGGGGTAGGGTTCGCAATCGTCCGTTCGTAACCCAATATCTTGTTGATGAGCGACGATTTTCCCACATTGGGCTTGCCGATGACGGCGATCCGGATCCGCTCTTCGTCTTCCGGAGCGGGGGCCTTCTCGGGAAGGAGATACGCCAGGTCGTTCATCAGCTCATCGATGCCGGGGCCATGCTGGGCGGAGAGGGTAAAGAGTTTATCTATGCCCAGAGCGAAAAAATCATAACCGAGGTCCTCGTGTTTCGGGCCGTCAATTTTGTTGACGACATAATAAAAGGGTTTCTTGACCTCCCGGAGGATCCCGGCAATCTCCCGGTCCGCCGGGGTCAGGCCGTCCCGGCCATCCAGAAGAAATATAATGATATCAGCTTCTTCCATGGCGAGAGTCGTCTGCTCCCGCATCTGGGCAAGGATGCCGGCGGCGGCGGGTTCAAAACCGCCGGTATCGATGAGAATGAAAGGTCGCCCCTGCCAGTCGCCCTCGGCATAGTTACGGTCCCTCGTCGCCCCCGGTTCGTCGATAACGATGGCCTTATTTTTCCGGGCCAGGCGGTTGAACAGGGTGGACTTGCCCACGTTGGGCCGGCCGATAATGGCAATGACCGGCTTCATGCCCCAGCCTTCCCGATGTTGACACAGGTACGAACGACTTCTCCTTTATTCATCTGCTGATTCCTTATTGTTATTTAACGATTTCCGGCTTTTATCCTTTTTTTATCCCTTCCTGTCAAGAGATATCCTTGCCGAAGATCAAACTCCGGCAGACGGAGGAATTTCCTTGAAAATAAAGAGAGGTTAATATACTTATGAACCCTTAAAAAGTCGAATTCAATTTGGAGTGATAAGCCGATGAAAGTTATCCTTGCCGGTTACAATATCGATTATGAAACCATCATGGATCTGGAGGATCGCTGTGAGGAGCTCGAAGAACTGACGCCGGAGACCATCGCCGCCGCCTATGCCCGGATCAGCCGTTCTCCCCGGGCGGTCCATGAACTGCGGGCCACGGCGCGGGGAGAGGTGGACAAGGCCAGGCAGTCCAACTGTAATATCGTCTTCGATATGGGCCACAGCTCCATTGCGGAACATGCCGTATTCAACATCGACATCCTGGGCGTCTCCCGTCTCCTCGTCGAGGATATCGAAAAATTCCGCCTCTGCTCCTATACGGAAAAATCACAGCGGTACGTTCTTTTCAAGGACGACTTCGTGATCCCCGCCGAGATCAAAAAGGCCGGTCTCGAAGCGCCGTTTGCGGAAATTATCCGGCGCCAGCATGAATGCTACCATGCCTGCTATGAACGGTTGCGACCCCACGTCTTTGCGAAGCACCCGGACTTGGCCGCCGCTCCGGCCAATCGCTCCCTGCTGGAGGGTTGGGCCAAGGAAGACGCCCGCTATGCGATTGCCCTCGCCACGGAAACACAGTTGGGCTTGACCCTTAACGCCCGGAACCTGGAACTGATGCTCCGGCGTCTGGCTGCGCATCCCCTTGCCGAGGCCAGGGATTTCAGCGCCGCCCTCTTCAAGAGCACGAAATCCGTGGCCCCTTCCCTTGTTCGGTATACGGAAGCGACCGACTATGACCGGCTGACCCGCCGGGACCTCCGGGAAATGGTTGCGGCGCTGAAAAACATGGAACCCGTTCCGGTTCGCGCCGGGGCGGCGCC
>DYRD01000146.1:0-755 GCA_020718905.1 Syntrophus aciditrophicus | reverse complement strand
GTCAGCAGACGAATTTCCCGCCGTTAGCCTGGTCCATGCCACCCCCGACGCCGACCTGCGGGTCCTGGCCGGGCTTATCCATTCTTCCTCGGATCGTTCCCTGGCGGATTGTCTTATCATGGCCGGCCGGATGGATGAGCGGCAGCGGCTCGAGATGATGCAGGCCGCCCTCCGCCATATCCGTTCCTATGACCCCGTCCTGCGGGAATTCGAACATGTGGACCTCCTCTTTGAGCTGACGGTAAGCGCCAGTTGTTTCGCCCAGTTGAAGCGGCACCGTATGGCCACCCTCACCGCCCAGGACTATGACCCTGACCTTGGGGTAACGGTGCCACCTGCGATCGGGGAAATCCGCATGGCGGAGTCGTTCATGGATGTCATGACCAGGACGAATGAAATCTACGGGCAAATGCGCCAGGCGGCTTTTGCGGCGGCCCCTTATATCCTGACCAATGCCCACCGGCGCCGCGTCGCCATGAAGGTAAATGCCCGGGAACTCTATCACATGGTCCGGCTCCGGGCGGCCCGTGACGCCCAGTGGGACATCCGTGAGTTGACCGAAAAGATGCTCGCGGCGGCCCGTCAGGTCATGCCGCTGACCTTGCTCCTCGCCTCAGGTAAAGACGGCTTTGACGCCCTGTACGGGCAAACATATCAATAAAGACAGAAAATACCATTGTTAACGGCCAAAGACGGGGGAGCGTCCCCCCCCATTTCACGAAAAGAGGAGTAATTATGAAAAAAGGTAGTTCCAT
>DYRD01000045.1:5052-19321 GCA_020718905.1 Syntrophus aciditrophicus | reverse complement strand
CCTGGTGATGGCCACCATCGCCAAGCCCAAGCTGCTGCTGCTGGACGAGCACCCCGCCGCCCTGGACCCGGCTACCTCCGTCCAGGTCATGGCCACCACCCGGCGCATCATCGCGGAAACGGGGCTTACCGCCCTGATGATCACCCACGACATGGAACTGGCCCTGGGCTGCGGCAACCGCACCCTGCTCATGGACGCGGGCAGGATCGTCCTGGACGTATCCGGCCCGGAGCGGGCGGCTCTGACCCCCCAGGGCCTGGTGGACCTCTTCCGGCTTCGCGCCGGCCACAACCTGTCGGACCGGACGCTCCTGTCGCTGTAGGGGACGACGGTCTTCAGCTTCTCGCTTGCCTAATAGGCTGGGCTACTACATACTGGGAACATGAATGCCCACATCAACTGGCTTTTCCGGGAGCTGCCGGAGCTGATCCAGGACGGACTCCTGGACGTCCAACAGGCCGAACGGATCAAATCCCGCTATCTGTCGCGTTCCGACGGGCGTTCCCAGGAAGCCGGCGGGGTGCTCCTGGCGGTGTTCGGAACCATCGGCGCCCTTCTGTGTTCCCTCGGGGTCATCCTGCTGTTGGCCTTCAACTGGGACCGCCTGGGCATTGCGGCGCGCGTCGTCATCGCCATCCTGCCGATGCTGGCCGCGCAGTACCTGGGCTTTCTGCTTTTACGCGGAAAAGACCGTTCCCCCGCCTGGCGCAACGCCACCGCAGCCTTCTGGATGCTCTCCTGCGCGGGAGCCCTCGCTTTGGTCAGCCAGACCTATCACCTGGAAGGCAGCATGGAGGGGTTCCTGGCGGCCCTGATCGTATGCATCCTGCCCCTGCCCTTCATAACCCGCTGTTTTACTTCCGACCTGCTGTACCTTGGCTCGATTACCGTATGGTCCATCCTGGTACGCGCCAATGGCGGGCAGGCTTTTCTTTTCTGGCTCTTGTTCGCCCCTTTCCTGGTGCGCTTCATCCTCACGCTGAAAGCAGACCGCTTTGGGGGCTCGGCGGTCTATCTGTCCTGGTTCGCGGCGGTTTCGCTGGCCGTCAATACCGGATTTTCGCTTGAACGGGTGCTCCCCGGCCTCTGGATTCCGGTGTACGCCGCCCTTTTTTGTCTGTTGTACCTGTCCGGAGCCCTCGTCTACCGGGAGGATATTCCCGCCGGCCGTCAGCCCCTGTACCTTTTCGGCAGCTGGGGAATCATCGCCCTCGGGGCTTTGTTCACCTACAGCTGGCCCTGGAAGGAAATCGGCTGGCAGTATGAAAGGGAATCCCTGGCTTCCGGGACTTCGGTCGGAGATTTCCTGCTCCTGGGCATCCTTTCCGCCGCTGTTCTCGGGGCGGCCATAATCCTGATCCGGCAGAAGAAAGCCGGCCATCTGGTCTTTGGAGCCTTCCTGCCCCTGAGCGGACTGTGTTTTTACTTAAGCGCGTCGAGGGGCGCCGGAGCGATGTTCGTTGTCCACGGCTTGTTCAATCTGTACCTGTTGGCCATGGGCCTTTCCCGGATAGCCATGGGATTCGGATCCCGGGATTTGATTCAGATCAATTCGGGCACCTCGATCCTCAGTCTGCTGATCGCCATGCGTTTCATCTTCGTCGAAGACTTTTTCAGCAACCTGATCTGGCGCGGCTTCATTTTCATCGCCCTGGGGGCGTCCTTCTTCGCGGTCAACGTCTGGCTCGTCCGCCGGCTTAAAAAAGTCGAACCCAGGGAGTCTGGAGCATGAAAATCGAGAGGAAAATCCTTTGGGTCTTTTTTACCGTCGCTGTAATCCTTCAGCTCGGCCTGGTCGTCCGCATGATAGCGCACAGCGAAACCACCCTGAACCACGGAACAACGGTAAAATTCGGCTGCATTCCCGTCGACCCCTACGACGCCTTCCGGGGCCGCTATCTCGATTTGGCCCTGCGGACCTTCGAGATGAGCCCGGAAGGGCTGCTTCCGGCGGAAATCGTCTCCCTTCCGGTCGACGAGCGGAAGGGTAAAACCCTGTACGCGCTGATCGCGGTGGATGATGACGGTTTCGGCCGGGTTCAGCGTTATCTTTCCCGTCCCCCGGAAGACCGCGACGCCCTATGGCTGAAGGTCAGGCTGGCGGACGACGGATATATGATCGACTATCCTTTAAGGAAGTATTTCATCAACGAAAAAATTGCCGACCGCGCCGAGAAGGCCTTCGGCGAGGCCTTGCTTCGGGATCCCGCGGACGGAGAGATGCCTGACCCCTGGGTAACGGTAAGCCTGTTCAGGGGTCGGGGCGTAATCCGCACATTGTTCATCGACGGGTTGCCCCTGGAGGAATACCTGAAGGCGGAAGAAGGGAAGGATCGGCAACGACAGCAGGAGACCGGCAGGCTAGGGCGGTCGCGGACGTATCGCCGATCGAACTCATAAGTGTCCATGGACCTTTTGATTATACCATTGCCAATTTCATAGAATATGCTATACTGCAATTATTCCAGTGAATGGAGTTATTGCAATGACCAGAAAAGGGCTGAGAGCTGAAAACGGAATATTCCCCGGCGGAGAACCGTCAATGACCGCCAATCTCCAGCAGGTCAAGGCGGCCAACCGGAGCCTGATCTTTGGTTCCATTCACTGGCATGGCATGCTTTCCCGTGCCGGACTAACGGAAATGACCCGGCTCAGCCCGACCACGGTATCCTCCCTTGTAGACGAACTCATCGGTCTTGGACTGGTAATAGAACGTGGCCCCGCCGAGACCAGAACCAGCGGAAGAAAACCGGTTATGCTGACCATTAATCCGATTGGCGGTTTCTTCGCTTCCGTTGAACTGACCCAGGCCCACTTTGATCTGGCTTTATACGATCTCAATTGCGTAGAATTGGGGCTCACCCGAAAAAAGGCAACCCGTTACGCAGGGATAGGAGCTCGGCTCATCCGCGCGCTCGAGTCCCTGATGCTTGAATGCGGTCTGGAGCCGAAACGCCTGCAAGGCATCTGTGTCGGGGCTCCGGCCATCATCGACCCCGAGCGCAAGGTCATCCTGATCTCGACGGTTCTGCCCATTAGACCGGGTACTGAATTTTTAGCTGAACTTCAATCCCGTTTTCCCGGTATTCCGGTTCGTCTGGAGAACGAGTCCGGCCTCCGGTGCTACGCGGAAATGGAGTATGGTGCCCTCTCCGGAATGCGCGACCTTCTGTATATTGATATCGACGAAGGGATCGGGTCGGGACTCATTCTTGACGGACGTATCTATCGCGGTTCCACGGGCCGGGCCGGTGAAATCGGCCACGTATCCATAGACTACGATGGCCCGGCTTGCGTGTGCGGCAACCAGGGTTGTCTGGAGTTGCTGGCCAATGTGCCAGCCCTGATCCGGCGGGTGATCGACGGAATGGAGTCGGGCAAGCCTTCTGCCCTCCGGGCAATCATTGCCGGCCATCAGGGGCGGGTCAACCTTGAAGCCATCCGTGAGGCGCTTGAACTTGGCGATTCTCTGGCCATGCAGGCGGTCGACGAAACTGCCCGCTTGCTGGCGGTCGGCATCAATTCGGTGCTCAACATCCTTAATCCACGGGCTGTTGTCATAGGCGGGAGGATGGCGGAACTGGGGCAACCGTTTATCGATCGCCTAGAGGATCATCTGGCCAGAATTGCGCTCGGACCAAGCTCCGGAGTCAAGCGCGTGCACCGATCTGCGGTAGAAGGCAACGCCGCTACGCTGGGCGGCGCTCGGCTATTGCTGGATGAGTATTTGAGGCAGCCCGGTCTGGGCGGGGAAGATGGACCATAGCGTCGGCGGGTGGATAAGGAATGCTAAGCCAGGAGGAAGTAGATGGAAGAGCAGATTCAGGAGCAAAAGGCAATGAACGGAACCGGGATCGCCAATGTGAAGTTCCCGATGTGGCCCCAATTCGCCGAGGAGACCTTTACCGACATCCTTGAGCCCCTGCGCAGCGGCAAGGTCAACTATTGGACGGGGAAAAAAGGCATGGAATTCGAAGCCGCCTGGGCCAAGTGGATCGGAGCCGGGATGGCGATTTCCTGCATGAATGGGACGGCGGCCCTGCATATCGCCATCAGTTCCCTGGGCATCGGCCCGGGGGATGAAGTCATCGTTCCATCGTACTCCTTCATCGCCTCCTCTTTTGCCGTCGTCCAGTCCGGGGCCATTCCGGTGTTCTGCGACGTCACCGACGACCATACCATTGATCCGGATCTCATCGAAGGGCTGATCACGCCCCGCACCAAGGGCATTGTGGTGGTGCATCTGTACGGCGTGGTCTGCGACATGGGACCCATCCTCGAGATTGCGAAGAAGCGCGGCCTCAAGGTGATTGAAGACAGCGCCCAATGCTTCGGCGGCGAGTACAAGGGGGTCAAAGCCGGCATGGTCGGTGACGTGGGCTGTTTCAGCTTCTGCCAGAGCAAGCACTTCACCACCGGCGGCGAGGGCGGCATGGTCGTGACCAATGACGAGGAGCTGGGCTGGGAGTGCCGGTCTTTCAGGGATCACGGCTATGATGTAAAAGCCCGCCTGAACCTGCTGGCCCTGGAGGAGAAGCTCAACTATATCCATAACCGGGTGGGCTTCAATTTCCGGATGACCGAGTTGCAGTCGGTGATTGGGATTAACGAATTGAAGCGGCTGGACTCCTGGAATCTGGCGCGCCGCTTCAAGTATGCCAAAATGTATGACCAGGCGTTCGGTGGGTTGAAGGGCATAAAAAAACTACCGTACAACTCGACGGAAAGAAAGAACGCCTATTGGTGGTATCCGATTATTCTGGATATAGATGCCCTGGATATCCGCGCGGATCAATTCGTAAAGGCTTTGGGCGCCGAAGGTATACCCTGCTACGGGATTCAATGGCCGGAGGCGTACGAGGAACAGGCTTACCGGCACCTGAATGGTTTTGGAACGGCCAAATTCCCCTTTCTGTCCCAGGAGTACACCAACCCGGAGTCGGTCAAGTATGGCTCAAAACCCTGTCCGAACGCGAAGCGCCTGCGGGATGTAACCTTCAGCGTCTTCCTCCACCCCAGCTGGGAACCGGAGCATATCGAACGGGTCATAGCGGGCGTCAAAAAGGTCCTGAGCGCCCATCTGAAATAGGGAGAAATTATGGATAAGGTTCGTTGGGGAGTCATCGGAGCGGGAGGTATAGCCGACCGCAGGACCCTGCCCGGGATGTTGTTGGCGGCTAATGCCCGGCTTACCGCGGTGATGGTGGTCGATGCCGGGCGTGCCGACCGGCTGCGGATCAAGTACGGCGCGGCCAAAGCGTATACGGATTCCGCGGCCCTGGTGGCGGATCCCGAGGTGGATGCGGTGTATATCGCCTCGCCCGTGGTCTACCACTATGAACAGACCATGCAGGCCATAGCCGCAGGCAAGCATGTCCTGGTTGAAAAGCCGATCGCCCTGACGGTGGAGGAGGGCCGGGCCGTTTCGGAAGCAGCCAAGACCAAAGGCGTATTGGCCGGCGCGGGTTTCATGATGCGCTTTCATAGCTTTCATCGGCGGATGAAAGACTTGGTGGCCCAGGGCCGCTTGGGCACGGTCGTGTCGGTGCGGACGCAGCTGAGCTGCTGGTACCCGGAAATAGAAGGAGCCTGGCGCCAGAAGAAGGCTCTGTCCGGCGGGGGCGCGCTGATGGACATGGCCGTCCATTGCGTCGACCTTATCCAGTACGTTCTGGGCAGCAAAGTCGTAAGCGTAGCCGCCTTGGCCGGTACCAGGGTCTTCTCTTACGAGGTGGAAGACTCGGGTACCCTGCTGATGCGGACGGAGAGCGGGGCGTATTGCACTGTGGAAGCGTACTTCACCATCCCCGACAGCGCTGCCCGTGGCCGCTTTGAGGTTTACGGTACCGGCGGGAGCATGCTGGCTGAAGGCACCATCGGTCAGGACCACGCCGGGCGTCTTGAGCTGCTGTTGTCCGACAGCGGTAAAGGCTATGACCCTGTCCAAGCAAGAGCGAATGTTGCTTCCCGGGAACTTGAACTGGAAGCGGGGAACCTCTATACCCGGGAGATTGAATCCTTCAGCGCTTCGATACGGGAAGGTAAGCCGGTAGAAGTGCCCCTGGATGACGCGCTGCAGGTCCAGTCGGTGGTGGAAGCGGCTTATGAGTCAGCCCGCACCCAAAAATTTATCCGCCCGGCGCAGCTCAGCTGAAGTAGCCTGTGTACCGCTCCATCGCATCCATGAGCGCCCGGGCGTTCTCCAGGGGAACCCCCGGGTATAGTCCGTAGATCAGCATGAGTCCGCCCCTTTTATCTCCCAGACGGGACACCTCCTGCCGGATCAGTTCGTCTATCTGAGCGGGGCTTCCGCTGTAGGTGAGTCCCTGCCGGTCCACATCGAGGTCCAGGCACACCCGTCCTTTTGCTTCATGCTCCAGCCAATCAATCCCGTTGACTAGATCTTGGACGTTCAGCACCTCGACTCCGCAGTCCAGGATATCGTCGAACAGCGTCTTTATATCGCCGTCGGAATGCATATGCACCACCGCGCCGGCGTCTTTGGTCAGCTTCATCAGTTTCTTGTAGCTTGGTTTTATGTATTTCCGGAAGAGGTCGGGGGATAGCATCGGACCTTGCTGCATACCCAGATCCTCCGCAAAACCGAGCCATGCCACCTTGGCGCGGTTGAGGAAATTCCCGGCCAGGCCCAGGTTGAATTCCTCGACCATCCCGATCAGCCGAAGCAGCTTTGGTTCTTCGTCCATCATGTCGAACATAAGGTTGGTGTAGCCCCGCAGGTCGATCAGTTTGAGAAAGGTATGGCCGTGTCCTATTTCTCCGGACCGGAGGCAGGAGAAGAACCCTATCGGATTGGATCCGGAGGCTTCCTGTTCCCAGTCTATCGGACCCCAATGGGTAGTCTTTTCCGGGTCCGGAGCCTTGAAGCCGTCAAACTTTTCCCACGAATCCAGCGCGTGCTCAACGACGGCCCCGATTATGCCGCTCATCGAGGTCTTCCAGACGCTGCCCCACGGATCGGTAAAAGGAAGGGCCGCATCGGCGTATGGGGGGTAATCGGGAATATACGGGAGCCTATGGGGGATATAATCCGGGAAGAGCCGGCTATGCTCCATGATCAGATCCTGTAAGGCTGCCTGGTCGTAGTTCTCCCAGCAGGCTTGGTTGACGTGAAAGGTCATGGGAATATAGTCGGGAGTCTGGAAGCGCGCCGTCCTGAGCAAGGTTTCTTTATCCATCATAGTCAAGCCTTCCTTGGTGAAAGGAATCATCCCATGACCCGAAGCATCAGGCAAAGCGAAGCTCTCCGAAGTATTGGGGTACATGGAAGTTGAGGTCATCGCCGATGGGAGCCCAGGATGCCCAGTGCGGATGGGAGCTATCATCGGCGCACTTATAGAAGTTCCCTCGCCATCCGGTGCCGGCGACGGGCGGGGTAAATTCCGGGATATACTTCCCGAACAAATCAAAGGGTACGGCCGCGTCCATCCGCCATTCCAGCGGAGCGCTGTTTTCCGGCAGATAGGGCCGTTCCCGGATGGAGGTCCCTATTTGGATGCCCGCCGCATCGGAGGCTGAAACCGGCGTCGCTTTCCTGAAGCCATCCTTTGTCCGGGTCGGATCTTCAATACATGAAACGTGCAAGGTGCCGATGCAGTTCACTTCGAAGTTGAAATAACCCGTCCCTGCTGCCGGTTGCGCAAAGAACTCGACGCAGCTGTCGCGGCAGACCGGCCCCTGGAACTCCAGTTCCCTTGCCCGCACCCAACGGTCCTGCACGATGAACGACCAGTACAGGAACCGGTTGTCGTAGAGTACCCGGCAGCGGGTTTGCGGATGGGTGGATTGACTGTGGGGATGAAAAAATGTGACTTCCAGATCTTCAGCGTATGTCCAGGGCTCTTTATCCCAACTACCGCCACAGAAGTCATAGCTTGCGTTACCGTGCTCCGGTTGATGGGTTCGAGTACGGTTAATCAGGTAATCCGGCATATAATCGAGTATTGAAGAAGAACATGGTGCAGTCAATATCTTAGGGGTGTAGATTGTCAGGCCAAACTGGCCTGATCCGGGAAAACAATAAAAAAAACTTGACAAATCCGGATCCATAATTTAGATTGTGCTTGCTAACGTAACGTTAGTCAGGGTGGATTGTGGCTGGCTGGATGGTTTTTATCCCTGCCCGGCGCTTGTGTTGGCACAAGTTTCATTCGGGCCGAAGGTGTTTTCTTTCGGTCCGCATCGCGCAGAAAGAGGAGTGGCATATGAGAAGAATTCGCTTCGGAAAACACCTGACGGTGTTGTTGGCCATGATCGTCCTGATGGGCTTGCCCAGCATGAGCTTTGCGGCGGGCAAGACCGAGACTGCAGCCGGCGCGGCGTCCACGGCAACCCTGTTCTGGGCAGGTTACGATGGCGTCACCGAGGACTACCGCAAAGGTCTGCAGGATGCCTTCAACGCCGTTGATCCTGCGTACCAAATCGACATCGTGCCGGTGCCGTGGGACCAGATGAAGGACAAACTGACCACCGCTCTCGCCGGCGGAAAGCCCCCAGACATATCCATTATCGGAACCCGCTGGCTGCTCGAGTATGAAGAATTGGGACAGCTGGCCGAACCGGGCGCTTACGTCGGCAAGGCTACCATCGATGATATCTTCGCCGGCGCCAAAGAGGGCGTGGTCAAGGGCAAACTGATGGGTCTGCCGGTAGCCGCCGGGGCACGGTTCATGGCCATCAACGACCGCATCGGCAAGGGTGTTCCCAAGACCATGGAAGAGCTGCGCGAAATGGCCATTGCGGCCAACGATCCGCCCAACCAATACGGCCTCTTCATGGTGGGGCAGAAAAATACCGAACTCACCGAGTTTGCCTACTACCTGTACGCTGCGGGCGGGGATTTCTTTGAGAAGAAAGCCGACGGCACTTTCGGCAAGAGCACCGTCAACTCTGCGGCGGGCGTCAAGGCTCTTTCCTTTATGAACCAGCTGGCCAACGAGGACAAAGTTGTTCAGGACGGCTATCTCGGAATGACGCGCATCCAGGGTCATCCCATGTTCTACGCCGACAAGATCGGCTATGTGATGATCGGCGCCTGGGTCGACTCGGCCATGAAGCAGGCGGGATCGACCTTCCCGGTTACCTATGCGCAGATACCGCCCTTTGCCGGACAGAAATCGACCCCGCTGATCATCACCGATTCCATCGCCTTCTTCTCGGGTGCCAAAAATCTCAAGGCTGCCGGCAAGTTCGTGGATTTCTGGTACCAGTCGGAATGGAAGGGCAAGTTCGACGAACTGGCCGGTTTCCCGCCCATCACCAAAAAAGCTTCCACGCTCCCGGCCTTCAATACGCCGATGTACAAGGTTATGAGCGAAGCTTCCGTCAACGCCAAGGGTTGGCCGCTGATCGCGACCTGGGACCAGTGCCAGGACCAAATCTGGGATGCGGTCTCCAAGGTGTATCTCAAGCTTGCGACCCCCAAGGAGGCGCTTGACGCCGCCGCCGCAGCCATAGACAAGATCAACAACATTAAATAAAACCCCGCAGCTCTGTCCGGGCGGCCCCTGCGGTGCCCGGACCATTTTTCGACGGAGGTATTCAAGGTGGCCGAGCGTGCATTGTTCGCTAAAACCCGGTTTCAGGCCAAAGAATCGAGATTGGCGTACCTCCTCTTGTTGCCGTCCGTGGCTTGCATACTTGGGTTTATGGTATACCCTCTTATTTCTGTGGGTCTGATGAGCATCTTCCGTACAAACAGGCTGGGATGGCTTCAAAAATTTGCCGGCCTGGAAAATTATTATTCTGTGATGGGCGACAAGGAATTCTGGCAGATCACCGGAAGATCCATTCTCTGGACCACGCTGGCGGTGCTCAGCAAAACCATTTTCGGCATGGTGATTGCGCTGCTTTTGAACGTAAAATACTTTGGCAGAAAGATAGCCAGAATGCTCTTTATAGCTCCTTGGGCCTCGTCGGTTCCGATCAGCGTGCTGTTGTGGAGCTGGGTGTATCACCCCCAGTTCGGCCTGCTCAACCATACCTTGAAAATGACGGGCATTACAAACAATCCCCCGGTATGGCTTGGTTATCCCCTATCCGGCTTCATCGCGGCGATCTGGGTGGATATCTGGATCGGCATACCCTTCATGGCGCTGGTGTTCCTGGCGGGGATGCAGGCCATCCCGGAAGACCTTTACGAGTCCGCCGATATGGATGGGGTCAACGCCTTTCAGAAATTCTATTATATCACCTTGCCGAGCATCAGGCGGATCCTGCAAATCTCAACCCTGCTGTCCGCCCTCTGGACTTTCAATGACTTCAATTCCATCTACATCCTGACTGCGGGTGGACCGGTGAATATGACCGACATACTCATTACTTCGATCTACAAGAATGCCTTTGTCTACGCGCGTTTCGACAAAGCTGCCGTTATGGCAATCATTACATTCATCATCCTGACCATACTGAGCTCCATCTATGCCCGGCACTACTTCAGGGAGGAAAACTGATGCCATCATCCGTCGTGAATCCCGCGTATGTGAACCGTGCGTACAAAAAGCCGGCGGTTGCGAAATGGAAGAACAAGTTCAAGCCTCTGGTGATCTTTCTGACCATGGTTTTTTTGCTCATAATGCTTTTTCCTTTTTTTGTGATGATAACCATGATGCTGCGTACCAGCCAGGAAGTGTATATTACTCCCCCGCGATGGATACCCCAGGCTCCGACGCTGAAGAATTTTGTGCTTGTCTGGTCCCAGTACCTGCTGGCCGGATATTTTAAAAGCAGCGCCATCATCGCCATCGGGGCCAGCGCTTTGAACATGCTGTTGAGCATACCTGCCGCGTACGCCATAGCGCGTCTGCGGTTCAGGGGACGACAGGTTTCGCTTTATTTATTTCTGGTGGTGCAGATGTTCTCGCCGGTGGTGGTGGTCATCCCTTTGTTCAAGACCTTTGCCAGGATCAACTTGCTTGACAGCTATATTGGATTGATAGTGCTCAACGCCGTCTTTGCCATGGCGTTCAGCATCTGGTTGCTGAGCGGCTACTTCAAGAGTATTCCCAAAGAGATCGAAGAGGCTGCCTTCATAGACGGGGCAACGCGTTTTCAAACGGTGATCAAGGTAATACTTCCGATTTCGGCGCCCGGACTGGTTACCACCTTCATCTACACCTTCATCGCTGCCTGGAACGAATTCCTGTTCGCCCTGTCTTTTATTCAGAACCAGACAAAGATGCCCTTGACCCTGGGCCTGTACCGGTTTGTGGGACGCTGGTCAAGCCAGTGGGAATTGCTGACCACCGCCGCCTTCCTGGCCATCATCCCCGTGCTGGTTCTATTTTATGCCATTCAGCAGCGGCTGGTCGGAGGACTTACCGGCGGCGCCGTCAAGGGTTGATAAGGAGCCTCTCAACATGAAAAAGGGAATAAACTACTGGGCTTTTCCGTCTAACCGGAATGGTTCTCCCCTAGGGCAGCTCAATGCCATGAAGTATGCCAAGCAGCTTGGCTACGACTGTCTGGAACTGACGATAGAGGCCGAAGGCGAGCTTACCGGTAGTACCAGTCGGGATGATGCCATGGCCCTGCGCAAGGCCGCCGACTCGGTAGGCATCGAGCTGGCCACGGTGGCGTCTGGCTTGGCCTGGGGCGAATCCCCCACCGATCCCGACCCAGTCGTCAGGGCGAAAGCGGTTGAGAGCTACAAGCGCGCGCTGGAGCTTAGCTCCTGGCTGGGAGCCAAGAGCCTGCTGTACCTGCCGGGGATGGTCTCGGCTTGTTTTGTTCCGGATTATGCACCCCAACCCTATGAGCTCGTTGCCCAACGGGCCAAGGAGGCTGTTCTGGCGCTGCTGCCTACGGCTCAGAAATGCAAGGTCGTCATGGCCGTGGAAAATGTCTGGAACCGGTTTCTGCTGAGCCCGGTGGAGATGCGCGACTTTATCGACCAGTTTGATTCCGAGTGGGTCGGCTCCTATCTGGATGTGGGCAATGTTATGTTGTACGGCCATCCGGACGACTGGATCCATACGCTGGGCAAACGAATTGCCGCGGTGCACCTGAAAGATTTTAAAGTCAGCGTGGGCAACCTGGACGGCTTTGTAGACTTGCTGTCCGGCGACGTCGATTTCAGGAAGGTGATGGCCTGCTTGCGGGAAGTCGGCTACACGGGACCATATACCGCCGAGATCGTACCCGGCAAGGATGGCGCGGCTGAAAAGGCCATAGCCGCTCTGCGGATCATTGAAAATTACTGATCTTTTGTAGCTACCAAGGAGTCCGGCATGGTGAAAGTAGCATTGAGCGGTGTGGGTTTCATGGGCAAAACCCATCTGGGGATCTACCAGAAACTCGGCAATGTGGAGATTGTGGCTCTGAATGATGTCCAAAAAGGGAATATGGACATCACCAGCCTGGCTGCGGGCGGCAATATCCAGACTGCAGCCGACTCCATCGACCTGAGCCGGGTGCGTAAATATACGGAATTCGATGCCATGCTGAAGGCCGGCGGTTTTGACTTTGTGGATATTTGCCTGCCTACGTGCTACCACGCGGATTATACGATCAAGGCTTTGGACGCCGGCTACCACGTCTTTTGCGAGAAGCCTATGGCGCTGACCGCGAAAGAAACCGATTCGATGCTGGCGGCGGTAAAACGGACCGGCAGACTTTTCAGCGTCGGACAGTGTCTGCGTTTTTGGCCGGCCTACGTCGAAGTCAAGAAGCTGCTTGATTCAGGAAAGTACGGCAAAGTGAAGTATGCGGAATTCGCCCGGTTCTCATCCCCTCCTACCTGGGGTTGGGACGGCTGGCTGCTGGACGGCAAGCGTTCCGGAAGCGCGGCGCTGGACATGCATGTCCATGATGTCGACATGGTGCTGCACTTGCTGGGGAAACCAGATTCCGTACGTTCGACCGGGGTGGTGGAAGCGGACGGAAGCGTTTCGCACATCGCTTCCGTCTATTCGTATCCGGGCATGGCCGTTTCTTCAACCGGCGGCTGGAACTGTTCCGAATCCTTCGGCTTCAATATGAGGGCTTTATTGGTTCTGGAAGGCGCCACTATCGAACTGGACTTTTCCAAAGAGCCGGCCGTATCGCTGGCCCCCAAAGGGGGCAAAAAAAGCGCTGTTCCCCTTCCGGAAGGCGACGGCTACTATCACGAACTGGCTGACTTTACGGCAGGCATCGCGGCGGGAAAATTATCCGGAATAGTTACCGGAGCATCAGCCGCCGAGTCGGTCAAGCTGACCCTTACCGAAATCGAATCGGTGAAGCAGGCAAAAGAACTGCCGGTCCGCTTCTGATGGAATCAGGGAAATGACTCTTACCCGCCGGGAACGAGTCGCCAGGGCGATGCGTCGGGAGCAAGCGGATCGTGTGCCGGTCTACTGCCAGTTGGCTATTGGCCATTATATGCTCCGGAGCGGTGTTCCGCCGCACCGGATCTGGTTTTCTACGGAATACTCTACCGGTGCGGGCTTTATATTGTCTACCGCCTGTTCCGTATCCCCGGCGATCCCAGCCCGGAATATAGCCATTCTTTCCGAGGCGAGCAGGGCAAACCCGTACGACGGGATGCGGTCATGAAGGGAGTCCGCCCAACTCCCCAGCGGAGCCTCAGAGTTGCCAAGCCCGCCAATTCAATGCTCCAGAACCGCATCAACATATCGATCATCTTCAACTATCTCCGGGACAACGGGGCTTCATACCGCGCCCGGATTGCGCGGGACTTGGGTATCAGCGCTCCGGCAGTGGCCCGGGCGATAGAGAAGTTGTTGAACGAAGAGTACGTAATTGAGTCAGAGCGAATGCAAATGGATAACGGGCGCAAGGCATCCCAGGTTTCGGTCAACGCCGAACGCGGCTACATCATCGGTGTAGACTTGCTGTCGGATCCGATAAAACTGGGGATCAGTGATTTCGGCGGCACCATCCATGAAGTCTTTCTTGCTCCGCCGATAGATCCGGCTATCAATTTTACCGACTACATCATTGCAACTATTGACTTGACGTTGCGTTCATTTGAAAAAAAAATCAAAAAGAGCAATATCCGTGTACTCGCGCTTGGCCTCGGAGTTCCGGCGGTGGTGGACCCCCGGACGGGGGTGATCTTGTTTGCCAACTATTATGAAAAGTTCATCCATTCCAATTTTTATGAACATCTTGTTGAACGCTATCCCTTTCCGGTCTTTATAGAGAATACCGCCAATCTTTCCGCAATTGGAGAATGGAAGCACGGAGCAGGCCGCGGCGCAAGGAATCTGGTATTTATCGAATTAGGCAACGGCATAGGCGCGGGTAT
>DYRD01000045.1:0-4952 GCA_020718905.1 Syntrophus aciditrophicus | reverse complement strand
GTATCCATCGTCAACATCCTGCTGCTGCTGAATCCCGAGATGGTGATCATCGGAGGCGCGGCCTGCGAATTGCCCGGAGCAGCTTCTCTGTTATTGAATCCATTGATGGAAGCGGTTCGCAAGCATTATCCGTTTGCGCCTGCGCAGATCCATCTGTCTTCGGTAGGGGCAAATGCCTGCCTCGTAGGATCCATACAATTTGCCTTGGATTCTCTGGTGATTCATGCTTATCCGTATCGCCTGTGACCGGCGCAGTGGTCACAGGAAGAGGGGTGGGTACCAAATAGTCCATGATAATGGGAGGATACCGATATGCGGAATAACAGCAAGGTAGCGGATGGCTGGTGGGACTATACCACCCTGGATAGCCAGATTCTGAACGCAGCAGCCAAATTAACCGTGAAGGATATTGTACAGCTTTCGCGTCCTGGATTTACCGTAAAGCTGTATGACACTCTTGAGTCGTTTTACCTGGCGGAGGCATTGGAATACATCCACAGCTGGCAGAAATCGACAGCCGGCAATCCTTGCGGCATTTGCGGCCCCATCGGCCCGACCGAGCAGTTGCCTTTGGTGGCGGAGATCGTGAACGATCTGGAAATCGATGTACGGGAGGGGCATTTTTGGGGCATGGATGAATGGTTTGTCGACGGAAAGGAATTGTCCCCCGGGCATCCGCTTTCCTTTGCAAAGGCAGATATGGATCTATGCTTCAACAGGATACGGAAAGAACTCCGCATGCCCCAAAAGAACATCCATTTTCTGACCCTTGACAATCTAAAGGACTATACGGCTTCCTACGACGCCTGCAAATGCCTGATTATGCAAGGCGGACAGGGAGAAGTAAAGCACTGGGCCTTCAATGACCCGCCGGCAAGAACCGGTCCGTACGTCGACAATCCGCCCTCGCCCCAAGAGTATCGGAAACAGTCGGCCAGAATCGTCGATCTGCATCCCATGACCATCATCCAGAACGCGAGGACTTCCGGTGGCGGCGTCGTTACGGCAATACCATCCCAGGCCTTGAGCGTCGGCCCGGTCGAAACCTGGAAGTCCGAAAAGGTATCGATTTGGCATGCGGGCAATCACGACAATCCCTTCGGTCAGCGTCTTACGGCGTTCATGATTTCAAAGGGATTGGCAGATTCTGCAGTCCCCATGTCTCTGCTCGCCGACCACCCGAATGTCCAGTTCAATTATTACATTCCCGGAATCGGGAGCTGCGAAACCGAAATGCATTAGGAGCATCGCGATGGGCAAAACTGTTTTGGCTTTGGTAGCGCATCCGGATGATATAGAATTCATGATGGCCGGAACGCTGTTCCGGCTCAGGGATAGGGGCTATGAAGTCCATTATATGACCGTCGCCAACGGCAGCTGCGGGACAACAGAATATGGCTACGATGAGATTGTCCGGATGCGCCGATCCGAGGCGCTGGCAGCCGCAGCATATATGGGTGCGGTGTACCATGAAAGCATTGTCAACGATTTTGAGGTTTTCTATCAGGACGAACTGATCCGCAAGGTAGTGGCGGTGATCCGGAAAGTAAAACCGGATATGGTTCTGCTTCCCTCAATGGAAGATTACATGGAAGACCACATGAATTCCGCGCGGATCGGCGTGACGGCTGCCTTTGCCAAGGGCAGCCCCAACTACATCAGCATCCCACCGCAAGCAGCGATACAGATGGATGTGGTCCTGTACCATGCCATGCCGGCAGGCTTGCGGGACATGATGGGGAATCCGATAATACCAGCCTTATTTGTGGACATCAGCGGCGTGATGGACCGGAAGACAGCGATGCTGGGCATGCACAAGAGTCAGCAGGCATGGCTTGACGCGAGCCAGGGCATGAACGAATACCTGCAGACCATGCAGGGTACGTCCAGACAGGTTGGTGCCCTTTCCGGAAAGTTCGAATTTGCCGAAGGCTGGCGGCTTCATAACCATCTGGGGTACTCCAGAACCAGGCTGGACCCCCTGGGCGATCTATTTGGCAGCTAGCTTTGCCAGTTGCTGCCTGAGGAATCCGACGCCTTGGGCCACGTCTTTCAGGCGCTGATTTCCGGCTTCCCGCTCTATGGTGAGAAAACCCGCGTAGCCGGCGGCGTTCATGGTCTCCAACAGTTTCGGGAAGTTCACTGCCCCCAGGCCAAGGGGCAGTTCTTCAAAGAAATCATTCATGTCGATGCCGGTAAAATCGTCTTCGGCAAAACGGTCGTAGATGAGTTTGGCATCGCACACGGTCTTGCGGATGCCGTCTTTGGCATGCGCATGGGCGACCAGGGGAGCCAATTCTTTAAAATCCGCAGCCGCGTTGCTGCCCTGCACCATGACCAGATTGGCAGGATCAAAGTTCACCCCGAGGCCGGCGGAACCGCACTCTTCAATAAAAGCCGACAGGCGCCCGGCAGGTTCGGGGCCGGTCTCCACCGCAAGGATCGCGCCTTGGTTTGCGGTATATTTTGATATCTCGGACAGGGAGTATTTCAGGTTCCGGTAAATCTCCGAATCCTTGTTTTCCGGCACCACGCCGATATGCATGGTTACTACCCGTGTTCCAAGTTCCAATGCAAAATCGAAGATCTCTCTGGTTTTCCCGATACGAACCGGGAGTTCGCCGGAACGTTCAAAACCATGCCCTCCGAGGTCGCCGCAGAGCGACGCAATCTCCAGGCCTTGGTCCGCGCATCTCCGCTTAAAATCGTGCCGGTCTTGGGACGTACTGTTCCAGGGGGTCAGCTTTCCCCGGGATGCGTAGAATTGAAAACCATCCGCTCCAACATCTGCGGCGAATGCGAGGCTGTCTTCCAAGCCGAGTTGAAGGCTGTCGAGCAAGATTCCGATTTTCATTTTGACAACTCCACAATTCTGTCGATGACCTGGGCGGCTTTGAGCGCGTCCCGGATAGTTACCAAGGGCCGGGTCGGATGATGCAGACAGGCTAGAAAGTCAAGCAATTGGTCCTTGACCTGGTTGTTGCCGTAACCGGTGATTTCCTTTGAGAATTCCTGGCTTCTGAATACCTTGAGCTTTTTAAGCAACAGGTCGCCCTGCAGGCGACCGTGTTCAAAATTTATCTGGATGGATCGTTCTTTTTCTTCAACCAGCCAGGATGAGAAAATACTGCCCGAATATCCTCTGAGATGGGCAGTAGTCACTTCGATCTGCATTATCTCATTCCCCTGCCGTATTGCCGTGACGCTTTTTACCTTGAAAGGACCAAAGACGGAATGCGCCAGGTCAACGTCATGGATAAGCTTGTCTATGACCAGGGATTCGCGCACCCGTTCGGGTTTGGCCGAGCAACGGCGAAGACTGTAGCCCACAACCCTGCCCATGATTTTATATTTAACGTATTCCCGGGCATCAAGACAGACCGGGTTGTAACGCTCGACGTGAGCCGGGAAAACCACCAGCCTGCGGTGCCGGGCCATCCGGGCCAGCTGGGCAATCTGCGCTTTGGTGGGACAGACCGGTTTCTCGATCAATAAAGACAGGCCCCGCTCCAGGCAACGGCGAGCAATATCGAAGTGGGTCGAAATGGGCGAAGCCAGCACCGCGGCGTCGATCCCCAGGCCGGAATTGAACAGGGCATCCATGTCCTTGAATAGACGTATGCCGCTCTCTTGGAGTTCGGTCTGGTCCTCAGCATTGACCGTGGGATCGACCACCGCTGCCAGATCGACCCGGGAGATCATTTCTTCAAGGTTTATTTTATAGTAGCTCTCGCCTTGTCGCTCGTCCTTCAATTCCCTAAAGGCTTTCCGGTAGATATGCCCCATGTAGCCGTAGCCGATTATGGCCAGTCGTATGTGGTCCGGTTTTGCCGAATGCTTGCGGGTCATGCGGTTAATTCTATGCCGTTGGAAGTCGGACTTCAAGCGCCGATGCATGTTTTGCGTAAAAGGCGCAGTATACAGTCTGCTCATCCTGGGGGCCGACCTCCGGGCGACGGGCGACGTGGTCGTGGCCGATGTGGCTTCCGGCGGCGCCGTCGCCGGCACCCTGGGCGTCAGGCTGACCGCCGTCGTGGCCGCAGTCTTCTGCGCCATAGGGCTGGCGCTGTTCCTGCTGTACGACGAAAAGCGCGTCATGGCCGGCCTGGCCAAGAAAGAGATTGTGTGAGGGAATAACCGAGCGGGGCTGGAAATTGGTTCCAGCCCTCAAGCCAACATTTCTTTATGGAGCAGGGTGTCGGCTATCGAGTCGAAATGAGCATCCCGATGGACCAGGACGGCATCGAGCACGCCGGCGCCCGCGGCGATCAACGCGTCCGCCAAGGGCAGACGCCCGGAGCAGACGGAACCAAGCTCAAAGGCCCGGACCGCAACGGCGGTATCGACGGGTATGATGCTCGTAGCCAGGTCGGCATAGGCCAGGGCGGTACTTCTGGCAGCGTCCCGATCGGATCCAAGATTTAAAAGACAGCGGGCCATTTCCGCAATCGATACCGCCGAAAGGTGGACCTCCGCCGTATCGTCCTCCAGGATCGCCTGGACGCGCTCCCCGCCCGCTTCCTGCCGGAAATGGGCGAGCAGCGCGGATGTGTCGAGCACATAGGCGCTCATCCGTCCGCCTCCCGTTCAGCCACGAGTTCGGCTACGGCCGAGCGCCCGGAAGCCATGTTTTTACCTTTGCCCAGCAATCTCCGGCCGCTTTCGGCTCGGTCAGGAATGACCTTGACGATGAGGGTGTCCGCCGTATCGCACTCCTGCCAGTCCAGCTTCCAGCCCGGCCGGATCCCCATCTGCCTGGCGATGGCTTGCGGTATGGAGATCATGTTCTTCGTGGTTACTGTAGTAATCATGGAAGAAATATAATCATGGATATTACGGTTGTCAATGGCGGTGAAGCCTGCATGCTACCACCATGGCAACTTGACACATGGTATTATGTAGTACAAAATGTCTAACATGAAAGCCGTCGATGCCCGCAACCTCCAGCACCA
>DYRD01000316.1 GCA_020718905.1 Syntrophus aciditrophicus | reverse complement strand
GAAAAAAGAAATCCGCCAGCAGATCACCACCCTGGAATGGGAGTTGATCAAGGCGACCCTTACGGAACGAAATCAGCTTGATTCCCTGGAGAAGCTCCAGCAGATCAAAGAAGCCGGAGAGAAGCCATTTTTCCTCTGGAGACTCAATTTTCCGGAGGTGTTCAAGGAGAAAGGCGGCTTCGATGTGGTGATCGGCAACCCACCTTATGTCCAGATCCAGGCCTTCAGCGGCCAGCAGATTCAAAAGGATTGGGAGCAGCAGAACTACGACACCTTTGCCAAAACCGGCGACATCTACTGCCTGTTTTATGAAAAAGGTCACCGCCTGTTGCGTGAAAACGGCGCTCTGTGTTTTATCACCTCTAATAAGTGGATGCGGGCGGGGTATGGTCAGAAGATGCGTGAATTTCTGCTGCGCCGCACCACCATTCGGCAACTGATTGATTTCGGTGATTCGCCCATCTTCTCCGAAGCGACCACCTACACCAATATTCTCCTCTTTGCGAAAGAAAAGGCCCCGCAGCGCCCGAAGGCCTGGGACCTGAGCCGGGCCTATCGTTCCGCCGTCTCGCTTGACCGGATGCTGGCCGAGAACAGCCAAGGGGCAACCATCTTTGGCGAAGAGGCCTTTGTCATTCTCCCCCCTGAACTGGCCGCTATCAAAAAACGCATCGAAGCCGTTGGCACCCCGCTCAAGGACTGGGATGTTTCCATCTACCGAGGAATCCTGACCGGTTTCAACGAGGCCTTTATTATCGATGGCGCGAAGAAGGACGAGCTGATCGCCCAGGACCCCAAGAGTGCGGCGATTCTCAAGCCGATCCTGCGAGGGCGTGATATCAAGCGTTACCGGATAGACTTTGCTGATTTGTGGTTGATCAACTCCCATAACGGCCATAACAAAACGGCCCCGATTCGGATTGATGACTATCCGGCAATCAAGCAACATCTGGATCAGCATTGGAGAAAATTACAGGAGCGACAGGATAAAGGCGTCACACCGTACAACCTGAGGAATTGCGCCTATCTTCCAGAATTTGA
>DYRD01000044.1 GCA_020718905.1 Syntrophus aciditrophicus | reverse complement strand
ATAAATCGTCTTTTAGCTCATCTCTAACCATTTACACAAAATTATCTACACCCCTCAAGGGTAAGGGCGGTGGTTGGTTAAACTCCGCCCTTATTTTTCTCAATGACAGCTCGCAGCCCCGGCATAAATCTTATTCAGGGGCTTTTTCTTTTGACCTCAGCCTTTTTTGCTTCCCGTACCCTCACATCCAAATTTTGCCGGTTTAGGCCGGTTTAGATTGACCTGCGGCAGTATAAACCGTCATCGTCCTTAGGGAAGGATGTTTCAACGAAGTTTTCCCTCCGTCCAGAGAAAACCATTTCGGGCGTACCTGGATGATGTTAGCTATAGGTTAGCAAAAAATAAAAAAAGGGGCTAACCAGTTGTTGGCTAACCCCTTAATTTTTCAAATGGTGGGCCAGGGCAGAATTGAACTGCCGACACTCGGATTTTCAGTCCGATGCTCTACCGACTGAGCTACCGGCCCGCGAATAAATAGAACACTTATTAAATCTCTATGCATTTGTCAAGGTATTTTTCTTTTTCTCAAGGGTGCATTGCAGGCGCACTGACGCCTCCACTCTCACGCACAAACACGGTTCCGGCGATCTTGTCGTGCCAACCCTGCTTGCGGGAATCAAAAGCAATCCAGGCAAAACCGAGATAGAAGAAAAAACTGGAAACCATATATCCTACCCACCGCAGGAAGGCCGTGCCGAAGGTCATAAGGCCATCCTCCGCGGGCACGACTTTCAACCCAAGAGCCATTTCCCCGGGTGTCTGTCCACCAACCGCCACAAAGCAGGTGAAATAAAGGGCGGTCACGATGACAACGGCACTCCCGTAAAGGATCATGAACCAGGCCCCCATAGCCGGCGGAAACGGACCGCCATGGGCCAGATTACCGCAGGTATAAGACATTAGTCCGATCAGGAAAAAGGCAAGGTAGATCCCGTACAAAATAACCTGATCGATGAGGAAGGCAAAACCCCGCCGCCAGAATCCGCCATAGCGATTATTCAAGTTTCAACCTCGGAAAAAATCCCCCATTCATATTGCAGAATGGTAAGAACTACAGTGGATGCCGTTTCCACCCGTAGGACCTGAGCCCCCAGGCTGGCAACGAAGAAGCCCTGGGCACAGGCACTGTCGATCTCCTCCCGGGCAAACCCTCCTTCCGGGCCGATAACCAGAAAAAAATGGTCGGCCTGCCGACTATTCTCATCATGAAGAATCGTCTTAACCTTCCGGCCTTCTTCCTCCCAAAAGATGATCCTATGGCAGACACTATCCCTTGCAGCGGTTCCCGCTTCAGGCCGTGGTGGGAAAGACGCCGCCATATCCGGCAGCGCCATGCGGAGCATGTCCGGATATGGGACGACATCCGCTATGGAGGGGATATCGGGCCGCCGCGACCTTCGGGCCGCTTCCGTCGCGATCTTGCGCCACCGGTCGACTGCTTTCTCGGCGGACCATTTCGGCACCGAACGGGTCGAGAGAAAGGGGATGATGCTATCGACACCCAATTCCGTTGCCTTCTCCACGATGTCATCCATCTTGGACCCTTTGGGAAGGGCCTGGGCCAGGGTAATTCTACAGGTCTTGCGGGACACGGCGGTGCGATCGATGATCCGAACCGCCAGTTCTTGGGCATCCAAACGCTCGACAATTCCCCGGTAGTCGCTCCCCGACCCATCGAAAAGGGTGATGGCGTCACCGATCCTGAGGCGCAGGACATGCCTTAAATAGTGCTGATGCTCGTCCCTGAGGGTGTAGAGTTGCTCTTCATGTAAAGGCCGGGGCGAAAAAATGCGGGGCGTCGTCACTACCGGTAGCCTTCTTTGGTAAGGACATAACAGAGCCACTCTTTCTCCGTAATCGTCCGTTGGACTACGAAGGGCTCTGCAAAAAAGTGATGCTCCATATCCTCCCGGTTCTGCTCGATGATGCCGGACATAACGACAACCCCTCCCCTTTTAAGCAGAGAGATGAGCTGGGGCCGGAGCTTGATGAGCATTTTCGCCGTAAGATTGGCGACGATAAGGTCAAAGGTCTCCTGAATCGTTGTCACATCCTGGTGGACTACATCAACCTTGTCCTCGACGCCGTTCGTACGGATGTTTTCCCCGGCAATATCGACCGCCTGTTTGTCAATTTCTACACAGACAACCTTTCCGGCACCCAACTTGGCGGCGGCAATCCCTAAAATGCCCGTGCCCGCCCCGACATCCATAACCCGCCAGCTCCGGGCAGCCCGGTCCTGCAGGATGAGGTCTTCCATGGCCTGAAGGCACATGCGGGTCGAGGGATGCTGACCTGTGCCAAAGGCCATGCCGGGATCGATTTCGATGATGATGTCATGTCCGCCGGGGCTATAGCGCTCCCAGGTCGGCTTGATAATGATATTTTTTGTGACCCGCAGGGGTTTGAAGTATTTCTTCCAAGCCTCTCCCCAGTCGGCGTCCACAATCCACTCGGTACTCCATTCCGGCCGGGGAAGGTTGGGAAACAACACCATAAGTTCATTAATATAGGTTTGAAGAGCCTCCATACGCTTGTCCACCCGGACATCATGAGGAAAGTAGGCCTTCATGGTTTCCGGGAGAATGTCTTCCTGAAACCCGTTCCCATCCTGCACCTCCCCCCGCTCCTGGGAAACCCCCTGGGCGCCGATCTCCATAAGGAAATTGGACAGGGCATCGCTTAAGTCCGGTGGTAAAACTATTTCTATTTTCAACCATTCTTCTTTTTGTTGCACCATGACTTGCCCGTTGCATCCTTTCTCCCTTTGATGCGCCAACATATCTTTTTTTAAAAATATTTCAACCAACTTGAAATATTTGACTTGTCGTGATAGCGTACCTGTCTAATTCATGGGGAAAGTGGGAAAAATTGTGAAATATTACCCGGTTTGTCTGGATATCAGCGAAAAACGGTGCGTCGTCATCGGGGGCGGCGACGTCGCCGCGAGAAAGATTCTCCGTCTCCTTGAATGCGGAGCCGCCGTTACCGTCGTTGCAAGAAAACTCACGACGACCATCAAGGATATGGCCGCCCAGGGTAAACTCAGCCATATGGATGACAACTATGATGAGCAATATCTCGCCGGCGCCTTCCTCGTTATCGGCGCCACGGACCGGAAGGAAATTAATGACCGGATAGCCGCCGATTGCCGTGCCCGGGGCGTCATAGTCAATATCGTTGACGATCCGGGGTGCTGCGACTTCATCCTCCCGTCCCTGGTCAGCCGGGGAAGCCTCTCCATTGCCGTCTCGACGGACGGCAAAAGTCCGGCCCTGGCCAGGAAGCTCCGCGAAGAGCTGTCTGAACAGTTCGGTCCGGAATACGAAGGCTATCTTGAATTGCTCGGATGGTTGCGGGAAAAGATCATCGCCGCCGGCCAGCCGGCCGATGACAATCGGGATATTTTTGCCGCCCTGGTAAATTCCCCCCTCCACGGGCATATTAACGCCGGCCGCTGGCAGGAGGCCGAGCAAACTATCCGCGCGCTGACGGCTCAGGAAATAGATCTGAACACCTTCATAAACAGGGCAACCAAGGGGACTTCGTAACGATGGACGGCGATATGCTGCTTGATGTGTTTTTTTTCCGGGGGGCGCTCCTCGCCTACCTCCTCAGCACCCTGACCTACGTCTTTTCGCTCCTTGCCCGTCGCGTCTCTTCCGCCCGGGCGGCTACCTGGATATTGACGGGGGCCTTCGGCCTCCACACCCTGTTTTTCATCGGGGAATGGGTAGGCAAAGGCTACACCCCCTTCCTACACCTCCACGACATCCTTTCCTTCTTTGCCTGGGTCATGGCCGGTGTCTATCTGGCCTTTCAATTGTGGACAAAAACCATGGTCCTGGGAGCCTTCGTCTCCCCGGTGGTCTTTGTTCTCATGATCGTCTCCTCCATCAGCATCGACGGCCCCATGATCGTTCCGGCAGTCCTCCAAGGCAGTCTCGTCACCATTCACGCCATGCTTTCGTTGATCGGGGAGGCCCTGTTTGCCGTCGCCTCCGTGGCCGGCCTCCTCTACCTGTTGCAGAACGGTCTTATCAAGCGTCGAAAATTCAACAAGTTCATAAAGTTATTCCCCTCCCTCCAGGATCTCGACCGGATCAATAATCTCTGCCTGCTCTGGGGGATTCTCCTGTTGACCCTGGGGATAATGGCAGGGGCAATCTGGGCCCGAACCGTCTGGGGAAGCCTCTGGCAATGGGACCCCCAACAGATCTGGACCCTGACGGCATGGCTGATTTACGCCGTTCTTCTTCACCAGCGCCTCGTCATCGGCTGGAATGGCCACAAAATGGCCCTGCTGTCCGTTGCCGCCTTCGTGCTTCTCCTCGCCGCCCTACTCGTCGAGAAGTCTTTTTTCACGACCATCCATCGGTTTTATTGAGCCATGAATCTGATCCTCATCGGCATGAATCACAAGACGGCCCCCGTGGAAATCCGGGAACGTCTGAGCATTGCCTGCATGGAAGGTTTCAACCCCCTGGACGAGATCAAGGCCATCCCCGGGGTCGGGGAGGCCCTCTATCTCTCGACGTGCAACCGGGTGGAGATCCTTGCCCGGACCCGGAAAGGGCACACGGATGCGGAAGAGAGACTCAAAGCCCTGATCTTCCGCCACGGAAACCTCGGGGAAGAAGATATGGCCAGATGCCTGTATGTCTATCGGGACAGCACCGCCATCCGCCATCTCTTCCGGGTCGCCGCGAGTCTCGATTCCCTCATCATGGGAGAGCCCCAGATCCTCGGGCAGGTGAAGGAGGCCTATCGCCTGGCAGTGGATCATCAGGCAGCGGGCATCATCCTGAACAAACTTCTCCACCGGACCTTCCGGGTCGCAAAGAGGGTGCGAACGGAGACGGGCATCGCCAGCCACGCCGTCTCCGTCGGGTACGCCGCCGTGGAATTGGCAAAAAAAATATTCGACACCCTCAAGGGGAAAAAGGTCCTCATCATCGGGGCGGGGGAAATGTCGGAGCTTGCCGCCCGCCATCTGATCAAGCACGGCGGCGACCGGATCTTCGTTGCCAACCGGACTCATGAACGGGCCATCCAAATGGCCGCCGACTTCCAGGGCACCCCCGTGGATTTCGATCGCCTCGGGGACAGCCTGCGGGAAGTGGACATCGTCATCAGTTCCACCGGGGCGCCGGGCTATATTCTCACTTACGACATGATAGCCGCCGTCCTGAAAAGGCGTAAAAATCGCCTGTTGTTCCTCATCGATATCGCCGTTCCCCGGGATATCGATCCCCGGGCCGGGGACATTGAGAATGTATATTTGTACAACATGGACAATCTTCAGGATATCGCCGACGATAATATGAAGATCCGCAAGGGAGAGGCGGAAAAAGGGGAACTCATCGTCGCCGCCGAAGCGGATAGGTACATCGAGTGGTTAAACACCCTGGCCGTCTTTCCCACCATCGTTTCCCTGAAGGAAAAGGCCGTGGGGATCATTCGCTCAGAGTTGGAAAGATCCAATGGGTGGCTGCGGAATTTGTCGGCGGAGGACCGGGAAGGAGTGGAGATATTGGCTAACACCATCGTCAATAAGATCCTCCACGACCCCATGACCTGTCTGAAGGAGGAAAGCCAGGAAGGGGCGGCGCTGGCCTATGTCGCCGCTATCCGGCGCCTGTTCCGCCTCGAGGAACCGGGTGGAGAGGAATACATAAAGGAGAACTATGATTAAGGGAACCATACGCATCGGCACCAGGGGCAGCGCCTTGGCCCTGGCCCAAGCCAACTGGACCAAGGATAAGATTGAGAAAAACAACCCCGGCATCGGGGTCGAACTGATCATCATCAAGACGAAGGGGGACATCATGCAGGATGTGGCCCTCGTCAAGATCGGCGGGAAAGGGGTCTTCGTCAAGGAAATCGAGGACGCCCTCCTGCGGGGAGATATCGATCTGGCCGTCCACAGCATGAAGGATGTCCCCGCCATCCTTCCCGAAGGATTGGAGATTGCCGTCACTCCCGAACGGGAGGACCCCCGGGATGTCCTGGTCGCAAAAAACCGGATCAAGTTCGAGACGATGCCCCCGCGGGCCCGGATCGGTACCGGTTCCCTGCGCCGGGGCTTTCAGATCCGCAGCATTTTTCCGGACGTGGAGATTGTCCCCCTCCGCGGGAACCTGGATACAAGACTGAAAAAAGTGGCAACCGAAGACCTCGACGCCGTGGTCCTTGCCGCCGCCGGCATCCGGCGCCTCGGATGGATCAGCAGGGTGACCCAGTTTATCCCCGTGGAAACGATTCTTCCCGCCGTCGGCCAGGGGACCCTGGCCCTGGAGGTGCGAGAAGAGGACAAGGCTGTCCGGGAGACCATCGCCTTTCTCAACCATCCCCCGACCTGGAGGGAAACCCGGGCGGAACGGGCCTTTCTCGGTCGCCTCGGAGGCGGCTGCCAGCTCCCCCTGGCGGCCTACGCCAAAACGGCGGGGCCGGACATCAAAATCACGGGCATGCTCGGAACCGTTGACGGACGCATTCTGATCCGGGAAGAGGTCCGGGGGCCTGCCGCATCCTGCGACGACTTGGGAACGCAACTAGGGGAAATCATCCTCAGTCGCGGCGGCTGGGCTATCCTGGATCAGGTTTATCAAGACTGCCGATAAAAATGAAACGAGGAATCAACAAATGCATAAACGAGGGATAGTTTACATCATCGGCGCCGGTCCCGGCGATCCGGGACTGATTACCGTGAAGGGCGCCCAGGGCATCACCCGGGCCGACGTCATCATCTACGATCATCTCGTCAGCGAGGAGCTTCTCGGCTATGCCCGGACAGAGGCACGTCTGATTTACGCCGGGAAGAAAGGCGGCGACCACACCCTCCCCCAGGAAGAGATCAACCGTCTCCTTGTTGCCGAGGCGCAGCAAGGACATACCGTTGCCCGCCTCAAGGGGGGCGATCCTTTCATCTTCGGACGGGGGGGTGAAGAGGCGGAGACCCTTGCCGCCGCCGGGATTCCCTTCGAGATCATCCCCGGGGTCACCGCCGCCGTAGCCGTTCCCGCCTACGCGGGGATTCCCCTGACCCACCGGGGCCTGACCTCGACCTTAGCCTTGGTGACGGGGCATGAAGACCCGACGAAGGAAAAAAGCGACATCGACTGGCAGTCCCTGGCCGGCATCGGAACCCTCGTCTTTTTCATGGGGGTGAAAAACCTCCCTCAGATCGCCGCCGCCCTCATCGCCCATGGGAAAGCCCCCGGGACCCCCGCCGCCCTTATCCGCTGGGGAACGACTGCCGATCAGGAGACCCTTACGGGCGTCCTGGGGGATATTGCCGACAAGGCAGCGGCCCGGGGCTTCACGCCGCCGTCGCTCCTTGTCGTCGGCCCCGTCGTCAACCTCCGGGAAACATTGAACTGGTTCGAAAAGAGGCCCCTCTTCGGAAAGGGCATTGTCATTACGAGACCGGAAGCCCAGGCGGAATCCTTCGCCACCCTCCTCCACGAGCAGGGAGCCCGGGCCATCCATTTTCCGACCATTAGCATCGCCCCCCCGGAGTCATGGGCCTCTCTGGACGAGGCCCTCGGGCGTCTCGCCGCTTATACCTGGATCATCTTCACCAGCGCCAACGGGGTCCGCTTCTTCTGCCAGCGTCTGCGGGAACAGGGCCGGGACGTCCGGGAGCTGAAAAATATCCGGATCTCCACCATCGGTCCGGCAACCACGACAACCCTGGCAGAGATGGGCATCAAAGTGGATCTGGTCCCGGAAGAGTACATATCCGAAGGCGTTGTGAAGGCCTTTCAGGGACAGGACATCCGCGGGGCGAGGATACTCCTGCCCCGGGCGGAGCAGGCCCGGGACGTGATCCCCGCAGGTCTGGAAAAAATGGGGTCCCGGGTTGATACCGTCACCGTTTACCGGACCGTCTCCTCGGAACGCCGCCCCGAGGAGTTAGACCGTCTGGTCAAGGATGGAAAGGTCGATGTAATAACTTTTACCAGTCCTTCGACGTTAACTTACTTTCTGGAGATCATGGGGCGGGATTACGCCCTGCCCTCCCGGGTGAGGATCGCCGCCATCGGCCCGGTCACCGCCGCTGCCGTGCATAAGGCGGGCCTGAAGGTGGACATTTTGCAGGATACCTATACTATCGAAGGCCTGGTGTCCGGGCTGCGGGATTTCTTCGCCGAGCAAATTAAAAGGTAAAAAGAATTATTATTGTACCCGTAAGGGTGGCCGCCGGCGACCAAGGGAAGATTTGACAGAAGTCGCAGGCGGTGTTAAGGATCATCCCATGATTGGAATTTCGAAGCTATACTGCGGGGCCGTAGAACCGGGAGATGTTCTGCGCTACCACCGGGAGTCGAAGAAACTCCCCTCCCATCTCCTCCAGTTCTCCGCCGACAAGCGCCCCGTCATTGTCTGGAACATGACCCGCCGGTGCAATCTCCGGTGCATCCACTGTTATTCCAGTTCCCGGAACATCGACTATCCGGACGAGCTGACAACGGAAGAGGCCATGATCATGATCCGGGATCTCGCCACCTTTGGCGCGCCGGTGCTCCTCTTTTCCGGCGGCGAGCCGCTGATAAGAAAAGACCTGCCCGATTTGGCCCAATTCGCCGTAGATCAGGGGATGCGGGCCGTCATCTCCACAAACGGGACCCTGATTACGAAGGAAAAGGCGGTCCTCTTCCGGAAGATCGGCCTGTCTTATGTGGGGATCAGCCTCGACGGGACCAGAGAGACCCACAACTTCTTCCGCGGCGTTCCCGGCGCCTTCGACCAGACCATGAAAGGCCTGCGCCACTGTCAGGAGGCGGGGATCAAGGTCGGCGTCCGTTTTACCGTCAATCGTCACAACGTCGCCGACGTGCCCGCCATCTTCGACCTCCTGGAGAAAGAAAATATCCCCCGCTGTTGTTTCTATCACCTTGTCTATGCGGGGCGGGGATCGAAGCTTGTCGAAGAAGATCTCGATCATGCAGAAACCCGCCGGCTGTTGGATCTCATCATGGACCGGACCCGCAGGCTCTTTGATCGGGGCATGGAGAAGGAGATCCTCACCGTGGACAACCACGCCGCCGGCCCTTACGTTTATCTGCGTCTCCTCGGGGAGGCCCCGGAACGGGCGGCAGAGGTGCTGGAACTCCTGGAGATGAACGAGGGCAACAGCTCCGGCAACGGCATCGGGTGCATCAGTTGGGACGGGGAGGTCCACGCCGACCAGTTCTGGCGGAACATCTCCTTCGGCAACATCAGACAGCGGCCGTTCAGCGAAATATGGATGGATACATCCCACGAACTGATGGCAAAATTGAAGAACAGACAGACTCACGTTCAGGGGCGCTGCGCCGCCTGCCGCTGGCTCAGTGTCTGCGGGGGAAATTTCCGGGCCCGGGCGGAGTCCCAAGCCGGGGATATCTGGTCCCCCGACCCCGCCTGCTATCTGACAGACGCGGAGATCAAACAATAAAAGGAGGACCATCGGATGCAGTTTCCCGAATACCGGCCCAGAAGGATGAGGAAAAACGAGAATTTTCGACGTATGATCAGGGAGACGAGGCTGTCCGTCGACGATTTCATGTATCCCCTGTTCACCGTCACCGGCAAGGGGGTCAAGAAACCCATCGCTTCCATGCCGGGCAACTACCAGATGTCCATCGATCAACTCGTCAGGGAAGTGAAGACGGCCAAAGAAGCGGGGATACCCGCCGTCCTCCTCTTCGGTATTCCCGACCGGAAGGACGAAGTCGCCTCCGGAGCGTTTGCCCGCGATGGACTCATGCAGCGTGCCATCCGGGAGATCAAGACCAAGGTCCCCGATATCCTTGTCGTCACCGACGTCTGCCTCTGCGAATACACCAGTCACGGCCACTGCGGAATGATAGAAAAGGGGGATGTGGACAACGATTCCACCCTCGAGGTCTTGGCCGAAACGGCGGTCTCCCATGCCCGGGCCGGGGCGGACATGGTCGCCCCTTCAGCCATGATGGACGGCCAGATCGGCGCGATCCGGGATGGCCTGGACGAGGCGGGCTTTGAAGCAATCCCCATTATGGCCTACTCGGCGAAGTACGCCTCCTGTTTCTACGGACCCTTCCGGGACGCGGCGGCAAGCGTCCCCCAGTTCGGAGACCGGAAGTCCTACCAGATGGATCAGGCCAACGGCGACGAGGCCATCCGGGAGATAACCCTCGACGTCGAGGAAGGGGCGGACATTATCATGGTTAAACCGGCCCTGGCCTATCTCGACATCATTCGCCGGGCGCGCGAGGAATTCGACCTGCCCATCGCCGCCTACAACGTCAGCGGCGAATTCGCCATGATCAAGGCGGCATCCCAGCTCGGCTGGCTCGACGGCCGGCGGGCCATGATGGAGGTCCTGACGTCCATCAAGCGGGCGGGAACGGACATCATCATCACCTATTTTGCCCTGGAAGCGGCAGCCGTATTAGCGGAAACATGAAGGCTCCGTTAAAAGATCGCCTTCTGCCGTCAACGCTGAGGATGGTGGCCTGGGAGGTCACCCGGAGCTGCAACCTGGCCTGTGCTCACTGCCGGGCGTCTGCGGTTTGCGGCCCTTACGAGGGAGAGCTGGATACGGCCGCCTGCCGCCGCCTCATCGACGAGATTGCCGCCTTCAGCAATCCCGTGATCATCCTGACGGGGGGGGAGCCCCTGTTGCGGCCGGACATCTGGGAAATAGCCGCCTATGGCAACGGGAAAGGCCTGCGAATGGTCATGGCCACCAACGGCACCCTGGTCACGGAAGATATTGCCAAAAAAATGCTTGCCGCGGGCATCCGCCGGGTCAGCGTCAGCCTTGATGGTCACGACGCGGTAAGCCACGATCTGTTCCGCCGGGTTCCCGGAGCCTTTGCCGGGACCATGTCCGGTATCGAGGCTATGCGGCGGGCCGGGATGGAATTTCAGGTCAATACGACCATCACGAAGGATAACCTCCCTCATATTGAAGACATTCATGACTTGGCCCTGAAGAGCGCCGCCGCTGCCCATCATATCTTTCTCCTCGTTCCCACGGGAAGGGCCAGGGAATTGGCGGAGCAGGAGATAGCTGCAGAGCAATACGAAAAGACTCTGGAGTGGCTTTACGAGCGCAGCCTCGCCTGCCCCATTCAGCTCAAGGCCACCTGCGCCCCCCATTACCACCGGATCCTTCAGCAGCACTGCGGCGAAGCGAGCGGAAAGGAGGCGGGAAAAAGGGAGGGACATCCACCCCCGGCCATGGCCCGCGGCTGCATGGGGGGAGCATCTTTCTGCTTCATCTCCCATACGGGGCAGGTCCAGCCCTGCGGCTATCTCGAGCTGGACTGCGGGCAGGTCAAGGAAAAGGGTTTTCAGGGCATTTGGGGTCAGTCAGCTGTCTTTCAGGACTTGCGGAATCCGAGCCTCTACAAAGGGAAATGCGGAGAGTGCAAATTCATGAGCGTCTGCGGCGGCTGCCGGGCCCGGGCTTACGAAAAGACCGGGGACTATCTGGCCGAAGAACCATACTGTCTTTATCAACCCCAAGGTAGGCATAAAGATGAAAAGCAAGGAACATAGCAAATGAAAGGATGGGGCACCGTCTTCATCATCGCTGCCGTTTTATGGGGATCTGCTTGGGCCACCGACAAATCCTTCCATGATATGGATGCGAACAAGGACGGAAAGCTCACTATGGAGGAATTTGATCAGGAAGCCTTGAAGGTGTTCAAAGAAAATGACAAAAACGGGGACGGTGCCCTCGACAAGTCCGAATTCAGCCGGATCAAGGGGGCCCAAGCGAAATTCGAAGACCTGGACGCCAATAAAGACGGAAAAATCGACATGGTGGAGTTGCGGAATGCGGCCATTGATAAATTCAACCAGTTGGACCGGAAACGCAACCATTATCTTACCGAAGAAGATCTAAAATGCAGCCCCCGGTACAAACCGGGGGCATCACCGCTCTTCGGCATTTATTTTTGATGGTAATATGGATGACATATATAAAAAAATATTGAACATGCTCCAGAATGAATTTCCTCTGGTTCCCTGTCCTTTCCAAGTTGTCGCGGACAGACTCGGCATAGGTGAAAAAGATGTCCTGAGCAGGGTAAAAAAGTTGAAGGACGACGGGGTGATTCGCAGGATCGGGGCCATCTTCGACCCCCGCATGCTGGGGTACGTCAGCGCCCTCTGCGCCGCCAGAGTAGCTGAGAAAAAAATGGCGCTGTTCACTGCCGCCGTCAACGCCTCCCCCTATGTAACCCACAACTACCGACGGAATCACGATTACAATGTCTGGTTCACCATTATCGCCCCCTCCACAGCGGCAATGGAAGATTTCATCGCGGAACTTAAAAACGGGATGGGCATCGAAGCTATCCTGAACATGCGGGCGGTAAGGACTTTTAAGATTGACGCCCGCTTTCATGTTTAGGCAAGGCAAACCACCATGACCGACACCCCGTCCCAGGCCACACTGTTTCTTATCGACGGCAATAATTACGTTTTCCGCGCCTTTTACGCCATCCCGAACCTGACCAACTCCAAGGGATTTCCGACCAATGCCATCTACGGGTTTGCCACGATGCTCATCAGGATCATTAAGGAATGGCAACCCGATTATATCGCCGTCGCTTTCGACGTGAAGGGGCCGACCTTCCGCCATGAAGCCTATGAACTCTACAAGGCGACAAGAAAGGCCATCCCCGAGACCCTTATCCCCCAGATTCCCTATATAAAGGAAATGGTCCGGGGCTTTTCCATCCCCGTGCTGGAAAAGCCGGTCATCGAAGCCGACGATATCATCGGCACCCTGGCGAGGCGTTATGCCGAACAGGGCATGAAGGTCTTTATCGTCTCGGGAGACAAGGACATGATGCAGTTGGTCGGGGAAAATGTCGTCATCGTCGACACGATGAAAGACAAGGTCTTTGACGCGGCAGCGGTGCAAGAGAAATTCGGCGTCCCCCCCGCACAGGTGGTGGAGATCATGGGATTGACGGGAGACGCGACGGACAATATCCCCGGGGCACCGGGGATTGGCCCGAAGGGGGCCCTCCGGCTGATCGAGGAATACGGAACCATTGAAAACGTGCTCCGGAATGTGGACCGGATCAAGAACGCCAAGGCGAAGGAATGTATCCGCCGTTACCGTGATCAGATCATCATGAGCCGGGAACTGGTCCGGATCCGTACCGAGGAGGACGTCCCTTTCGACCTGGCCGCCAGCCGCAGCGGCAATCCGGACACGGACACCCTGAAAGCCCTTTTCAAGGAATTCGAGTTTTCTTCACTCCTCCAGGAACTGATGATTCGGGAAGAACAACTCGCCGGCCAATATCAGACGATCCTAACGGAGGCCGGATTGTTTGCCGCGATCGAAGAAATCAGCGCCACCGGGTCTTTTTCCCTCGATCTCGTCCTGAGTTCCCCGGAAGCCATGCGCGCCACGATTGTCGGCGTCGCCCTGGGTATCCATCCGGGCAAGGCCGTCTATATCCCCCTGGGCCATGCGTATGCCGGGGTGCCGTCCCAGCTCACCCGGGCGCAGGTATGGGCAGGGATAGCTCCCCTCCTCGGCAATGCCGCCATAGTGAAACACGGCCATGACCTGAAAGCTATCAAGATCGCTCTGGAAAGAAACGGCCTATCCCTGTGCGGCCTGGGCTGCGACACCATGGTCGGCGCTTATGTCCTGAACCCCTCCCGCCGCAGTTTCGACCTCCCCGATCTTGTTCAGGATTACCTGAACCGCCGCATCCTGACCATAAAAGAGCTTGCCGGCAGCGGCGTCAAGCAACTGCCGGCGGACATCATCCCCGTGGATAAAATGGAGACCTACGCCTGCCTGAGGGCCGACGCGGTGCTGGCGCTTGCCGCCTCCCTGTCCGAAGCTTTGGACCGGGACCAGTTGACCGGTCTCTTCCGGGACCTGGAGACCCCGCTGATCACCATCCTCGCCGCTATGGAACAAAAAGGCGTCCTCATCGACGCGGGGCCCTTGAACACCATGTCCGGGGAACTGCAACAGTTATTGGAAATTTCGGCAGAGGAGATCTATCGCCTCGCCGGGGAGAAATTCAACATTCAATCGCCAAAGCAACTCCAGCAGATTCTCTTCGACAAGCTCAGGCTGGCCAAAGGGAAAAAGACCAAGGAAGGCTACTCCACCGATGTGGATGTCCTTTCCAGTCTGGCCAGGCATCATGAATTTCCCGCGGAGATCCTGGCCTACCGGAGCATCTCCAAACTGAAATCGACCTATATCGACGCCCTGCCGGCCCTTATCCATCCGCAGACAGGACGGGTCCATACCTCTTATAATCAGGCCGTAGCCGCAACGGGCAGGCTTTCGAGCAGCAATCCCAATCTGCAAAATATCCCGATCCGGACCATCGAGGGCAAGCGGATCCGTCAGGCCTTCATCGCCCCGGCGGGGCACAGACTCATCTCCGCCGATTATTCCCAGATCGAACTGCGGGTCCTGGCCCACCTCTCGGAAGACCGGACCCTAATCGAGGCCTTCCACTCCGGTGAAGACATCCACAGCCGCACCGCCGCCACAATCTTCGGCGTCTTTCCCGAACTGGTAAACGAGGAGATGCGCCGCCAGGCCAAAGTCATCAATTTCGGCATCCTTTATGGCATGAGTGCCTTCGGCCTCGCCAAGGAGCTCGGTCTCACCCAAAAACTCGCCCAGGCCTATATCGATGAATATTTCCGCAAATACGAAGGGGTGAAACGCTACCTCGACCAGATCCTGGTGCAGGCGCGGCAGGACGGCTATGTCTGCACCCTGATGAACCGGCGCCGCTACCTTCCCGAAATCAACGACACCAATGCCAACATTCGTCAGTTTGCCGAACGCATGGCCGTCAACACCCCCATTCAGGGCACGGCGGCGGATCTCATCAAATTGGCCATGATCCGTATCGCCGGCAGACTCCGGCCGCAAAACCTTACGGCGGCCATGATCATGCAGGTCCACGACGAACTGGTTTTTGAAGTCCCGGAGGAAGAAGTGGAATCTGTTATTGTCCAGGTCAAAGCAGAAATGGAACAGGTCATGGTTTTGCGGGTTCCCCTGAAGGTCGCCGTCAGTTACGGACGCAACTGGGACGACGCCCATAAGTAAGTCTGACCCCATTATTTATATTGACTTTTTCCCTGTATTGAGTCATAAGGATTCATATCGTGAGAGGGCCGGGATCTCTATATCCCGGCTTCTTAATTTTAAGCTGACGGGGAGAAAGGACACATGGCATACTTGAGGTATCATCACCGCATAAGATCCATCCTGCTGGTCCTGCTTCTCATCGGGATATTAATCCCCCTGGAGACTCGGACCGCCGACATGCCGGCTCAAAACAATCAAAAAACGCTCCCGAACCGCGTACCGCCGGCCGCCCCTTTCCTGACACCGCCAAACAGCATCTCCCCTCTGGAAATACAGACCTACACGGATATCCAAAAGGCCATTCTGAGCCGCCTGAAAACGGGAAACGGGTCCATAAAGTCCGCAAAAGGCACCGTCCCGCTGCGAGAGCGATTTTACAGTGAGCGCCAGTTTCAGCCCGCCTGGAGTCGCGATGAAGCGGTTTCCGACCAGGCGCAAAGACTCATGCAGGCCCTCAAAGAATCCGGTCGGGAAGGACTGAATCCCGCTGATTACCGCATCGATCAGATAGAATCCCTGCTCACTCAGGTTATGCAGCATTACGACATAACAAATTCCGTCACCGTGGAAACATGGAGCGAGCTGGACATGATGCTGACCGATGCTTTTTTCGCTTACGGCACCCATGTTTCCAAAGGACGGCTCGACCCGGGAAAATGGTTTTATCAATGGATACCTTATCACCGTTCCGTGGATCTCGTCCAGGTCCTCACCGAGGCGCTGGACAAGAAAGATGTAGAAGGGGCCCTGAGAAGCCTCCCCCCCCGTTATCCGGCTTACGCTCAGCTGCGGACGGAACTGGCTAATTACCGGCGGATTGCCGCCGATGGCGGCTGGATTGCCATCCCGGGAAAAACAACCCTCAAAAAAGGAATCAACAGTCATGCCGTTAGCCTCCTCAAACACCGGCTGGTCATCTCCGGCGATTTCAATGCGGCAGCTCTCGTACTGAACGATCACTTCGACGGCCGCCTGCAAGAGGCCTTGCAGAGGTTCCAGGAGCGCCATGGCCTCAATGCAAACGGCGTCATGGATGAAGAAACGAGAAAGGCATTGAACTTTACCGTCGAGAAGCGCATCCGCCAGATCGAATGGAACATGGAAAGATGGCGCTGGCTTCCCGACGAACTCGGCCCGCGTTATGTCATGGTGAACATCCCCGATTACCGCCTCTTTGTCGTGGAAAACCAGACCACCGTCATGTCCATGAAAACCGTCGTCGGAAAGGCAGCACAGCCTACACCCGTCTTTATGGACAATATGACCTACCTGGAACTCAACCCGACCTGGAATCTCCCCAATTCCATCGTTGCGGAGGAAATGATTCCCAAGGTTAAGAAAACCCCCGATTTCCTGACGAAAAAACGTATTCGCATTTACAGTAACTGGAGCTCTAACGCCAAGGAAATCGATCCCAATACCATCGACTGGGCCAAGGTTAACCCCAAGAAATTCCCCTACCGGATGATCCAGGATACGGGCGTTAACCCTCTGGGGCGGATCAAATTCATGTTTCCCAATCAGTTTGACGTCTATCTCCATGATACGACGCAAAAAGGACTTTTCCAGCAATCAAAGCGCATGTACAGCCACGGGTGCATCCGGGTGGAAAGGCCCTATGACCTGGGGGAATGGGTTTTGAGAGATGACACGTCGTGGTCGAAAACGAGACTGCTTACGGAAATAAAAAAAGGAAAAAGGCAGGTGGTCAACCTTCCCAAACCCATCACTGTCTATGTAATCTATCTGACGGCTTGGTTTGACACCCGCGGTCATATCCATTTCCGGGATGACATATACGACTATGACAAGAGCCTCGAAAAGGTTTTAAAAATGTCTAGCTCACCTTCCGGGAAAGGATAAGCGGCAAGCCTTCGGCATGGAGAGGGCTAATTTTGCTGCCAAGATAACCATCAGGATTTAAACGCGGAAAGAAGAGGTCCGCCAGATGCAACATGCCCTGCTGATGTGGAAGAACACGCGGATGATTGTTCTTACTGCGGTTTGCGCGGCCATCTATGCAGCCACCCTCATCGCCTTCAAAACGGTTGTTCCCATCATTCCCGGCGTCACCGAGGTCCGGGTAGCCGGCGTGTTCCCCATGACCTTCGGGTTTCTTTTCGGACCGGCGGGGGCCTGGGGTCTGGCCATCGGCAATGTAATCGGCGACATCTTCGGCGGCACCCTCAGTCCTGTCTCCATAGCCGCTTTCATCGGTAATTTTCTCATGGGGTACCTCCCCTACACCCTCTGGTCAACCCTCCTGCCCGTCTCGAACGGGACGTATGCCTGGGATGCCAGCAATGTCCGCAACTGGCTCACATATATTGTTCATCGCCTTCATTTCCGGAACAGCAGCGGCACCTTTGCCGACGCCATCGGCATGGTCCCTTACACGATCATCTCCAAAATCATCACCATCAACAACTTCATCATCTCTCTTATCGGGGTATTGCTCCTGATTTCCGTTTTCGATGTCACAAAAAACCAGTTGCGTCTCTTCTGGCCCGAGGTCATGGACGTATCTGGGGCCAACCCGGCGATGAAAGGCATTATCGGCGCCTGGCTGGTGGCGGCAGGATGCATCCTCGGCGTCTTGGGCGGTTTCGTGCCGGGGCTGTCATGGACGGTAGTCTCCTGGCTGGCAACTTGCCTGGTCATGGGGGGAAGCTTATTCCTATGAGGTCGTCATGACTTCATCAATTCTCTTCGACCGCCTTTCCTTTACCTACCAGAATACGACCTTACCGGCTCTACAGGGTATCTCCGGAGAAATGACCCGGGGCAGTTTCACAATGGTCATGGGCCATAGCGGCGCCGGGAAGTCAACCCTCTGCTGTGCAATAAACGGTCTCGTCCCCCGCTTCCTGCGGGGTGATTACACGGGCAGGGTCGTAGCGGAGGGGTTGGAAACAGCCCAAAACAGCGTTTCCGATATGGCGCGGGTGGTGGGGATCGTCCTCCAGGATTTTGAAGCCCAAATTTTCTCAACCAATGTGGAACTGGAAATGGCTTTTGGACTGGAAAACCAGTGCCTCCCAAGGTCGGCCATGGAAGAGAGAATTATTGCATACCTGCGGGTGGTCGGTCTCGAGGGACTGGTGCGAAGAGACACGGCAACCCTATCGGGAGGGCAGAAACAGCGTTTGGCCATCGGTTCCGTTTTGGCAATGGAAACCCCGATCCTCGTCATGGATGAGCCCACGACGGATATTGATCCGGAAGGCCGCCGCCATATTCTCTCCCTGATCAGAAGGCTGAGGACGGGGGACCGGACCCTGGTCGTGACCGACCTTGACGCCGAGGCGGCGGTGCAAGCGGATCAGGTCTGGCTCTTGAAAGAGGGACGGCTTTTAGCCAAGGGAGCACCTGCGGAAATCCTGACGGATTCAGATCTGATCGAATCCTGCGGCATCAGGCCATTGGCTACGGTCGCCCTCTTCCAGCGGATGAACTGGACCGGTCAACCTCTGACGGTGGAAGCGGCGGCGGCGGAGATTGAGAATCGAGGCCTGCTTCGCCCTCACCGTCGGGAAGGCCGGGAAAAGTCGGCACTTGCCCCCGCCAAGGTTATCCTGGAGGCTCGCAACCTCTCATTTCGATATCCGGCCGGTGACATAAATGCCCTGAAGGACATCGACTTGACCATTCATGAAGGGGATTTCGTGGCCTTGCTCAGGCAGAACGGCTCCGGGAAAACAACCCTGGCAAAGCATTTCAACGGCCTCCTCAAAGCTACAGCGGGAGCCATGCTCGTCCGCGGCCGTCCTGTCAACCATTACCGGCGTCCAGAGCTGGCCAGAGAGGTGGGATATGTTTTCCAGAACCCCGATCATCAGATATTTGCCCCCACCGTCGGGGAAGAAGTCGCCTTCGGACCGCGCATCCTGGGGATGGACCGCAAGACCATGGAACGCAATATTGCGGAAGCTCTAAACGCCACGGGACTGAGCGGCTTTGAGGAGCGAAATCCTTTCCTCCTCAACCGGGGCGAAAGACAGCGCGTGGCGGTGGCGTCAATCCTGGCCGTCAAACCCGCCGTGATAATCGTTGATGAACCGACGACGGGACTGGATTATTGCCACCAGCGGGACACCATGGAGATGCTGAAACAGCTCAACCAGCTTGGACATACGATTATTGTCATCACCCATGCCATGTGGATCGCCGAGGCCTACGCCGGGCGCAGCATTCTGATGAAGAGAGCGGGTATGGCAAAACTGGACAGGTGCATAAGTGGGAGGATTGTTCTAT
>DYRD01000145.1 GCA_020718905.1 Syntrophus aciditrophicus | reverse complement strand
AAAGCCGCTGATCCTAGACCAGAAGGGCCGGCTCTATCTCTACCGCTACTGGGACTACGAAAACAGCCTGGCGGCGATCCTGAAGCAAAGGATGGAGGCGGAGCCGCCGGCGCTTGATGAAGACCGCCTGCGGGATGGTCTCCAGCGCCTGTTCCCCCCCGCAGCCGCCGCCACGGCAACAGACTGGCAGAAAGTTGCCGCCTTTACAGCCGCTGTCAAGTCCTTCGCCGTGATTTCCGGTGGACCGGGAACGGGGAAAACCTTCACCATCACCAAGATCCTGACCCTCCTCGGCGAACAACACGGCGACAAACCGCTGCGGATCGCCCTGACCGCCCCGACGGGCAAGGCGGCGGCCCGGATGCAGGAGGCCATTCAGGAAGGGATAGCCGCCCTGCCCGGCCCCGAGGCGGTCAAATCACCCCTGCCGGCGGCTTCCACAATTCATCGTCTCCTGGGCAGCACCCCTCATGCCTCCCATCCCCGGTATCATGAAGATAATCCTCTCCCCGTAGACATAGTCGTCGTCGACGAGGGCTCCATGATCGATCTGGCCCTCCTGTCCCGCCTCGTCCAGGCCATCCCGGCTTCCGCCCGGCTGATCCTCCTCGGGGACAAGGATCAATTGGCCTCCGTCGAGGCCGGGGCCGTCTTCGGAGATATATGCCCTGGGGGACACCATCCGGCATATTCAACCGCCTTTGCCGCATCCTGCCGGCGCCTCACGGGGGAATCCATACCTGCCCGGGGACCGGAGGTGTTCGTCCCGCCGGCTGCCGACTGTCATGTGGAACTGCTCAGGAATTACCGCTTCCACGGCGAGAGCGGGATCGCCGCCGTCAGCAGCGCCGTAAATGAAGGCGATGGCCCGGGGGCTTTAAGGATCCTGAAAAGTGCCCCGGCGGGAGACGCCCGCTGGCAAACCCTGCCCGCTCCCGAGGCCCTCCATAAATCACTCGCAATTACCCTGACGGCGGCATTCGCCGGCTATTTGACTACCACCGACCCCCAGGACGTTTTCGAGCGCTTCAACCGCTTGCGGATCCTCTGCGTCCTGCGGGAAGGTCCTTATGGCGTCGGTCACATCAACGACTTGGTGGAAGAGATCCTACACCGCCGCAGAATCATCCGCCGGGACAGGCCGTGGTATTTCGGACGTCCCGTCCTGATCACCAGCAACGACTACACGGCCCGTCTTTACAACGGCGATATCGGCATCGTCCTCCCCGATCCGGAGGGTCAGAACGAACCCCGGGTCTTTTTCCCCACCCCGGAGGGGACATTCCGGAAAATCCTGCCCTCCCGCCTCGGGTCCTACGAAACGGTCTTCGCCATGACCGTCCATAAAAGCCAGGGTTCGGAGTTCGACCGGGTCCTGTGCCTCCTTCCCGACCGGGACACCCCGCTCCTGACCAGGGAACTGATCTATACGGCCCTCACCAGAGCCCGCCGGGACGTAACTGTCTGGGGCCGGGAGGATGGTTTTCTCAAGGCCGTCTCCCGAAGAATCGAGCGCTCCTCGGGACTGAGGGATGCCCTGTGGCCGACGGATATTACCCCATCCCCATCATAACCTCCCCCTTGAAGGGAAGGGAATCTTAATGCCTCCCCTTCCTCAGAAACGGAAGAGCCTGCATATGTCCCCTCCTCAGAAACGGAAGAGCCTGCATATGTCCCATCCTCAGAAGCGTAGGGATATTAATAACTTCCCTCCCACCAAGGGGGATGGTCAGGGTGGGGGTGGGGTTAAATAATCATCTTGGGGAGGATCAGATAATCCGATCGCTCTCTTCTCGTATCGCCCCATCCAGGCAAGTCCCGCCAGCCCGGCGACGAGCAATCCCGTCACCGGCCATGTGGCGACCGCCAGGGACGGGAAGAGCAACAGGGAGGAGGCGCCGCAGGCGGGCCCGACAAACAGCCCGGCCCCGAGCATCGCCTCGTGCAGTCCGCCGTGGGCCCCTTCTTCCTCCGAGGCATGCATGGAATAGAAGAGCGACGAGTAGTAGATGAGGCCGACCGACAGGCCGAAGCCTACCTGTGCGGCCACCAGCATGGCCACGGACCGGGAATGGACAAACCCGGCAAAGCAGACCGCCATGACGGCGAAGGCCCCGATAAGCCATGTGACGTGATAGTGCCATCCCGTCCAGCGCCAGAGGATGGCGAAGGCGGCGAGTCGTGCGAACATCCATAATGAGCAGATGATTCCGGCGATCCCCGTGGACAAACCAAGGCCGTCAGAAATGGACGGGATCAGGGGTAACACCGTGTTTATAGCGACGTAGGAGAGGGGGTTAGCCAGCCAAGCCATGCGTAGGAGCCGCCGGGAATCGGTCGGCCTGCCCGCCTCCGTTTCCTCGGTCATAACAGGCAGGGCGGTTGCTTCCCTTTGGCGCAAACGACGGGCAAGGAAAACCAGCACCACCTCAAGGGCCACCAGACACAGGGGAAACCAGAAAAGGCTTGCCATCCCGAGGCGCTCCAGCAGGAGCCCGGTAGTAAAGTAGGCTACCGCCCAAGTGACGTTAAATATCCCCACCAGATCGGATAGCCGGGCAGTGCCGCCTTCACTGACGATGGCCTCCAGGGCGGGCCAGGTAAAACAAATGGAAACCGTCCAGGCCGCAAAAACAATTACCTGCCCCACAACGGAAGCACAGAGCAATCCCGCCGCCAGGGATACGACGACGCCGATGAGCCCGGTATAAAGACCCCGCACGTAACCGTAGCGTTCTGCAAACGCCCCGCCCTGCCATGCGGCGAAAACGTAGACAAACCCGCTGAGCGCAGCAAGAAGCAGATTCTCGAATCCGCTGAACCCGAAACGGTCCCGCACATAAAAATACAGGAAATTGCCATAGTAGACCGCCGCATAGCTGTTGATCAATTCAACAATGACAAAAATGATCTTTGACGGGCTGATAAACGCGGCAATCATGTTCAAGGCAGTGCGTAATTATTCACAAGAATCTGTTCACTGTTACCTGAATTTTGAAAAATCTACGCCTCGCGAAGCCCCCCGCTCCCCGAACCATGCATCCTCGGTTAAAGGAGGCGGGGCAATCTCTGCATGATCTTTGTGAACGAGCCGGATCGCTTCCATGGGACAGGCGCTGATGCACAGTCCACAACCGATGCACCTTTCCGGAACAATCCGGTAGCCATCTTCCTCTTCGGCGATGGCATTTACCTGGCAACGTTCATCGGCGCAGATTCCACAACCGCTGCATTTATCGGTACTGATCTCGGCGTAATAGTGGGAATTGATAACCAGGGGGGCGGGAATGCCGAATTCATTGATCGACCTGAGCACACCGCAACAGCATTTGCAGCAGTTGCAAATAAATATCTGTCCGAACTGCACATTGCTCGTCAGGTGGACAAGCCCCTGCTCTTCTGTTTTCTTCAATAATTCATAAGCTTCCCCTTTGGTGATGACACGTCCGGTGCGGGACTTGTCGAAAACCCCGGGGAGGGGGGCAATAAAAATACACACCTCCATTGGCCTGTCACAGGGATGCTCAAGTAAACCCCGCTCTTTTTTGCAGATACATTCATTCACGAGGAAGGAGTGATTGTTTTCAATAATCGTCGAAACCTTTTCGTAAGGCAGGGCTTCCTGATGGACGGGAATGGTCTCTTCAATAGCAAGTGTTTGCATGAGTTGCGGTTTTTGTGAGAAGAACTGCCGATGGTAAAAAGGTTCATACTCTTTGTGCAATAAGGCAAACTCTTTGTCGAGGCAGGTAAGCTGAAACTCATAGATTCCGAAAATCCATGGCAACATCCTGAAATAACGTATTTTGTTCATCTTGATCATGAATATCTGCCCCCCGGCGGCCATCGAGACCAGCTTTTTCTCCAGACCTTCCAGCGGCAGTCCTGTCCGCGCTGCGATCTGCTCGGAGGTCTCAAATGTCAGCCGGAGCCGACAAAAGAGAGCTGCCTGCTCCGGAGCGAATATCTTCTTCAGAAGCTTGATCTCCACGCCGCTTTCCGTGGCCGGAAAACCGTTGGGCAAGGTATCCAGGACTTTTGCCAATTTATAATAGGCTTCATCATTCATCGTCGATGCTTCCTTTGCTTTTTATTTTATTGATTTCTCCCGCCAGCCATGCCGACCACATATCAATTCCCGCTCCTGTTTTACAAGAAACTTCCATGATGGTTAGGCGGGGGTTCAGGGTGCGGACCCGGTCCTGGAGGGTCTGCATGTGGAAATCCGAAAAACCCAGATAATCTATCTTGTTTACGAGCAAAATATCGCAGATGTTGAACATGAGCGGGTATTTCAGGGGTTTGTCATCCCCCTCGGGAACGCTCAGGATCATGGCGTTTTTGATCGCGCCCGTGTCAAACTCAGCCGGACATACGAGGTTGCCCACATTCTCAATGATAACCAGGTCAAGGACCGAAAGATCAAGGGCGCCCAGGCCTTTCATGACCATACCCGCGTCCAGGTGGCAAAACCCGCCCGTCCTGATCTGTACGGCCGGTATACCGGCAGCTACGATCTTTTCGGCATCCACCGTGGAGTCGATGTCCGCCTCCAGCACGCCGAGGTGGAATTCGTTCTTCAGGTGCTCGATAGTCCTGAGGATGAGACTCGTTTTCCCCGCACCCGGGGAGGACATGATATTGAGGAGAAAGATGCCGCGATCTTTGAGCTTCCTTCTCAGGTTGTCGGCCTGTTCTTTATTATCCG
>DYRD01000144.1 GCA_020718905.1 Syntrophus aciditrophicus | reverse complement strand
TCACCCTGAGTGTCGTCAAGTACCAGGAAAATCATCTCCAGCTGTTTGTTGGGTGGGAGTTTCGGGAAATGCTTTGGCGAACCCGAATGATCGGTTTCAACAATTAAGCGTTGTGCGTACATGATCTGACTCCGAATCATAGGTCATGAGGGACGTTGGCAACTAAAGTAACTCAGCCTATCGGGTCTTCGCGGATTAACGTGAAAATTCACCTCCCCCTATATGGCTCCGGTGAAAATAGGGGGATAACATAATGATATCTATATGGAAAACTTTCTCCATCGACGGGGAAGACCCGGCGCGGGCGTGCTGTCTTCACGTTAATCCGCGATGAGCCAGCCTATCTTTTCCCATATTACCTGACAGAGGTCAAGGTCATTCTGGAAAAAAAATATTCTGGGGGACAATCCATATTTCCGTTTCTAAAGCTCAAAGCCTGGTGCATCGTTCAGCGCTCCTCTACTCCAAGATCCGCTTCTTTCTCCTTGCACTCGCGCACTCAAGCTGAGGCACCTGGTCGTATCCTTCATATTTCAGAGACGCCCGGAGCCGCTTGAGCAGGTCGGATCGGGAAAGGTTCCCCTGCGCATCTCGGAGACTTTTACAGAAATAATAGGTGAAGGCGCCGTTGTAAGTGCCGCTGATGTAGGCATCGGCGGACGTCTGGTTATCTTTGCAGCCGGAGAAAAGAACATGGGTCTGGGGATTGTCCGATCTGCCGATTTTTTGAAGTTTCAGATCGTCTTCACCCGACTGCCGACAGAGAATATCAACGGGAGGAATCAAAAACCGCTGTCTGATCGCATGTTCCGGCGGCAGGCAAAGCAGGGCTGCAGCCTCGCGGGTTCCGGTCCCGGAATGGCAGGAATCCAGCAGCACTTCCAGGCGGACGCCGGAAGGCAGCTTTGAAAAAATGTTTTTGAGGTCATCATCCACAATGTAGGTTCCGTCCCAGTCCATGTCGTGCGGGCAGAGGATCGTGTCCTTCCGGCACGGATGCACAGTAGTGGCTGAGGGTGTGCCCGGGAGAGCGGTCCAGGCGCTGGACCGCTTCGGGGACGGACGTATGGCGAATGGGGGAGGGTAAATAAAGGTGCCCTGGTCAGCGGCCTATGCAGAATCTGGGTCCAGTTGGAGCTGGTAATTCCAGGGCATCCAGTCTTGGGGGTGTTTGAAAACCTCCGAGGAGTGCCGTTGGAGGGCAATGAGGTAATCGAAGGGGTTGATGTCCATCAGTCTGCATGTATGGATGAGGCTCATGAACATGTCCCCGATATAGGCCCCGTGCTCGGTTTTATAGAACAGGGCGTTTTTGCGGTGGAGGATGGCTTTTTTGAGGGCCTGCTCGCAGACATTGTTATCCAATGGCGCCCCTTCCTTTCGGAGGAAAAGGGTCAGGGGCTCCCAATGGTTGAGCATATAGCGAATGGCTTTGCCAATCCCCGAGTTCGGCTCGACCTGTTTTTCCTCGATCTGGGTCGTGAACCATTGTTTGAGTTCTTCCATGAGAGGCCCGCTGTATCGCTGATGGAATGAGAGTCTGTCTTGTGGGGACAGGTTTTGCTCCTTTGCGGTCTGGTCATTTTTGTATACCTGTGCCAGGACATCGATGACATGGCCTGCCTGGTCAGGGAATGAGGGGATAATGTCCACGAACTTTCTCCGGCCATGCGCCAGACAGTTGGCCAGGATGGTGCGAAGGTCCTTTGGGACATTTCTTGACAGAGCGTCGCACATCTGGATGGGGAGATCCAAGTCAGGGGATCGCTTTTCCAGAACATTTTGAAGGTTTTCACCGGCATGGTTTCTTCCGGTAAAGAACAGTGCGATTTTGTGGCCCTCAGACAGGGAAACGATTCCGGAGGTAAAGACGCCTTTGCGGATATTCTGATCTTCCGAGTCGTTGCCCATGAGAGCAAGGACCTTCATGGTGGTATCGTCGTTGTGGACGATGTCGCCCTGTGCCCCCTGCCGGAGCAACTCACGGTAGGCGGGATGAATCCGGTCGGCTCCTTTCTCTGCCAGGTCCCACTGGGTGGATGAGGGGATGGGAATCCCGAGGCTTTTCTGGAGCTGTTCGAGCCGGTAGAAGGGGAAGCCGTTTCCGTATTTGAGCAGGGCGACCATGGTCCCTGCGGACTCATCATAGACGTTTTGGCCGGCCTCCTTTGGAGGCTCGGCAGTGAATACAGTTCCACAAAGGTTGCAGCGGAGCCTTTGCAGTTCATAAACCGTGGCGTCCAGAGGAGGTTTGCCAAGTATCCTGAGGAGGACTGCCGGGTCTTTCAATTCATAGACCCTGCCCTTGGGGCATTCGGGGCAGGGGTCTTTGGGTTTGAGGGTTTGGTGGGGGACAAAGATTTTTTGAGCGCCACGGTAAGCCGAGACCCCATTGCGACCGTGGCCCTTGGCTTTTCCAGAGGGTTTGTCGCCGTTTCCGTTGTCAGGATTTGCCGTGGGTGTGTCCGGTTCCGAGTCGCTCTTATCGTTGGGGTCGCCGGACGGGGGGTTGTCGGAAGGTTTGATGATGTTTTTTTTCTTCTCGGTGGATGCTCCGAAGATCATGCGCAGAAGGCGACGGATGGAGGCGGTTTTGTTTACTACGGCCTGGCTGAGAAACAGAACGGTCTCCGCCATGGCCTCGATAAGGGCATAATCCTCTGTGCTTACCCCTGGGGCTCCCTTCACCCGTTTGAGCAGGTCTCTGAGTTGTTCAGGATTTACCTCCATGCGTTCGGGGCCTTTCATGACTGGCCTCCGCACAGATAGCGGCGAAAATTCCGATGCAAGGGGAGTCCGTAAACTGCCTTGAGAGAGCGGTTGGGTTTGTTGGTTTGATCGTTTTTCCCCCTTCCGGTGGTTTTGCCCAGATACACCCAGTTGGCGGCCCGATAACAGGTCCCTGTGAAACGGGTTTCATCTATAAAGGTCTCGATAAAATAGAGGGGATGGTGAAAGACGCTTTCCCAGTCTGAGGAGAGTATCCGGGCCATTTTGCCCAACACGTGCGAGGCCAGATGGGGGGCGGTGACCCATGGAAGAAGGACATATCGAAGGTTGTAGGCGATCAGATGGAGGCGTTGTTGCCGGTCCTTTTGAGACCATCCAATGAAACGGTCCCTGCAGCCGATGTGGCGCGGAGCCGAGGACCATGCCAGGCAGGCGACGGGTCGGCTATCGGCAAAGACAATATACTTGAGATGCTCCCCTACCGGATGGATATACCCCAGATAATGGTGCTGTTCCACGAGGGAGTTGAAGAGCTTCTCCATCGGTGTGCGTCGAACCTGGCAACATTGGATGGGAAGGATTTCCCCCAATTTCCTCGATATGGGGGTTTGATCCACTTCTACACGAGGGGGTCTTTTTCGATGGACCAGAGGGTTGTTGGGGGTGCATCGCTTGGCCGGCAGCTGGATGTGGCCTGCCCTATGCAGTTGAAGGAGAAATCCCCGGCATACCATCTCCTTGAGGGCTCCGTTTTGCTGCACCCAGTTCCATGCCCGGCAAAGCCTGCGCGACAAACTGTACCGGCTGTCGTTGGGATGTTCTGCCATGATCCCCTTGATGAAGGCCACATCCTCTGTGGTAGCGACTCTTCCTCTGTATGTGATTCCCAGGTCCATAGGAAGAAAATAACACATGATGCAGCCGAACGCAAGGGGTAAGGCCCACTTTTTCCGATTTTTTCATCATGATTGGATTTTTTTCCACTCTGGACCCATCTGGACCCTTTTGGGGTCTCCGTTCCATATCAACACCTGCAGTTCATGGGCGGCAAGGCGGCTCAATGGGGCCTCCCCTTTGTCGGGCCACCATCGAAGCCTGCCTGAACTCAAGCGCTTCTGGCACAACCAGAATCCCTGCCCGTCATACATTAAGATCTTTATGGCTGTGGCGCTCTTGTTGCGGAACACGAACACATGGCCCAAAAATGGGTCTGTTTTCAGCCTGTCTCGGCAAATGGCCGCCAGCCCGTCGATCCCTTTTCGGAAATCCACGGGCATGACTGCCACCAAAATCCGCATCTGAGGCGCAGTCTGGATCATTGTCCGCACCTCCACAACGCCTCGGCCAGACTCAATGGGTCAACAGGGCTCGGCCCTTTGAACCGGATCCTCATCTTCAGCCCATCCGGCCGCTCCATTTCCAGATCCCATTCCGGCTGACCCATAACCGCCGGCAGATCAACGCTCACGAACTCTGCCCCGAAGTCCGTTGAGGGTTCAGAACACTGCTCAACGCGGCGCTTCAGATCGCTGTAATTCAGACCTAATGCGCGGGACACTTCAGGAATGGAATGTTGCCCGCACAGACTGGCCGCCGCATTCCACAGATGTCGTGGTATCCGGCGCTCCGTCCGATTCTTCCGCCACCTCTCGAATTGCCCTCGCACCTTTTGAATATCCGACGCTTGGTCGTCTGTCGCTTTTGCTCTCATGGCCGCCCTCCTCCGCCCAGGGCAACCATCTTATTCCAAACCCTTCACCAGATGCACGCACGCTTACCGGAAGGACACGATTTATTGCAATCGTAAAGTCCGGGATGCGGTATTTACAGCCCTGTGCGATTTGATCCCTGAAGGTGTGGACGCAAATAATGGCCGCAGGGGTATGGATCTCTGGAAGATCCTGGTGTTAGGCACGTTACGGCTTTCTTGCAATTGGGATTACGACAAACTGATGGAGATAGCAAATAACCACAAAACATTGCGG
>DYRD01000143.1 GCA_020718905.1 Syntrophus aciditrophicus | reverse complement strand
CTTGCAGAACGCCCTCGAGCATATCGGCGTCCAGACGCGGGTTCAGTCCGCCCTGGGGGTTCAGGAGATTGCCGAACCATATATCCAACGCCGAGCGATTCGCCATCTGGAAAAAGGACGGGTCGTCATTTTTGCCGGGGGAACGGGAAACCCTTTTTTTACGACCGATACGGCGGCTTCGCTCCGGGCGGTGGAAATCAGGGCGGAAGTAATCATGAAGGCGACCAAGGTGGACGGCGTCTACGACCGCGACCCGGTGGGTAACCCGGATGCCGTAATGTTTGAAAAAGTGCATTATAACGAAGTATTGGCTAAGAACCTTAAAGTAATGGATGCAACAGCCATTTCTTTGTGCCGGGAAAACGGACTGCCAATTGTCGTTTTTAATCTGAAAAAAACAGGTAATATCAAGGCAGTGATTTGCGGTAAAAAAATAGGAACGCTGGTGGAGGGTTAGGTCCATGAAGGAAGCTATCTACGAAGAATTGAAAGATAATATGGAGAAGATACTGGAGTTCCTTGAAAAGGCCTTCAGTAAAGTCAGAACGGGAAGGGCGTCCCTTGCCCTGCTGGACGGCATCAAGGTTGGTTATTACGGAGTTCCGACGCCTCTGAATCAGGTCGCCAGCCTGTCCGTTCCCGAAAGCCGGTTGATCATCATTTCCCCCTGGGACACCGGTGTCATCGGTGCCATCGAGAAGGCAATTCAGAAATCGGAGCTCGGATTGACGCCCTCCAACGACGGTAAACTCATTCGCTTATCAATACCACCGCTTACGGAAGAGAGAAGAAAAGATCTCGTCAAGGTTGTGAGGAAGATGGCGGAAGAGGGCAAGGTAAAAATGAGAAACGCCCGTCGCGATGCCAATGAACAGTTCAAAACCATGAAGAAGGATAATAAGATATCCGAGGATGAAATGTTTACCGCCCAAGACGATGTTCAAAAAAGGACTGATAAATACATAGAGAAGGCGGATCTGGTCCTTGCGGCTAAGGAAAAGGAAATTATGGAGATATAGCCCTGTCTTTAGAAGGGAAAACAAACGCTGGGGGGAGTTGAGAAACTCCCCCTTTTTTAAGTTGATAAACCCTTAAAAAGCCAGAAATTGTTCATATGGGAGCGGGCGCAGCGCCACATCCGGACCTTTTGTGAGGCCGCAAAGTTATCTTGCCAAGTCAGGGGCTATGTGTTAGGCGAAATACAAGGAATTCACATCCCTTTCAGATTATAGAAACCCCTTTGGCAGCATCGCTGCTCATGCTGTGAGAGATCTGCATAGTTCCAGAAAATGGTTTCCATGATGACAGATATAGATTTGAATAAACTTCCCCGGCATATTGCCATCATTATGGATGGGAACGGTCGCTGGGCGCAGAATCATACCCTCGGAAGAATCATGGGGCATCAGAAGGGCGTGGAGGCGGTACAGAGAACCGTCAGACTGTGTCGGGAGATCGGGATAAAGTATCTGACCCTCTATGCCTTTTCCGTCGAGAACTGGTCAAGGCCGGACCAGGAGATCAAGGCCTTGATGAAGATACTGCGGGAATATCTACGCTCCGAACTGGACGAAATGCTCCGGAACGGCATCCGGCTCGCTACCATCGGCGATATCGACTCCCTTCAGGAGCCCGTTCGCAATCTTCTTCAGGAAACCATGGAGAGAACGGCGGAGAACAAGGAGATGGTTCTCAATCTTGCCTTGAGTTACGGGGGACAGAATGAAATCCTCCAGGCCGTCCGTCGCATTCTCAAAGATGCCAAGGAGGGACGGTTCGATGCCGACGCCCTTTCCAAGGCAAGCTTTGCCAGCTATCTCTATACCGCCGGGATGCCGGACCCGGATCTGCTCATCAGGACGAGCGGCGAATACCGTATTTCCAATTTCCTGCTGTGGCAATCGGCCTACACGGAATTCTACTTTACCGACGTCCTCTGGCCCGACTTCGGCAAGGAGGATCTTTTTGCCGCTATTGCCGATTATCAGCAGCGGGAGAGAAGATACGGTTTTACCAGTGATCAGTTGCGGAGGCAAAAAGTCGATTGAACGCCCATGTCAAACGTTGGTTAACGGCCATAGTCATATTACCCGTCCTGTTCTCCATAATTGCCTGGGGTTCCCCGGAGATATTCTTCGTCGTGATTATGGCGGCGATCCTCTTGGGGATTCATGAATACAACACCATGGCCTTTGCCCCGGCGCTGCAAAGGGAAAAGGCGCAAACACTCCTCCTCGCCCTGGTGATTCCTATGGTGTTTTATGGGAGTACTGCGGAGCTGCTCCTCGGCGTCATCGCCTTTTCCACCCTGATCGTGTTCATATTATACCTCTTGAGAATCAGGCAGGACCACTACGACCTCCTGCCGGTGATGAAAATTCTCTTCGGAACCCTCTATGTGCCCATGCTCCTTTCCTACTTCATCTGGCTCCGCAGGGGCGATCAGGGAGCCTTGTGGATATTCTTTGTCATCGTCCTGGCGTTTTCCGGTGACATTGCCGCCTATTACGTCGGACGGACCTGGGGCCGACATAAGCTTATCCCCCTCGTGAGCGCCGGCAAGACCGTGGAAGGAACGGTGGGATTGATCATCGGCAGCGCGCTGGGTTGTCTAATCTTCAGCTGGTTTTTTTTCCCGAAGCTGTTTTACTTACATGCCCTCATCTTGGGCGTAGTGGGCAGTATCCTCGGACAGCTTGGGGATTTGTGTGAATCGGTGTTGAAGCGGACGGCCGGCGTGAAGGATTCGGGGACCCTGCTGCCCGGTCACGGAGGGATCCTGGACCGGCTGGATTGCCTGCTCTTCATTGCCCCTTTCGTTTATTATTACCGTTATTATTTCATTTCATGAATATTATTTCCATACTTGGATCGACGGGGTCCATCGGTGTGCAGGCTCTGGACGTTATCGCGTCCCAGGGGGGAAGGTATGCAGTGAAAGCCCTGGGGGCGGGCAGAAACATCCGCCTCCTGAAGAAACAGATCGAAATCTTCCGGCCCCGGCTGGTTGCCGTTTATGATGAAGAACACGCCCACAGGCTGCGCGAGCTCTCGGGATCAGGAACGGGGACGGCGATAGTTCATGGCCCCCAAGGTTATTGCGAAGTAGCATCCCTTCCGGAATCGGACCTGGTCATTTCGTCCATGGTGGGAGCGGCCGGTTTGATCCCCACGCTGGCGGCGATTGAAGCAGGGAAAAATGTCGCCCTGGCCAACAAGGAAACCCTTGTCATGGCCGGGGAGTTGGTCATGGCCGCGGCGAAAAGGAAAGGCGTTATGATCCTGCCGATAGATAGCGAACATAGCGCCGTTTTTCAATGCCTCCAAGGACAACGCCGCGAGGCGCTGAAAAGAATAATTTTGACCGCCTCGGGCGGACCATTTTACGCTTGGGCGCAGGACGCCCTGCGGGATGTAAAGCCTGTCCAGGCCCTCAGGCATCCAAACTGGAAAATGGGGAAAAAGATAACTATCGATTCGGCGAGCATGATGAACAAAGGGCTGGAAATCATTGAAGCGCGTTGGTTGTTTGATGTCCCCGTTGATCAGATTGAGGTGGTTGTCCATCCCCAGAGCATCGTCCATTCGTTCGTTGAATATTGGGACGGATCGGTCATCGCCCAGTTGGGAAAGCCGGATATGCGCATCCCGATTGCATACGCCCTGTCCTGGCCCGAAAGACTTCCGCGGGAGGGTCCGTTTATGGACTTCCGTGCCCCATCGACCCTGGAATTCCGTTCCCCCGACGAAGAAAAGTTCCCATGTCTTGCCCTGGCATGTAGCGCCGTAAAGACGGGAGGGACAATGCCCGCCGTTCTCAACGGGGCAAATGAAGTCGCCGTCCAGGCTTTTCTGGATGAAGAAATCCGGTTTATCCATATCGCCTCGGTGATAAAAAGTGTAATGAACGCCCACCTTCCCGTTTTTTCCCCGGCATTGGCAGATATTATCAATGCCGACAGTGAGGCGAGGGAGGGGGCAATGAAGAATATAAAGGAGAGACGAGATTGATTGGCACAAGCATAGTATCCGTAATCGTTCTTCTGGGGATTCTGATTTTCGCCCATGAGCTGGGACACTTCCTCATGGCAAAATATTTCAAGGTGGTGGTTCTGAAATTCTCCCTCGGTTTCGGAAGGAAAATAGCCGGTAAAAAGATCGGTGAAACGGAATACCTCCTGTCCCTGATTCCCCTCGGGGGATATGTAAAACTCCTCGGGGAAGGGGATGAGGAAGGGCTGACCCCGGAAGAGCAGCAGCGCTCCTTCAGTCAACAATCGGTATGGAAAAGGATCGCCATCGTCGCGGCGGGACCGGCCTTCAATTTCATCCTGGCCATACTTATTTTCGCCGTGGTCTACATGGTCGGCGTACCGGTGCTCACGACCGCCATCGGCAACGTCAAGGAAGGGTCTGCGGCCTATCAAGCGGGAATCAAGGCCCATGACGTCGTGCAGTCCATAGACGGCGACAAGGTTGTCCGCTGGGATCTGATGGCGGAGAAGATATCCGCCAGCGACGGTAAACCGCTGGTCTTTACCGTCAGTCGCGCCGGCGCCCCCCTGGATCTCACCGTCGTCCCCCGGCCGATGAAGGACAAGAATATTTTCGGCGAGGAAATGACCACCTACAGAATCGGTGTCGGTCCCGCCAATGATACGGTCATCCACCGTCTCAATCCTGTCGAGGCTTCCTGGACCAGTATCAAGCAGACTTGTTTC
>DYRD01000142.1 GCA_020718905.1 Syntrophus aciditrophicus | reverse complement strand
ACACGGGATTTCAAATAGAGGGGTCATCTGAAAATGCGCGGTATGAAAACGGATAAATCGTTAAAAATGAAGTCATTTTTCAAGGTTCTGCTGGTCACTGGAATCATTGTTTCTGGCCTGCTGCCTGTTTGTGCGACGGCCCAGACGGCGTCTTCCTTTAATCTTACCCCGGAGCAACAGGAGAAAATTGCCGCGGAACTGAAAAAAAACGGTGGCCAGCTTTCTCCTGATTCGGCCATTTTGCCGAACTTGACCTCGGAGCAGAAAGGGGCGATTGCCCAGGAACTCGGCAAGACCGGTGGGAAGCTTACCCCGGAAGCCGTGGAGGCCCTGAAGGTAAAACCCGAATTCAAGGGCATTTCGCCGGAAGAGGTTGCCAGGGGACAGGAGCTTCTGAAGGAGCAGATAAAGGCCAAGGATGGGGCGCCTCCCGTGGATGCAAAGACAGGTGATGCGGCGGGTAAACAGGAACAGAAACGGGTGGTATCGACTGAGCAGACAGGGGAGTCGCTCTTTCAGCGGGCACAGGTGGCCGGGAAATATCAGGAAATTTCTCTTGATCTGCGACCGTTTGGCTATGACTTTTTCCGCGAGGCGGCCGTAAACGTGATAACGCAGCGTAAGGACATCCCCGTGCCGCTTCAATATGTCGTCGGTCCCGACGACGAGGTGAAGGTGACGCTGTGGGGTCGGGTGAACGCCTCCTACAAGCTTGTCGTCAACCGCGACGGCAAGATTGAAATCCCCGGAATCGGGCCCCTTACCGTGGCAGGGATGACCTTCGAGGAGATGTCTGGGGCGCTGATCAAGCAGGCCGAGCAGATGACCGGAACACAAGTCGATGTCACGATGGGTGCGCTTCGGACAATCCCGGTTTTTGTCCTCGGCGATGTCCGCAGGCCGGGCGCTTACACCATCGGCGCGTTTGCGACGATCACGGATGCCCTGCTTCTTGCCGGTGGTCCGTCGGAAATCGGGACGATGCGCAACATCCAGTTGAAGAGAAAAGATAAAATAATCAGGACGTACGACCTCTATGACCTTCTTTTGAAGGGCGACAAGTCCAATGACGTGATTCTGCAGGCGGGCGACATCGTCTTTGTCCCGGTTATCGGAGCTTACGCGGGAATAGCCGGCAATGTGAAGCGCCCCGCCCTGTACGAGTTCAAGGGGGATTACTCGCTGGAGATGCTGATCGATCTGGCCGGGGGTATCATTCCCACCGCCTACACCCAGCAGATCCAGGTGGAACGCACCGTCAAGAACGAAAAGAAGATCGTGATGGACATCGACGACAAGAATCTGCTGAAGGCAAAATCCGTCCTCCTGCACGATGCCGACATCGTCAAGGTGTTCTCGATTGTGGAAAAGGATTTCAACGTTGTCAATCTGACCGGAAACGTCAAGCGCGGCGGTAAATACGCGCTGACCGGGGGAATGCGTCTCAGGGATATTTTGAAAAACGCCGACGATCTGCTTCCGGACACTTTTTTTGACTACGCGCTGATCAAACGCCTGCGCCCGCCTTCCATGGAGCCTGTGCTGGTGCCGTTCAATCTCGGCGACCTGCTTTTGAAGAATACGCCGGAGAGCAATCTGGAATTGCAGCGGCTGGACACCATCTTTATCTTCAGCAAATGGTTCTTCAAGGATAAACCCTATTACACGGTAAGCGGCGAGGTCCGCAAGATGGGCCGCTACGATCTGGAGGAGGGAACAAGAATAAAGGATGCCCTGCGGACTGCCGGCGACCTGACGAAAAATGCCTACATGAAGAAGGGCGAGATTGTCAGGGTCAATAAAAACAAAGAATTCTCCACGATATATTTCAATGTTGCCCTTGCCCTGGAAGGAAACGGGATGGAGAATATCCTGCTTCAGGATGAGGACAAGATCATCATCCATTCGCTTTACGAGGAAAAGTGGCGGGAATTTGCCTCGGTAAAGGGAGAGGTCAAAAACCCGGGCCAGTTCGTATTGACTGAAGAAATGCGGATAAGCGACCTTGTCTTCAAGGCGGGCGGACAGACCCGCGACACGCTGATGGAAGAGGCCGAGCTCTACCGCACCGACTGGAAGACGAAGGAACGCACGCTGATCCGGGTAAACATCGGCGCGGCGCTGGCTGGTGATCCAAAGCAGAACGTCGCGCTGCGCGATCTGGACAATCTTGTTGTCCACTCGATCTGGGAGAAGGTTTACAAGAAGAACGTCTCCATCGAGGGGGATGTGCTGAAGCCGGGGATCTACCCCCTGGCCGACAACATGACGGTGCGGGATCTGGTTTTCGCGGCGGGAAACGTACTGGAGTCGGCGTCGTTGCAGGAAGCGGAGATATCTTCGCGGACGATAGACAAGGACAACAGCATGAAGGTTGTTCACCGGCAGATAAACCTCGGCCGGGCGCTTGCCGGAGATCCGGCGCACAACCAGCCGCTGAAGGCATACGACCGGATTTTCATCAAGGCCATCTCCGAATGGAGCGCCGAGAAGTACATAACCCTTTCCGGAAAATTCAAGTATCCCGGGCGATACGTGATATCACGGGGCGACAAACTGTCCCATCTGATTGCGCGTGCCGGCGGGGTTAATGATGATGCCTATCTGCGGGGCGCCTATTTCACACGGGAGTCCGTCCGGGAATTACAGCGCAGAGCCCTGAGCGACATGGCTGACAGGGTGGAGCGCGAACTGCTTACCTCCACGGATATTTCCACGGCCGTGTCCACAGAGGAGGTGGCGGGGAAAAAAGCAGAGCTGGAGCAGAAAAGACAATTTGTCCGATACCTGCGGGGGGTAAAGGCAACCGGGCGGATGACGATAAAACTGGCTCATCTGCGGCTCCTCAAGGGAAGCGATTTCGATATAGAACTCGAAGATGGCGACACCCTTTTCCTCCCTCCTAAAAACAACGTGGTGACCGTGACCGGGGCGGTCATGTCGCAGGGCAGCTACATCTATTCGGACGGGATGGATTACGACGATTATATAGGCCTGACCGGTGGACTTGCCAATAATGCCGACGAAAAGAACACCTTTGTCCTGAAGGTTGACGGGTCGGCGCTCAAGGTAAAAAACAGTTTCTTTAACTGGAGCGCCTCCCGTAACCGCTGGGAGATGGCAAATTTCGGCGAGGATATCCGGGCTATCGAACCGGGCGACACGATTATCGTGCCGGAAAAGATCGAAAAAATTGCCTGGCTCCGGGAATTCAGAGACATAACACAGATACTGATGAACACGGCCGTCATGGGCGGCGCTTTGAAGGTGATCTTTTAGGAAGTGAGTTTTTGAATCTTTTTTTCTTGACAAACGGAAATTCGAGAGGTAGAGAAACACTAGAAAAGCTCTCCAAGACATCACTCGGATTGTTATTTAAGGAACCTAAAATTTTCTTTTTGAAAGGAGACAGGTAATGGAAAAGTTCAAGCGGTGCTCTTTGGCGGTTCTGGTGTTGTTCATGCTGTCGGTTGCCGTTCCGGTCAGTGTTTTTGCCCAGGCTCAGGGCGCGGCAGCGGGGGTCGGCGCCGCAGGAGGTTCCGGTGCGGCCGGGGCTGGGGCTGCTGGCGCTGGCGCTGGCGCTGGGGCCGCTGGGGCCGGGGCCGCTGCGGGAGCTGGCGCAGCCGCCGGCGTGACTGCGGGAACCATTGCCGCCGGAGTGGCGGTTGCCGCCGCGGCCGTCGCGGCCGTCGCTGCTGCCGCATCCAGCGAGACCACGACAGCGCATCACTGAAATAATGTCTTCTTCAGCCGGGGAAGATATTATTAAGAATAAGCCAATTGCTAAAGCAGCTTATTTAAGTCACCCCGGCGAAAGCGAAGCTTTGTGTTCATGAAGCTTCGCTTTCGACGGTATGACGCACAGGGACTTTTGCAATTGGCTCGAAAGTTAAAACTGGAATTTCTTGGGGGCTGTCATTTGCAGCCCCTTTTTAATTCCCCGCCAGCGCCTCAAAGGACACAAAATGTTCCTCCTTACCCGCTTTTCATTATTGGCAGGAACCGGGCGTTTTCTGCCGTGGTTCTTATCGTTTTGTCTTTTTGCTGCGCTTTTGGTCGCGCCGTTTTGTCTTTCCCTGAATGCTTCAGAACTGCCCAAGTCTGATTCCGCGCCGATTCTTGAAGCGGCTGAATCGGTTTTTCAGAATATGGCCGGGGGTGATTACAGTGCGTTGTGGAAAGGTCTCTCCGCCAGGACGCAGCGTGCCATTGCGGGCAGTGTTTTCAAGGCGCTTGCAAAGGAGGGGAATCCTGCAACAGAAAAGGCAATCAACGAGGAGCTCGCAAAAGGCGGACAAATCGCCCGGGAATACTGGGGAGGCTACCTGTCGCGGTTTGATCCGAAAACCGTGCTGGAAGAAAGCAGGTGGAGCATGGGAGAGGTTGTGAAAGACAGGGCGATCATTCTCCTGCGTTACCGTAAGTCAGAAAATGACGCGAAGCTCCTGTTGTTTTTTGAACGGGGAGGATGGAAGGTTGGTCTCCATGAAAGCTTTCACACCCGTGAGTGACCATCGTTTTTCAGTTTTCCAGCCGCCGTGGATAAACTCGCCCAAAATCGTACATGCTCACGCATCGTCATTTTTTATCAGCGCACCCCCTTATCCGTCCTAAAAGGGGTCAATCAACTATCCTTCAGGTATTTCAGTTTTCAGCATGTTCAACAAGGGAGACAAGAAAGTGGTGCCCCTGCCGCGATTCGAACGCGGGGCCTGCGGATTAGGAA
>DYRD01000315.1 GCA_020718905.1 Syntrophus aciditrophicus | reverse complement strand
AGATTCCTGTTTCAGCCGCCGGCACGAATAAAACCGGCAGATGCTTAACCCTCGCCATCTCGAACTATTAAACTCGCTCCGGGGTTGTCAAAATTCGGTTATCACAGAGGGTCATTTTTCGGTTGACGTTTCCAAAATATTTGTTGACACACGCCGATATCCTGGTTTAGAAACCTGCCAGCAACATTTTCCCCTGAAATATTTAAGAATTGCATAGAAATTCTGACTACCCAGTAAAGGAGTTTCCTTATGAAGACATCTTGGAACATTTTCCTGTTTGCCTTGATTTGCATTTTCCTGGCTGCCGCCGACCCTGCGAAAGCCATGGACTTCCATGTCACGACCCCTTCCGAGTTCCAGGGGGCCCTGGCGGCGGCTGGAAATAATGGGGGCGATGACACCATCTACCTGGCGGCAGGCGCCTATGCGGGCAATTTCCGGTTCTACGCCGCCGAGGCGAACCGGCTTACCATCACCACGGAGCCGGGGGCGGCGGTCGGTTCGGTGATCCTCGATGGACAGAAACTCGGGTATGTCATCAAGCTCGAAGGGAATGGCCATGCGATTGATTTTGTTATGCAGAATCTGACCATCCAGAACGGCCTCAGCCAGGAACACGGTGGAGGGATTTACCTGAAACAGACGGGGAACGTGGGGACCTTTACCATCAGCGGCTGCGTGATCACGGACAATCAGGCACTGGGCGATGGCGGAGGGGCCTATCTCATGGGTATGGCCTCCGTCCTGGTGGAGGATTCGGTAATTAGCGACAACAGTATCGGTTCTACAACTTCTGAAGTCAATCATTCTGGTGGCGGCATTCGCAGCGGCGACTACAGTACGTTCACGAGCAACACGATAAGCGGCAATTCTTCTGCTTCTTCTTCTTCTTTTTCTTATGGAGTCGGCGTTTATAGCGGCAGTAATTGCACGTTCACGAGCAACACGATAAGCGGCAATTCTTCTTCTTCTTCTTCTTCTGATTCTTCTTATGGAGGCGGCGTTTATAGCGGCAGTAATTGCACGTTCACGAGCAACACGATAAGCGGCAAT
>DYRD01000013.1 GCA_020718905.1 Syntrophus aciditrophicus | reverse complement strand
GATGCCCCGGCGATCATAGCGGATGCCCATCTTGGTCAGTGATTCTTCATCCAGGCGCGGCCGCCGTCCCGTGCAGATAAGGGCGTATTCCGCCGTTAATTCCATGGGCTGCCCGTCTTTGGCGGTGGCGACTATGGAGACCGCATCCGAGCCTTCGTGGACGGCTAAGACCTTGGTTGACGTCCGGAACTGCACGCCGCTGCGGTTCAGCTCTTTCCCGAGGAGGGCTGACGCCTCTTCTTCCTCGTAGGGGAGAATGGCCGGAAGAATTTCCACTATCTGTACGGGCACCCCCAATTCGGCTAAAAATGTTGCAAATTCGACGCCGATGACACTGCCGCCGATGATCACCACGCTCTTGGGAAGGTTTGCGAGCTGGAGAAAGGTGTCGGAGGTCAAGGTCCGTGCCGGGGGGTGTTGGGGAGTGGAGGCCGGGGGCTGAGTGATTCCGGCAGCCCGGAGGGGTGGGGCCGATGCTTGCGGACCTGCGGACAGGTGCGGCGTCATCGGGAAAGGGGGCAGGGCCGGCTCGGAACCCCAGGCGATGACTAGCCGGCGGGCCGCAAGAACCTCGCTCTTCCCCGCGGCGTCCGACCATTCCACTTTGCCGGGAGAGACTATCTTCCCTGATCCCGCCATCATCTCCACGCCGGCGTCTTGGAGGGATTTTTCCACCCCCAGGGCGGCGATCCGGACCATCTGGTCCCGGTGACGCCGGATAGCGTTGAAATCATAACCCGTTGCGCCGGTGGTAATGCCCAGGCGGGTGAGCTTTTTCAGGGCGGCGAAGTGTCCGCTGCAGACGAGGAGGGCCTTCGTGGGGACACAGCCCCGGTGGGTGCATGTTCCTCCCCATTGCGCCTTCTCCACGATGCCGACCCGGGCCCCGTGACGGGCCGCCTCTTCCGCAGCCGCGTGGCCGCCGGGACCGCCGCCGATGACAAGCAAGTCGAATATTTTTCCCGACATCCGTTCACCTCATGATCTTTTTAGTACTTCGTCAAATTAACCCTCTCCCGCTCTGCCCTTTGAGGGGGAGGGATACCGTTCCTACCTCCGCAGCGCTTCCGCGGCGTGGTAGGAACTCCGCACCAGGGGGCCGGCCTCGACGTGGCGGAAACCCATGGCCCGGGCCGCCTGTCCGAGGGCGGCAAATTCATCGTGATGATAGTATTTCCGGACCGGCCAGTGGTCGGGAGTGGGCTGGAGATACTGGCCGATGGTGACGTTCTGACATCCGGCCGCGGCCAGATCTTCCAGGAGGCCGTGTATGTCTTCGTCTCTTTCCCCGCAGCCGATCATGAATCCCGATTTTGAGATGACGCCTGCCACCCAGCCGACCCTGCTCAATATCCCGAGAGATGTTTCATAGCTTCCCTGGGGGCGCAATTGGGGGTAGAGGGATGGTACTACTTCAATGTTGTGATTGACGACGTCCGGACCGGCGGCAATGACTTCCGCCAGCGCCGCGCTTCTCCCCTGAAAATCGGGAATGAGGGCTTCAATCCTGATCTCCGGCCGGGATTCCCGCAGGGCGCCGATGGCGCGGGCGAAAGCTCCGGCCCCGCCGTCGGGGAGATCATCCCGGGTTACGGACGTGATGACCACATATTTCAGGTACAGGGACTCCACCGCAAAGACGAGGCGCCCGGTTTCCTCTGCGTCGACGGGGGCGGGGACGCCGTGGGCGACGTTACAGTACCGGCAATTCCGCGTGCAGATACTGCCGAGGATGAGAAAGGCTGCCGTACCGTCCTGGAAGCACTCGCTCATGTTGGGGCAGCGGGCCTCCTGGCAAATGGAATGGAGTCCGTGCCGGGACAGGATGCCCCGGACGCGGTTGAAGTCGGGCGTATTGGGGAGCCTTACCTTCAACCATTCCGGTTTTCTCAAGAAATTCCTGGTCGTGTTTTCCTTGGCTTTATAACTCTGATGGACTGGCAAAAGGTAGCAAACCTCATTTTCTGTCATTCCCGGCGGGAGCGGGAAGCAAGTAGTATTAGCTAGAGCTGGACTCCCGCCTGCGCCGGAGTGACGGGATTCCGATTTTTTACGGGTTCATCGGATACAGGGCCCTCAAGGCTGCGGACGCTTCGGGATCACCAGCCACATGGCCAGGTAGGCGAGGATGGCAACCCCGAAGGAAAACAGGATCAACAGGATAAAGAGCACCCGGAACAAAGTGGAATCCTTCGCACACGCCGCCGATCTTTTTGTCCGTGTCGGACAGATAAAGTTTTTCTTCCATGATCCTTCCTCACTTGTAATGATGATTAACCAGTAGAGAGCAAAAAATAGCCATCAGCGACGGCCGTCAGAAATAATACCAGATCGTACTATATTCGGCCACATTTTCCCCGTCTGCATCGAGGCGCTTGAGGTAATCGTAGATGGGGATGTCCGTGTACAGGTAATCCAGGGCGGTTACCAGGTGTACCTCCCAGGAATAAAACCGGTAAACCCGCCGCCCGTCGGGATGGATCATGATCACTTCATGGTCCTGCCACGCTTTCAACTGGGACTTTCCCAGGCGGGGGAGGTTGAATACGGGTTCATCCGTCCGGACCAGGCCCGGCAGCAGCCGCGCCTCTTCCGTCCGCTCCTGTTCGATCCGGGCGATGGGGACCCGGAAATCGACGGTTTCGTCCTTGCCCTTGGCGCTGAAGGAGTAATAGGGATCGACACCGGAGACCTTTTTAAGACCTTGCGGAGGAGGCAGGTTTCGAACTTCCGGCTGTTGTAGTACGTGAAGACCTGCTGGTTGTAGACTTTGATCCCCAATTTCTTGATTTTCTTGATGGCGTCCAGGGCGTCGGCCTTCATCTCCGTGGGATGTTCGAAGTGGGTGACCATGGCGATTTCCCTTTTCCCCCACTCGTGATATTTCTCGAGAACCTGCAAAAACCCCTCATTGATCCGAAAGGGCAGGGTAACGGGAACCCGGGTGCCGATACGGATCCTCTCGACATGGTTGATCTTGGCAATTTCCCCGATGAGGGCGTCCAGGTAATCGTTCTTCAGGGTCAGGGGATCGCCGCCGGTGACGAGGACCTCGGTGATGCTGTCGTGGGCGCCGATCCAGGCAATGGCCTCCTGGATCTTCTCGCGGCTCATCTGCACTTCGTCGTCGATGCTCTTGATCTCCCAGTTCCGCTGGCAATAGACGCAGATCTGGGGACAGGCGTTGAAGGGCTTGAGGATGACGATTTCCGGATAGCGCCGGGTAATGCCGTCCATAGGAGACGTGGATTTCTCCCCCATGAAATCGAGATCGAAACCCTTGGCCCGGCTTTCCGCGACGGACCGGCAATAGATGACGCTGGGAATCACCTGCGCCCGGATCTAGCGGTCGTAGTCCGTCTTGCCGTCCTTATTGAAGAGGGACAGGTAATAGGGGGTGATCTCAACGGGGATGCCGTATTCCTTTGCCGCCTTGAGACCGGCGATTTCATCTTTATCGAGGGTGACGAGGGCGGACAGGGTCTCCAGGTTCTTGATGATGTGCTTCAGGTGCCAGAGGTAATCCTGCGATTCTGCCTCGGTGGCCTGGAAATGGGCCAGGATGTCTTTTTTTAGCCCCTTCCGGCGTTTAACGACACTGCGATCGAAACCGGTCCGATAGCGGCGGAAATACCGGCGGATCATGGCGGCGTATTCGTCGAGCTGGGAGGAGCGGATCAGGGCCGCCTCCCGTCCGTCTTTCATCTCGAAGAGGTCCTGACTCTGGGAGTGTTTCCCCGCTTTTCCCGTAATCCCGCGGAAGAAAGAGAGATGTTCGCAGAGAAACGCCTCGCTGGCCCTTGCCAGGGCCCCGTCGGGATCATGGGCCAGGTCGTAAAGGAGCTGCAGGGGCGAGGCCTGGGTCAGATGTTCATTTCCGCATAATAGGTGTCGGGCTTCATGTTGAACATGGAGCGGTTCAGATGGTTGAAATAATCGAAGACGAAGATGGCGCGCCTCTTCGATATGCTTGGAATCCCTGAGAACCTTCTTGATATGGGGGTCTGCCTGCCAGAGCCGCTCCAGGAGTTCTTCCTTCGACAGGAAGATGGAATTTTTCATCACAAGGTCAGCCTTTCCAGCAGACATCCGGTTCCCGGGCCGCCCTGACGTCGTCGAGTCGTTTTACCGGGGTGGTCAGAGGGGCCGCCTTGACCAGGTCGGGGTTGTCCTGCGCCTCTCCGGCGATCCGGATCATGGTTTCGCAGAAGGCATCGAGGGTTTCCATGCTTTCCGTCTCGCTGGGTTCGATCATGATCGCCTCGGGGGCGATGAGGGGAAAATAGATCGTCGGGGGATGGTAGCCGTAATCGAGGAGGCGTTTGGCCATATCCGAGGTATGGACGCCTTGCTCCCGTACCTGGCGGTTTCCCGAAAAAACGCACTCGTGCATGCAGGGACGGTCATAGGGGAGGTCGAAATAGGGCGTCAAGCGGACTTTGATATAGTTGGCGTTTAACACGGCGATTTCACTTGCCATTTTCAGACCTTCCGGCCCCAGGGCGCGGATATAGGCATAGGCCTTGACCATGACGTTGAAGTTGCCGAAGAAGGTCCGGACCCGTCCGATGGCGTCGGGATGGTCGTATGACCATTCAAAACGGTCATCCCTTTTGATGACCCGGGGAAGAGGCAGGTAATCCGTGAGTTTTTCCCCGACGCCCACGGGGCCGCTGCCGGGGCCGCCGCATCCGTGGGGGGTGGAGAAGGTCTTGTGAAGATTCAACTGGATGACGTCGAATCCGATGTCGCCGGGGCGAGCCTTCCCCAGGAAGGCGTTGGCGTTGGCCCCGTCGCCGTAAAGGAGACCGCCTTTACCGTGGATGATTTCCGCAACCTTTTCGATGCGCCGCTCAAAAAGCCCCAGGGTATTGGGATTGGTCAGCATGAGCCCCGCCACATCCTCCGTCATCAGGGATGCGAGATGTTCGATATCCACCCCTCCTTCGCTGTTGGAGCGGACCGTGACGGTCCGGTAGCCGCAGAGGGCTCCCGAGGCGGGATTGGTGCCGTGGGCGGTGTCGGGGATGAGGAGACGGGTCCGCTTTTCCCCTCTTTTCTCAAAATATTTCTTGAAGATCATGATGCCCGTCAGTTTCCCGTGGGCGCCGGCTGCCGGTTGGAGGGTAAAATCGGCCATGCCGAATATTTCGCTCAAATACCCGCGCAGTTCGTACATCAATTGCAGATTCCCCTGGGAGAACGCCGCCGGGGCATAGGGATGGAGACCGGTAAAGGCGGGTAGTTTCGCCATGTCCTCGTTTATCTTGGGGTTGTATTTCATCGTACAGGAGCCGAGGGGATAGAAGCCCACATCGACGCCGAAGTTCCGCCGGGACAGGGCCGTATAATGCCGGATCAGATCTACCTCCGCCACTTCGGGAAGGTCAAGGTCCGCACGGAGAAATTCCCGGGGAATGACCTCTTCCCTGGGGGCGGCGGGAACATCGCTGCCGGGAATGGTGCCGGCCCGGCGGCCGGGCCGGCTTTTTTCGAATATCAGTTCCATCGTGGGTCTCCTTGTTCTTTTAGTCCCCTCCCCTGCCAGGGGAGGGTAAGGGCGGGGAGGGGTTGCTCTTTCGTTCAGACCTCCCTTGAGTCACCTTCAGCGGTAGTCCGCGCGGACCGGATAAAAGACATCCAGGATATAACAGTCCGTCAAGGCCCGGCCGCTATGCTTGGCCTCCGGGGGGATAACGGCGACCATTCCCGGGGCAAGGATGCTGGTTTCCCTCGCGACGGTCATCTCGAAGCTGCCGGTGATGAGATTGGCGACCTGTTCCCTGTTCATGGGGGTGGCTGTGCTCCGGCAAGACCGCCCCCGCTTTTACCTGCCAGTAGGAGCAGGTCATGTGCTCGGAATGGACGAACCGGGCAGTAAACCCGGGAACGATTTCCCTGCCGGCGCTATTTTCAAGATTGACGAAGGGCATGGGGTGATCCTCCATATGTGAATATCTGTCCGGCCGAATTATTATCCGCCGATGATCGCGACGGCTTTGTCTAGGTCGGCTTTTGAGAGCAGCTCCGTGGCGCAGAAGAGGAGGCAGTCCTGTAATCCCGGGTAATCGCGACTAAGTTCATAGCCGCCGATGATGCCGGCGTCCCTTAGTTTCCGATTTATTACGGTCGGATCGGGGCAGCGGACGGCGAATTCATTGTAGACGGGACCGGAAAAGGCCGGGGCGAAACCGGGCAGGGTAATGAGCCGGGAGCGCAGGTATTGAGCTTTCTGAACATTCAATCCGGCAATGGTCTTGAGGTTTTTCCCCAGGCTGACCAGATAGACGGCGGCGGCCAGCGCGCAGAGGGCCTCGTTGGTGCAGATGTTTGAGGTGGCCCGTTCCCTGCGGATATGCTGTTCCCGGGTCTGGAGGGTGAGGACGAAGCCCCGGTTTCCTTCCTTGTCCACCGTCGCCCCGGCGAGGCGTCCCGGGATTTTTCTCAAGAATTTATCGGAGCTCGCAAAGATGCCCAGATAGGGACCGCCATAGTTCAGGGGGTTGCCTCCGTAAAGCCGGAAACGAGGAGCGACCCGTGGGCACGGGCGGCCGCCGCCACGGGGGCGATATTTTCCAGGACGCCGAAAAAGTCGGGGCTCTGAATCAGGACCGCCGCGGTGTCTTTGTCAAGGGCCTGGCGCAGGCTGTCCATATCGACTTGGCCGGTCGCCGCGAAAGGAATGGCGACGACGTCATAGCCGTTGGCCCAGGCGTAGGTCCGGACGACCTGGCGATACTCGGGATGAACCGCATCCGCCATGACCAGCTTCTTGCGGTTCAAGGTCTTGGCGGCCAGGACCGCCGCCTCCGCCATCGCCGTGGCCCGGTCGTACATGGAGGCGTTGGCGACCTGCATCCCCGTCAGCCGGGAAATCATGGTCTGGTATTCATAGATAGCCTGCAGGATGCCCTGGCTGATCTCGGCCTGATAGGGGGTGTAGGCGGTATAGAACTCCGAGCGGGAGATGATGTGTCCGACCACGGCGGGAATCCAGTGCCCGTAGGCGCCGGCGCCCATAAGCGTCATGGCGGGGACCTTGTTCCTGGCGCCGAGATCTTCCATGAGGGCGGCGAGTTCCATTTCCGAGACGCCGGGAGGCAGGGCCAATGCCTTTTTGAGGAGGAAACGGGAAGGTATCTCCGCAAAGAGGTCGTCTATGGAAGCGATCCCGACGGCTTCCCGCAACCGCTCCTCGTCTGCCGGGGTATGGGGTACATAGTCCATGGTCTTATCCCTTAAACAATTGCATAGTCATATGTTCGGCAGGCTTGCCAGCCCGCCCTGCCCGCAGTTCGCTAATTAATGATGCTCTTCCGCAGCGATAAAGGCTTCGTAGCCCGCGGCGTCGAGGAGGGCCTGGAGCTCTCCCGGTTGTTCCATCCTGAGCTTGGCGATCCATCCTTGCCCGTAGGGATCCTGGTTGATCAGTTCGGGATTCGGTTCCAACTGCTGATTGGCAGCGATGACTTCCCCCGTTACGGGAGAATAGACATCGGAGACGGACTTGACGGATTCCACCACGGCCACCGTTTCCAGCTGTTTAACCTGCTTGCCGATTTCCGGCAGCTCGACAAAGACAATATCGGTCAGCAATTCCTGGGCATGGTCGGTAATGCCCAGGGTGACCGTACCGTCGCCGTTGTTGATGGCCCATTCATGCTCCCGGGAGTATCTTCTGTCCGTCGGATTGACTTTTGACATAATCTTCTTCCTTTCATCTCAGCTAAATGTATTGAAAAAGGCATCCTACCGTCCCTTTTTATAGAAGGGCAGGGATACAACCTGGGCGGCGGCGAAATTATTCCGGATCTGGATATCGAAGGTGGTCCCCGGTTTTGGGAGCTCCACCGGAACGAAAGCCAAACCGATGGCCTTTTCGAGGGTGGGGGAATGGGTTCCCGAGGTGACGATGCCGGTCTCCTTGCCGTCCTTGAAGACCTTGTAGCCATGCCGGGCGATGCCCTGCCCTCCCATGGTGAAACCGACGAGTTTCCGTTTCACGCCCCCGGAAAGCTGTTTGTCCAGGGCGTCCCGGCCGATAAAATCCTTTTCCAGATTGACGACCCATCCGTAAACGACTTCATAGGGCGTGATCGTTTCGTCCATATCATTGCCGTAGAGCATCATTCCCGATTCGAGGCGCAGGGTGTCCCGTGCCCCCAGGCCGATGGGTTTCAGGCCGTAGTCGCTGCCCACCTGGAGGAGGCAATCCCATATTTCCCCGATCCGGTCGTGAGGGGCGTAGACTTCAAAACCGTCTTCCCCCGTATAGCCGCTTCTGGAGACAATGGCCGGAATATTGAGAACCTGCGTTTGCACGGAATGATAGAACTTCAACTGCTGAAGGGAGACGGGTATGACCTGTTGAAGGATATCCCCGGACCGGGGCCCCTGGAGGTCAAGCTTGCCGATATTATCGGTTTCATCCGCTATTTCGACCTGGGAGAAGCCCTTTGCATCCTTAACCTTCAGGAGCCAGGCATAATCCTTGTCCTTCGTAGCGGCGTTGGTCACGAGGCGATAGTGATTTTCGTCGAGGAGATAAACGGTCAGGTCATCCATGATTCCCCCTTCCGCGGTGGCCAGGACGCTGAGTTTCATCTGCCCGATCTTTTGACCGTCAAGATTGCGCGATAAAACGTGCTGCAGAAAATCGAACGCCCATTTTCCCCGGACGTCGATTTCTCCCATATGGCAGATATCGAAAAGACCGGCGGCGCTGCGGGTGGTGAGATGTTCCTCGATCACATTGGTGTACTGAACCGGCATGGCCCAGCCGCCGAAATCTATGATCCGGGCGCCCAGGGAGACATGGCGACTTTACAGGGGTGTTTTATTCATGGGAACCTCGATATTTTCTCAGCGACGCTGTCATTCATGAACGCCAGCGGAAAAGATATTTTACGACACGATGATGCCATTGCCAACAGCTATAAACATAATCGATACTACATCAAAGGCGGAATTTCAAGGTGAAAAAATTTGACTTTAAGAAGTAAATCTTTTAAGGGGTGTTGACGTAAAAATATTCATGATAATGAGCAATTCCGGGGTTTTCAATGATCAAGTTCCAAGGTGTTCATAAATGGTTCAAAGATCTCCATGTGCTAAATGACATCAACCTGCATGTGAAACAGGGAGAGGTTCTCGTGGTTTGCGGTCCTTCCGGATCGGGCAAATCGACCCTGATCCGGGTGGTGAACAAACTGGAGCCGATTCAAAAAGGCCGTATCGTTGTAGATGGAAATGATCTTGCCGCTGGGGAGACGGACATTAATCTGTTGCGGGCGGAAATCGGCTTTGTCTTCCAACAGTTCAACCTCTATCCCCACTTGACGGTCCTGAATAATATTACCCTGGCGCCGCTCAAGATCCGCAAACTGTCACGGTCGGAGGCGGAAGGGCAAGCGACGGCTCTCTTGGAGAGGGTGGGGCTTGTGGATAAACGGGACGCATATCCGGCCCAGCTCTCCGGCGGCCAGCAGCAGCGGGTCGCTATTGCCCGCAGTCTGGCCATGAAGCCCAAAATCATGCTTTTCGATGAACCGACATCCGCCCTCGATCCCGAGATGATCGGCGAGGTTCTCCAGGTTATACAGGGACTTGCCCATACGGGGATGACCCTGATGGTGGTCACCCATGAGATGGGCTTTGCCCGGGAGGTGGCGGATCGTGTTGTCTTCATGGATTACGGCGTTATTCTTGAGGAAGCGGCGCCGGAGGAGTTATTCCGGAATCCCCGGCATGAGCGGGCGCAGCTTTTTCTTCGAGAGGTTCTGTCGCCGATGCATTAATCGGGATGCCCCCTTGCCGGGGACAACTCGATGTGAATACCTGCGGCTCATGCGGCAGGCGGGCTATGGCGGGAAGGCATGGATAAAGGGCATTTGTGAAAAAAGATAACATGCCATAAGGAGGAGCAGAGATGAAAAAAGTCGGGTTGTTTTTATTGGCGGTGATGTTTATCCTCGGCGTCGCCGGTTCATCCTGGGCGGGTGATACCTTGGCCGCTGCCAAGAAAAGGGGCGTCTTGGTCTGTGGCGTGAAGGATTCGACGAAGCCGTTTGGTTTTATTGATGAAAAGACCAGCTCCATCGTCGGCTACGATGTCGATTTCTGTGCGGCCATTGCCAAGAAGCTCGGGGTGAGGCTGGAGTTGAAACCGGTGACTTCGTCAACCCGGATGCCCGATCTGGCTACGGGAAAGATCGACCTGATTGCGGCAACGATGACCAAGAACGAAGAACGGGCAAAGCAGATCGATTTCAGCTATATGTACTTCTACACGGAGCAGAGGTTCCTGACCAGGAAGGGGACGGTGAAGACTTTGGCTGACCTGGCGGGGAAAAAGATCGGAACTTCCAAGGGATCGATGTCGGAGCAGCATGCCAAAAAGGCCCTGCCGACGGCCACCATCCTTTCTTTCGACGATTATCCCCCCGCCTTTCTGGCCTTGCAGCAGGGCAGAGTCGCTGCGGTAACCACGGATGAATCGATCCTGGTGGGGCTCATGAATGCCACGAAGGATAGGAATAATTATGAAATTCCCAACATCCAGATTTCCAAGGAGCCCTACGGTCTGGGCATGCGCAAGGGAGATGCGAATTTTGTTAATTTCGTCAACAAGACCATCCTGGCGATGGAAAAAAGCGGTGAAGCCGACAAGATCTACAGGAAGTGGTTTCCCGGTAACCGCCTCTTCACGATCACCGATAAGCAGTAGTAATCTCAACAGGAGCGTATGCTGATCCGTGTTTAATTATCATTTCGACTGGGCAATCGTCACCTCCGGGCAGTACGCCCAATGGCTCCTTTCCGGAATTATGGTCACCATCGAACTTTCGGTGGTGGCGATCATCCTGTCTTTTCTTCTGGGACTGATCATTGCCGTCATGAGGATGAGCCATGTGAAGCCGATCCTCTGGTTTGCCCATGCCTATCTCGAGTTTTTCCGGAACACGCCGCTCCTCGTTCAGATTTTCTTCTGGTATTTCGGTCCCTACAAGATCCTCCCCCAGGTGGTCAATGACTGGCTAAATACAACGAATTTCGAGTTCTCCGCCGCCGTCATTGCCGAGGACCTCCGCTCCGGCGTCCGTGCCATACCCAAAGAACAGCTGGAGGCGGCCCAGAGCTCCGGTTTTTCTTACTTACAATCCATGTACTACATCATTCTCCCCCAGGCGGTCAGGATGGCAATCCCTCCCCTGATCAACCAGTTTCTCAATCTGACCAAGAACTCTTCCCTGGCCATGACCATCGGCGTTGCCGAGCTGACCTATCAGGCCCGGCAAGTTGAGAGCTATACCTTCAAGGGACTCGAGGCCTTCACGGCGGCGACCCTTGTTTATCTGGCCCTTTCCGTAGTTATTACGTGGATGATGACGCTGTAGAATAAGTATGTCTTGAATCCTCTGGGGGTGCGGTAGACGATGAATCCGGGACTGGACTTCAGCGTGATCTGGGATAATCTTACCCACTTCTTCAATCGGTACCTATCCCAACGGCCCCATCGGGGGGATTGTCCTGACCCTCTATCTCGCCTTTGTCGCGCTCATCCTGTCCTTTTTCGGGGGCTTGATCCTCGGCCTCCTGTGCGTTTCCTCGAACCGTTTTATCAGGTTTGCCACGCTGGCCGTAGTCAATACCATCCGGGGGATACCGCTGCTCATGGTTATTTTCTGGATGTTTTATCTCCTCCTACATGTCCCAGATTGTCCAGGCCGGCATCGACGGCCTTCCGAAGGGCCAGACGGAAGCGGCCTTATCTACGGGCCTGCATCCGTGGCAAACCATGGTCTATGTCGTTCTGCCCCAGGCCTTGCGGAACATGATCCCGTCGTTTGTCAACCAGTTCGTTTCCATGATCAAGGACACCTCCCTCGCTTTTATCGTCGGTGTATCGGAACTGACCCATGTGGCGACCCAGATCAGTAACCGGACGATGGTCTATCCGACGGAAATATTTTTCTTTATCGCCTGTATCTATTTTGTGATGTGCTTCCCCGCTGGCTCGAAACGCGCTTGGCCTGGCGCAAAGCGATATAGGGGTCATAAAAAAATGGGTTGACATAAAAGGGCGATCGCACTATAGTCTCCCTCCCTTTGAGACCGGTGCTGCTTTGAAGCGCCTCAGGGGCAAGTCATCTGGCCGCTCTTTACTGGGAGATCGTTCAATGGTAGGACAACGGACTCTGACTCCGTGAATCAAGGTTCAAATCCTTGTCTCCCAGCCATATAAATTCAGGGGGTTAGCCGAGTAATGGTTAGCCCCTTTTTCGTTGGCTGGTGATTTTTTACCGCTATTTTACCGCTTTTGAAGATCCTATAGCCTCAAGCCATAGATTTAGGGCCTACCAGGGATTTTAATTATTAAATAAGCTGACATGCATATGCTATACACACCAACTGCATCTCCCCGAGGATCATTGTTGAAGCGGATTTAAGGCAATAAAAAAGGCCCCTCAACGGCAGGAGCCTTTTTTATTTGAGCTGAAGATCGGCAGATTCTTACTTGCCGGCGCCTTCCGGTTCACTCTTGGTGGCCTTGGCGTCATCCTTCTTCTCTTTCTTGGCTTTCTTGGTCTTCTTAGTGTCTTCTTTGCCTTCTTTTCCTTTGCCGGGGCCTTTTCCTCGGCCTTGACGGGTTCAGCAGCAGGCTTTGCGGCCGGAGCCTGGGCGAAAGCCAACCCTGATACGGAAAGTGCAAAAAGGATGGAAACGATAATGGACATCAGCTTTTTCATGTTTTGTTACTCCTCTCAGTTTTTAGTTGTATTCAGTTATCGCATTTGCTGTGCCAAAACCTTCGCCGACAAATATAACATTATAAATCAGATCGTTATAAGTGTTGATCGTTTGAAGCCGGGAGCAATCAACGCTTAATTGGGGAATTTGACATCACATCATGAGGAATTATTCCCTGGTTTAGAATCCGGAAAGATTATTATTCGGCGCGATGACAGACCTTCTGTATTATCCGTTGCCCTTCGGCCTGTTCACATCTGAGGAGTAAGGATAAAGAAAATTTTTGCTAACAACCTCTCTTAAGCGAACCACTTGTTTTTATGGTCAGTATTAATTCCCAAGGCGGCAGGTGTGGGTAGGGTTGTTGATAACCTTGTTGACGAAGATAGTAATTCTCTATTTAAGATAGATTTCTTGCGGATTGCTCTAAATTTAGTCATTAATAATATCAATAATATCGGATAGACGTAAATATCTTTTAATTCCCGTCCATTCCGCCAGCCCTTTGGATAAATCCGTTACAATATTTTAAAAGCGCAAATAACAGTGCCCTTGCGGAAACCGGACAGTGGTGATGCGTATTGATATCGTTGAGCATTGGCCGGATCGGTAGGCCTATTTCTCTCTTATCATTCCCAGTTGAAGGGGGATTCTTTTTCAAAATCGGGCAGCAGATTGCGTTCATCGACCTGCTGAACGAAGAGGTGATCAAAACCGAGGTCCAGGGCGTAGTTGACCACCTTTTCGTACTCTTCCCTGTGGAGCCGCCGGCCCAGGAGGGGGTGTTTTCCTGCTTGCGCCGCCGGGGTGTATTGGGACATGATGCTCAAGGGGACCCGTAGCGACAGTTCCCGCCGGGCGACGCCGTCCACAATTTCGAGGGTATCTCCCACCTGCGCCGCCATTTCTCTTAGGGAATACATGGCAGGGACGACGTACTCTTGCGCGCCGGAGAACTGCCGGGCCAGATCATCGCGACCGTATTTCATGTCGGGAAGATAGATTTCCACCATGCCCGCGAGCAGCCGGATTACTTCCGGGGCTTCGTAGCCGCCGCCGTTGTAAATGAAGGGGATAGTCGATCCCTGGCGCCGGGCGGATAAGAGTGCCGCCATAACGAGGGGGGCCTGGGGGGGGCGGGGTGACGGCGTCGATGTTGTGACATCCCCGTTCCTGGAGCCTCAGCATGATCCCGGCCAGCCCCTCCGGATCCATGACCTTTCCCGTTGTCCGCCGGCTGATCTGGTGATTCTGGCAGTACAGGCAACGGAGGTTGCAGGAGGAAAAGAAGATCGTCCCGGCTCCCCCCGTTCCGGAGAGAGGCGGCTCTTCGCCGTGGTGAGGCATGGCGTCGCTGACGACTATTTCCGCGGCGAGGCCGCAGAAGCCCTTCTCGCCGGCCACCCGGTCGACGCGGCATTGCCGCGGGCACAGGACGCAGGGGACCATCATGCCTTTCAGGGTCTCCAATGCCTGGAGAGTCCCTTGATGTTCTGTTCCCATAGCCTCTTCGTTTCATGCCGGAATTACAGGGGGTTGACTATATCCTTGATCCTGCCGCTGGCGACGAGTTCCAGAAAGATCTCTCCCAGGGGTTCCGCTTTGGCAACCGCCTGCCGCCAGTTGGCGATCCTTGTTTCCGGATCATCGATGAAGGTTACGAAATCCTCCCGATCGGGGACCTTTCCCGCCGGCAGGGAGGCAATGAAATCAGCGGAAGGATAAACGAGGACGAGGTTTTTCAAGTCGTTGGCGGACGGTTTCCGGGAGGTAAGCCTTTTGTCGAGCCATCCGGGGATGAGACGCTCCTGATGCAGAAACAGGAGGGTCAGGTCGTTTTCCTTCCCTCCGTAGTTTCCGGCCAGGTGATAGTCGATGAGGCCTCCGTCCCGGTAAATACCTCGTGGAGCCCCGAAAATATCCCGGACCCCGGTCACCAGCAGGGGAATGGCGCCGGTGGCGACCAGTACGGACTTGAAGTTGGTCTTATTCAGGGGCACACAGACGCCGCGAAATTTCGGATGCAGAGTGAAGGCCGGGTGTTTGGGGCCGCTGAAGAAAACCACCCGTTCGAAAAATGTGTAGAGCAGGGACCGATTGAGGGCGTTGCCGAGAAAGGAAAAGGCGAACCCGAGGCGCTGGAAGAAGGCATTCCCCGCCGCGGTCAGATTCTTTGCCCGGGCCGTGATGATGGCGAGACGATAGTCGTGGTGATTCAGGGCAAAAGGCAGGGCGTCGTTTTCAATGGTCTTATTGATGATGGCTGCTAAGGATTTGCGGATGGAGCGAGGTTTGTCTGCCCGGGTATAGGTCGTGGTGATGTATGCTTCCAGAAGTTGCCCGTAACTTTTTTTCGCTTCCGGCTGGATCCAGGCGGCAAACCGCCAGGCCCCGGCCGAGGCGCCGACTAAGGTAAGGGGTCGTGACCGGCCGAGGGCTTTCTCCTTGAGAAGGGTCAGATCGAAACCGCTGGCAATTAACCAGCGGGGTCCTACTGCCGGCCCGGCGTAGCCGGCAAAGGCATCCAGGGAAAAACCGCCGTCCCGGATGCGTTCGCAGGCGCCTTCTCCTGCCTTGATGCAGAGCCTGTCCATACCTTTACCTTTCCCCAAATCACCTTGACACAAACCTCATGGTTTTGTAAAGTAACTCCCGTTAGAGCAGCCCGCCGGGATTACGCAGATGTTGATCTTAGCCTGAAGGGTGGGTTCATATACAGACTTTGGCAGCTTTGTCAATGGGGGAGCGGTAGTGAAATGACGATTCAATCCCAGGTCCTTGGGATAGCCCAGGAGGCAAAAAAGGCGGCGAACAAGTTGTGCAGGCTTGCTGCGGAGGAAAAGAACGTGGCCCTCGGGGAAATAGGCGCCGCCCTCCGGAAGCATGGATCATTCCTGCGGAAGGAAAATGCCCGGGATGTGGCCCTTGCCTCCGAGAAGGGTCTTTCCGCCGCCATGATCGATCGTCTGACCATCACGGAAGGGACGATTCAGGCCATGGCGAAGGGATGCGAGGAGGTGGCGGCCCTGCCCGATCCCGTGGGCAAGGTCAGTTCCATGTGGCGCCGTCCCAATGGCCTGCTGGTCGGACGCATGCGCATCCCCCTGGGGGTTATCGGCATTATTTATGAGTCCCGCCCTAACGTCACTGCCGACGCCGCCGCTCTCTGCCTCAAGTCGGGCAATGCCGTGATTCTCCGGGGTGGCTCGGAGGCTATCCATTCCAATGCGGCCATCGCCGGGATCATCCAGGAAGTACTTAAAAAAGGACCGATTCCCGAGACCGCCGTCCAGCTCATTCCCATAACGGACAGGAAGGCCGTCTATGAACTGCTGCAGCTTGAGGAATGGATCGATGTCATCATTCCCCGGGGGGGAGAGGAGCTGATCCGGGCCGTGGTCAGCCAGTCGAAGATTCCCGTGATCAAACATTACAAGGGCGTCTGCCATATTTATGTCGATGAAACCGCCGATCTGGATATGGCCCTGAAGATATGTGTGAATGCGAAAGTTCAGCGCCCCGGGGTCTGTAATGCCATGGAAACTCTTCTTGTCCACCAGGCGATCGCCCCCCGGTTCCTGCCCCTGATGGCTGAAAAATATGAGAGTGCGGGGGTGCGGTTAAGGGGATGCTCGCAGGCGCGGGCGCTTCTTCCCCATATTGACGCCGCAACGGAGCAGGACTGGCATGAGGAATACCTCGCCCTGGTCCTTGCCGTTCGCGTGGTGGAAGGCTTGGATGCGGCCATGGACCATATCGGACAGTATGGCTCTCTGCACACCGAGGCGATCATAACGGAAAGCTACGGTCATGCCCAGAGGTTTCTCAACGAGGTCCAGTCTTCAACGGTGCTCGTGAACGCTTCCACGCGGTTCAGCGACGGATTTGAGCTGGGTCTTGGCGCCGAGATCGGTATCAGCACCACCAAACTGCATGCCTATGGTCCCATGGGACTGGAAGAACTGACAACATCCAAATTTATCATTTATGGCAATGGACAGGTGAGAACATGAAATGGGGACTATTTGGCGGGACCTTTGATCCCATCCATATCGGCCATCTGCGTTGTGCCGAGGAAATTCTGGAGATATTTGATCTCAACAGGATCATTTTTGTTCCCGCTTCCCGGCCGCCGCATAAAATCGATGGCGAGATTACTTCGTTTTACCATCGGGAACAGATGGTCAGGCTGGCGATCGAAAACAATCCTTCTTTTTCTTTTTCCGATGCGGAAAACAAAAGGGAAGGGAAATCTTATTCCGTAGAGACCGTTGAGTTCATCCTCAAGAAATATCTGCAACGCTTGGAGCTGTACTTCATCGTCGGCCAGGACGCCTTCCATGCCATCACGACCTGGAAGGATTGGGAAAAGCTCCTGCAACTGTGCAATTTCGTCGTCATGACCAGACCGGGGTACGAAAACAAAGGTCTGGAAGGTATTCTCCCTCCCGAATTTGCCTCCCGCTTTCACTATGAATCCCAGGGGGACGGTTTCCGGGGACCGCTGGGCTATTCCATCTTTTTCCGGGAAGCGACCTTTCTCGATATCGCGTCGAGCCGGATAAGGAACCGGGTTCGGGACGGAAAGTCCATTACCTATCTGACCACGGAACCCGTGCGCCATTACATTGTCAATAACGGCCTGTACCGTACCATTTAGCAGTACAGGTAAGAAAGGATGGTATTATGCGTGTCCCGATTTACGGTATTTTTACGGGCACCCTGGCGGTGCTTCTGCTCTTGTCCATCCCTTTCCCCCTCCATGCCTTTCGCTGCGGTGATGGATTGGTGACCGTCGGGGATTCGAAAGGCAGGGTGCTCATCGAATGCGGCAAGCCCACCTTCAAGGAAAAGGTGGGGGACAAGGAGGCCCGTAAAAAAGGAACAGGGACGACGAAGACAAAGGGTGTCAAATCTTCCAAGACCGTGGAGCAGTGGACCTATAATTGCGGTAAGGACGATTTCATTTTCATCCTGACCTTCGGAGGGGGAAAACTCACCAAGGAAACAACGGACGGACGGGGTCGCGGCGCTTCGGAATGTAAGGGCCGCTGAACGGAGGAGAGCATAATGGCGATCTGCAGGTAGGCAAGGCTCTGGCCGACGTTTCCCGCCTGGTCCTGAGCGAGCGTCCGGCTCCTTGCCAAGGCGTCCCCCGGGTCATCCATTTCTCCCTTTTATCGTCGGACATGCTTATTATTACAGTTCTTTCAGATCTTTTGTTATCTTCAGCCTGCCCGCTTTGATCAAGGCGTTTTTGCTTTCTTCCATCCAGGCCTGGATCACTTCGTTTCTTTTCAAGTTCAGATACACTTTCTTGAGTTGCTCCTGCTGTTCCGGTGGGAGCTGCCGGTCCGACTGCGCCCTTTCCCGGAATTCGACCAGGAAGTAGTCGCCGTTTATGAAGATAACCTCTTCCCCATAAGGTTTTTTCGCCGAGAGCTGGAAAAGGGTTTTCATGATCTGGGGAGACGTCCCGATCTTCGGGGCCGGGGCGGTGGGGCGAAAGAGTCCCGTTTCCTCTAATTTGAGATTCTTTTCTTTGCCGATAATCTGTAACTTATCACCTTTCTTCAGGCGGGCAAGGATCATGTCCGCCTCTTGTTTGGCAAGGCGGCCGCCTTCCTGCGTCGCATACCGCTGGCGAACCTCCTTTTCCACGATTTTGAGCTCCGGGGTATACGCCGCCTTCTTTGCCCCGGCCTTGAGGAGATAGTAGCCTTTTTCGGCGGCAATCACATTGCTGATTTCGTCTTTCTGCAGGGCAAAGACGGTTTTTGCGAAATCCGGTAGCTGCCGGAATGCCTCGGGAGGATTTTTTGCGGTGAAAAAGTCCGTCCCTGAGACCGGCAGGCTATGGGCGGTGGCGTAGGCGTCAAAATTCTCCTGCTGATAGATCGTTTCGCGAGCCTTTTTTGCTTCCCCGTAAGCCAGTCTCATTGCCCGGGAATGCTTAAGATCGGCGACTATTTCATCCCTGACGCTGCTCAGGGGAATGGTTTTCCCCGCTTTGGTCCACTGCTGCTTGTGACTGTTATAGAAATCGGCAATTTCATCTTCCGGGACATTTACCTTGGCCGTGAAATCCCGGGCCGAAAAAAACAGGTACTTGATCTGGATCTGTTCGGGCAAACGAAAATCGCCGCTGTTTTCTTTCAGGTATTTTTCCAGATCCGATGTCGAGGGCTGAACTTTACCCTCAAAATCCCGGGCTTCCAGGCGCACGAAAGCAATGTTTATTTTTTCGGTCTGGGCTTCATAAAAACTGTTCACTTCCTGGTCGGAAACGTGGACGCCGTCCTGAAGAAGATCTTCCAGCTTCATGATCAGGAGGGATTTCCGCTGCTCATTTTCGAAATCTTCCGGTGTGATCTTGTTGTAACGAAGCATCTGCTGGTACTGGCGATCATCGAAGACGCCGTCTCTCTGGAATGCCCGCAGGGAGGATATAAACCCCTTGATTTCTTCGTCGGTGACTTTGACCTTCAGGTCCTGTGCCTTTTTAATGAGAATCGCCTGATACACCAGCTTGTCGAGGGCCTGTTGCTTCAGATTCATGGCCTTCATCATTTCTTCCGTAAGACGGCCGCCTGAGCGGCAGTTGTATAAATCGACAAGTTCGCGGTATCCCTTCTCATATTCCAGGTAGGTGATGATCTTCCCGTCAACGGTGGCGATGGCATCCGCCTTATGTCGTCCCGTCATGGAGCCGAAGTAAAAGACAAAGACGATAATAATGATGGCAAGAAGGACCTTCATGATCCAGTTGCGCGCATGTTTTCTCATTAACTCAAGCATACCGTTCCCCTTATAGGTGCTTTTTTGAATCATTATTAGTATTATAGTCCCACGAAAAATGCAATCACCTTTTTAAAAATGCATTGCTTAGGTAAAGGAAATAGGTTATAGACCAACGCTAATTAGTTTTTGCAAGGGCTTAGGTATTTATATTTATTGAGAAAGTACAGGAGGCAAAAGGCGTGCTGTTTGATTGGATTTTTGGAAAATTTTCTAATGACCTGGCCATAGACCTTGGGACGGCCAATACCCTCGTCTATGTGAAGGGCAAAGGAATTGTCTTGAGTGAGCCGTCCGTGGTGGCTGTGCATATGGATTCAAAAGGGGTTAAGAAGGTTCTCGCCGTGGGATCGGAAGCAAAGAAGATGCTGGGCAGGACCCCGGGAAACATCATGGCCATACGCCCCATGCGGGACGGCGTCATCGCCGATTTCGACATTACCGAGGCGATGCTCAGACACTTCATCCTCAGTGTTCATAACCGCAGGACGCTCGTGCGTCCGAGAATCATCGTGTCCGTGCCTTCGGGCATCACCCAGGTGGAAAGAAGGGCGGTCAGGGAAACCGTTGAATCTGCCGGGGCGCGGGAAATATATCTTATTGAGGAACCCATGGCCGCAGCTATCGGGGCCGGGCTACCGATCACGGAACCGACGAGTTCAATGGTCGTCGACATCGGCGGCGGCACGACGGAAGTTGCCGTCATTTCCCTCTCGGGCATTGTCTACTCAAAATCGCTGCGTATCGCCGGCGATAAGATTGACGAAGAAATTGTCCAGTATATGAAGAGAAAACACAGTCTTCTTATCGGCGAGCGAACCGGAGAAATAATCAAAATGACCATCGGCTGCGCCTATCCGGACAAGGAAATCCGAACCGTCGAAGTGCGGGGCCGGGACCTGATCTCGGGTATTCCCAAGATTATTGAAATCAATTCGGAAGAGGTTCGCGAAGCGATAACGGAATCAATCAGCCTGATCGTGGACACCGTAAAAAATTGCTTGGAAAACGCACCGCCGGAACTGGCCGGAGATATCGTGGATCGAGGCATCATGCTTACGGGCGGTGGTGCCTTGTTGAGAAACCTGGATATCCTGATCCGGGAAAAAACGGGCCTTCCGGTGACCATCGCCGACGATCCGCTGTCAACCGTAGCAAGAGGCGCGGGAATGGCCCTCGATCAGTTGGACGTTTTAAAGGAAGTCACCCTGCAGGTGTGATGATTCCGTTGGAACTTCCAATCACCATGGGAAAAAGATCTTGAGCCCTGGAGGATGGGGCGCCATGAGGCTTACTTTATTAATTGCTTTCATAGGCGTCCTGCAAAAGTTCTCTGTTCCTGAACAGGTATGCCGGTTGGTCATGTGACTTGATAGTCGCCAGAAATATGTCAATCCCAAAAAAATACCGGCCGGTTGCCATCTTTATCCTTTTTATCGCCTTTTCCGTCATTATCCTGATTTTGAGCACGAAAATGCCTTCGGATACGGTTTATCCGAGAAGATTCATTCTCGATGTGACGGCCCCTGTCGAGCGTCTGATCAGGATTCCCCTGGATAAAACAATCAATGTTTGGAACCGTTATCTTTTTTTAGTGGGGTTGGGAGATGAAAACCTGCGCTTGAAGAAGGAGAACGATCGGTTGAAGAACCAGTTGCTCAAGTACCAGGAAGGATATTTGGAAGGGCTGCGCCTGCAAAAACTGCTTACCCTGAAAGACCGGAGCGACTATGTCTTCACGACGGCAAGGGTTATCGAGATAGACCAGAAATCACTGATCAAGATGATCCTCATCAATAAAGGAACTTCCCATGGGATCAGCAAGGGCTTGCCCGTCATGAATGATCAGGGGGTTATCGGAAGGGTTATCGAAACGTCATGGCATGTCTCGCGCGTCCTCCTCATCAGCGACGGCAACAGTAATATCGACGCCTTAGTGCAGGGAACCCGCGTTCAGGGGATGCTGCAGGGTTCCGGGACGATGCGCTGCATACTTAAGTATATTGCCAAGACGGAGGATGTCAAGGCCGGAGATCTGGTCGTATCTTCAGGAATGACGGAAGTTTTTCCCAAGGGATTGCTGCTCGGGACGGTAATCCGGGCGGACAAGAAAGAATCCGGTCTCTTCCAGCGAATCGAGGTGGTTCCGGCGGTGGATTTTACCAGGCTGGAAGAAGTGCTGGTGTTAATGGTAGGGGATAAAAAGAAAAAATGACATTTTACGTTTTAATACCCTGGTTCCTCTTGATGCTCGTTGTCTTTCAGCATGCTGTTTTAGGGACGGTATTTTTTCATTCGACTGCCGTCGAGATTTCCCTCGTCCTGGTCATCTATGCGGGCTTACGCATGGCCGTCCTCAAGGGCAGCATCTTATCGCTGCTGCTCGGCTTGATGATGGATTGCATAACCGGCGTCTCCTCGGGTTTCTATGCCCTCATCTACGTTTCTATCTTTCTCATGGTCTATCTCGTTTCATCACAGATATATGCGAGAAGTACCCTCTTTGTTGTCCTGTTCACTCTTTGCTGTGGTTTTGTCGAGGGGATATGGCTGCTGGTTTTAAACAAGATGATCTACGGAACGAACATCCTTCCCGACCTCATCTTGTACTTTCTTCCCCAGTTGGCGATCGTAAGTTTGATCAGCCCGTTCCTCTTTAAGTTTTTCCACCGGATAGGTTGGCTCCATGACGGGTATGTTCGGTCGTCTTAACGGCCATGATACGGCGGATTTCCGGAAACGTTTTCAGCGCCTTTTTATCATTGTCCTGATTGCGATGACCATTCTGACCATCAGAATGGCCTATCTCCAGGTGTTCAAGGGCGATGAATACAAATTGCGTTCGGAAAACAACTCGGTCCGCCTGAGAAAGATTGCCCCCCTGCGGGGATTGATTATGGACACCAATCGCCAGGTCATCGTGGATAATCAGGCGGCCTTTGATCTGGTCTACGTACCGAGCCGTGTCGTCGACATCCAGGGCATCATCGAGAAAGTGGAGGCCTTTTACGAAAAAAGGGGCCTCTCCTTGAACAATGATTCTCAGCTTACGGGGAAAACCAGGCCGTTTGTGCCGGTCAGGCTCGAAAAGAACATTACCATGTCGAAGTTGGCTTTTGTAGAAACCCATGCCCTCGATCTGCCGGGCGTTGTTGTGGAAGTGGCGCCGGTGAGAAAGTATTCGGGAGGAGAGATGATGTCTCATGTCATCGGGTATACGGGCGAGATAAGCAAGGAGGAACTGGAAAAGCGTGAGGACGATGAACTGGGGCCCGGTGATATTATCGGGAAATCGGGAATGGAGAAGTTTCTCGATGAATATCTTGCCGGTAAAAGCGGGGCGGAACAGGTGGAAGTCAATGTTACGGGCAAGGTGGTTAAGGCCTTGGGTCACATTGCCCCCCTGGCAGGGCATAATGTCGTATTGACGATTGATATGGAGATTCAGAAGGCGGCTTGGGAGGCCCTGGCGGGCAAGCGCGGAAGCGCCGTTGTCATTGATCCGCGGGACGGATCCATCCTGGCCCTGGTCAGCACCCCCTCTTTCGACCCCAATCTTTTTAACTCCGGCATCTCCAAGCGGGATTGGGATAGGCTATCCAAGGACCCCCTGTATCCCATGGAAAACCGGGCCGTATCGGGTCAGTATCCTCCCGGCTCGACGTATAAGGTGGTAGTCGCGGCGACGGCCCTTGCCGAAGGTCTGATCACTCCGGACACGCGGTTTTTCTGCAACGGTTCCTTTGAACTGGGGAACAGGTCCTATCGCTGCTGGCAGCGCCATGGTCACGGCTGGGTAAATCTTCACCGGGCCCTTGTGGAGTCCTGCGACGTCTATTTCTATAATCTCGGGAAAATGATCGGTGTCGACAAATTGGCCGAATACGCCCGGTCTTTCGGGTTCGGTGAGCTCAGCGGCATAGATCTGCCAAGGGAAAAACCGGGGCTGATTCCCACCAAGGCCTGGAAGCTGTCGAAGCGCAAGGAGCCTTGGCAGGTAGGGGAGACCATCCCCGTTTCTATCGGACAGGGATTCAATCTGGTAACCCCCGTTCAGCTTGCCAACGCCTTTAGCGTCTTGGCCAATGGCGGCGTCCTCTGGCGCCCCAGAATCATCAAGCAGATCGAGGCGGTAGACGGCAGAATAGTCAAGACGTTCCCCCCGGAAAAGAAAAGGGTCCTGCCCTTGTCTCCGGAGCAGATTGAAATGATCAGACAGGGTCTTTGGGGGGTTGTCAACGAGAAGGGGGGAACCGGCGGCGCCCTGCGCCGACCCGAGGCCGATGTGGCGGGCAAGACGGGAACTTCCCAGGTAGTGGGATTACCCCAGGATGAAGCGGCGCGCCGGAAGAAAATTCTTACCCGTCGCTTTAAGGACCATGCCCTTTTTGCCTGTTTTGCTCCTTACAAACATCCGGAAATTGCCGTGGCCGTGATCGTCGAGCACGCCGGCGGCGGTGGCGCTGTTGCCGCCCCGGTGGCAAGACGGATTGTGGACGCCTACTTTCATCTCAAGACCGGCCGGGCCGCGGCGAAGGCGCCCGTTGCGCAAAATACTGCCAATGAGCGAGGCGGACAATGAAATTTGATAGACAGTTGCTGATTAATTTTGATTGGCCGCTCCTGGGTATCGTGCTGGCGATATGCCTCATCGGGGTAATTAACATCTACAGTACCGGATTCAGTCTCACCTCGGCGAAGGTCCCCCTTTACCTGAAGCAGCTCCAATGGATAATCATCGGGCTGTTCTTTATGTTGATCATGCTTGCCGTTGATCATCGCATTCTTATTCAGTACGCTTATATTATCCATGGCATTGCTATCCTGCTGCTGATCTTTGTGCCTTTTTACGGATATGCGACCCATGGCTCCCAACGCTGGCTTGCTTTCGGAGGCTTTTCCTTGCAGCCCTCGGAACTGGTCAAGCTGACCCTGATCCTTTCCCTAGCAAGATATTTCAGCGATCACGGAACCCAAACCCTTTACAGTATCAAAGATCTCTTGACGCCCTTCACGATTCTTATGGTGCCCTTTTTGTTCATTGTCCGCCAGCCTGATCTGGGCACAGCCTTGATGCTGCTGATAATCTTTATCTCCATGATCCTTTTCGTGGGGATCAGGATAAAGGATCTGCTTATTGCCGGGTCCTCAGGGCTGCTCCTGGCACCTTTGGCCTGGTATTTTCTCAAGGACTACCAGAAAGAGCGGATTCTGACGTTTTTCGACCCGGAGCGGGATCCCCTCGGTTCGGGGTATCACATCATTCAGTCAATGATTGCCATCGGCTCCGGCGGATTTTGTGGTAAGGGTTTTTTAAAGGGGACCCAGACCCAGTTGAAATTCCTTCCCGAGCAGCAGACGGATTTTGTCTTTTCCGTTTTTGCCGAGGAATGGGGTTTTATCGGGGGAGTTGTTCTGGGGATGCTGTTCCTTTCCCTGATCCTGTGGGGTTTTAAAATTGCCCAGTATTCAAGGGATTTGCCGGGAACTCTGATTGCATACGGGATAACCATCATGATTTTTTTGGGCGTCTTTATCAATATCGGCATGGTTCTCGGCATCCTTCCCGTCGTCGGCATCCCCTTGCCGTTTTTAAGTTACGGCGGCTCTTCCGTGGTAGTAATGATGATGGCTGTCGGCATGCTGATCAATATCAGCATGCGGCGATTTATCTTGCAGCCGTAATGACTGCTGCGCATTTTGCCAAAAAATGCTTGACAAGGGGGAAGAGTTGTGATTAACAGTCCGCGCTTTTGGAAAGGGAGGGTCGCGTCTTGTATTTCTACCAAAATAGCTGTTTTCTTGATGTAAGGGAACTTGTTGTAAATACTGAATATTGACGGACGAGCCGGGTGGACGAGGGACCCTCTTCACTCGGTTTTTTTTTGACAAGTAATGATAAGCGAGAGGTTCTAAAGTGGTTGATATTAATCTTACTTTGTTTGTGCAGATGGCCAATTTCCTTGTGCTCATTTTGATCTTGAACTACCTGCTCTATAAACCGATCCTTGCCGTTCTCGACAGAAGAAAGATGCGTCTCGATGAATCCGAGGGAGAAATCAAGCGCCTCAACGAAACCGTCGAGAAGAAAGCCGCGGAGTATGAAGAGAAACTCCGCTTGGCCAAACAGGATGCCTTGGAGAAGAAGGGCGAGATCCTCAAGGAGGCCGCGGACAGCGCCAAGGCGATCATTGATGAGCGTCGGAGCAAGATTCCGGCGATGCTGGCGGAGTTTCAAGGGAAGGTGGGGCAGGAAGTGGACGCCGCCCGGCGGATCCTGACGGATCAGTCCCGGAAAATATCGGCTGAGATCGCTGAAAAGGTGTTGGGAAGGAGTCTCCAATGAAAGATAATAAACGGCTTCAACTGATAAAAGCCCTTCTCTTTGCCTCTCTCATGCTTCTGCTGACGGGGGCGGCGGTCTATGCGTCCGGCGGCGGCGAGGGTCATGTCAGCCCGGAAGAGCAGAAGAAAAGTCTCATTGACTTTGGCTACCGGCTGCTGAACTTTAGCATTCTCGCCGGGTTCCTCTGGTGGATGTCGGCCAAGAAGGTAAAGGAGTTCTTTGCCGGCCGGCGGGCAGACATCAAGACGTCCCTGGATCAGGCCCTGACGGCGAAAGAGGATGCGGAAAAGAAATTCAAGGAATACGCTGCCAAACTGGAAAAAGCCACGGAAGAGATTGACGGTATTGCCGAAATGATCAAGGTCCAGGGATTGGCGGAAAAGGACAAGTTGCTTGAGGAAGCCAAGAAGGCCGCTGTCAAGCTTGAGGAAGACACCAAGGCCCGGATGGAGCAGGAATTCAGCAACGCCAGGAACCAGTTAAGAGCCGAGGCGGCGCAGCTCTCGGTGCAAATGGCCGAGGAGCTCCTGAAAAGGAACATTACCATTACGGATCATGAATACATGGTCAAAGACTATTTGGATAAGGTGGTGATAAAACATTGATCGGAAGCACGATTGCAAAACGGTACGCCCGCGCGTTTTATGAAATTGCGGCCGAGGAAAGCCGGCTCGAGAAGTATTACCAAGAGTTGGCTAGCTTTGCCGCTATTATCAATGACAATAAGGACCTCAAGGATTTTCTGGCCAATCCCGTTTTTGATCAGAATGAGAAGAAGTCCGTCGTCGAAAGTATCCTGCAGAAAACGGATATTACCGGAATTACTGCGAATTTTTTGAAGTTGCTTGCGGATAAACAAAGAATCATCATTCTTTCCGACATTGTCGATTGCTACCGGGAGTTGATGGACGAAGCCCTGAAAACGGTTCGGGCCAGTGTCAAAACGGCTTTCCCGCTGTCGACCGAGTTGATCCAGAAGCTTCAGGAGGGTCTCGAAACCCAAACCCGGAAAAAGGTCGACATGACCGTTATCGAGGAACCCTCGCTACTCGGCGGTATCGTTGTCAGAGTGGGGGACACCGTATATGATAACAGTATCAGAACACAACTGAACAATATAAGGAATCTCTTAGGGGAGGAGATGTAGCGCATGGACACAATCAGGGCAGAAGAAATCAGTCAAATCATATCCAAACAGATCAAGGACTATGAGAAGAAGCTGGACATCAGCGAAACCGGTACGGTGCTTTCCGTCGGTGACGGCATCGCGAGGATCTACGGCGTCCAGAACGCCATGGCCATGGAACTGCTGGAGTTCCCGGGCGGCATTCTCGGCATGGTTCTCAACCTGGGAAGGGATAATGTCGGCGTCGCCGTCCTCGGCGAGGTAACCCACATTAAAGAGGGCGACATTGTAAAAAGAACGGGCCGGATTGCCCAGGTGCCGGTTGGCGAAGCCGTCATGGGACGGGTCATCGACGGGACGGGTGCTCCTATGGACGGTAAAGGGCCTATTGAGACAACTGAATTCCGCAGAATCGAGATGGTCGCCCCCGGCGTTATTCAACGACAGTCGGTCAATCAGCCCATGTACACGGGCCTGAAGGCCATCGACGCCATGACGCCCATCGGCCGGGGACAGCGCGAACTGGTCATCGGCGATCGTCAGATCGGCAAGACGGCCATCTGTATCGATGCCATCATCCGCCAGAAGGAAACGGGCATAAAGTGTATATATGTCGCCATCGGGCAGAAGAAGTCCACCGTTGCCCAGGTGGTTGAGAACCTCCGCAAGTATGACGCCATGGATTACACATGCGTCGTCTCCGCCTGCGCCAGCGACCCGGCGACCCTGCAGTATGTCGCCGCCTTTGCCGGTTGCAGTATCGGGGAATACTTCCGGGATCGGGGTCAAGACGCCCTGATTATTTATGATGATCTCTCCAAGCAGGCCGTTGCTTATCGGCAGATTTCTCTGCTGCTGAGAAGGCCTCCCGGACGCGAGGCTTACCCCGGGGACATTTTCTACAACCATTCCCGCCTCCTCGAAAGGGCGGCGCGGGTCAGCCAGGATCTCGGCAGCGGTTCCCTGACAGCCCTGCCCATCATCGAGACCCAGGCGGGCGACGTATCGGCGTATATTCCGACGAACGTTATTTCCATTACCGACGGCCAGGTCTACCTGGAGCCGTCACTCTTCTTTTCCGGCGTCCGTCCGGCGATCAACGTCGGTCTGTCCGTATCCCGCGTCGGTGGGGCCGCCCAGGTAAAAGCCATGAAGCAGGTGGCGGGAACCCTTAAGCTCGACCTTGCCCAGTACCGCGAACTGGCAGCCTTTGCCTCCTTCGGAAGCGACCTGGACAAGGCGACCCAGGCCCAGCTTGAACGTGGCGTCCGCCTGGTCGAACTCCTCAAGCAACCCCAGTTCCAGCCCATGTCTCTGGGCGAGGAAGTGGCGATCCTTTTTGCCGGGACAAAAGGGTTCCTGGATAAAATCGCCATCGATAAGATAAAGGATTACGAACTGCAGCTTCTTTCGTTCGTGAAGAACAAGTATGCCGATATTCTCAAAGAGATCGATGAGAAGATGATTATCAGTCCCGAGCTTGAAAAGAAGATGAAAGACGCCTTCACCGAGTTTGACGCCGTATTCGCCGGCTGAGGGACTTTGGAAAAGCTTAACATTATTAAGTCGATTTGAAAAAAGGGAGTAAGAGTTAATGGCCGCACTAAAGGACATTAAGAGACAGATAGAAGGCGTCCACAAAACAAAGCAGATCACGAGCGCCATGAACATGGTGGCGGCCTCCAAGTTTAGAACCGCGCAAATGCGGATGGATAATTACCGTCCTTATGCCGGTAAATTCATGGAGGTTCTCAACAGCCTGGCCCTGCGCGTGGACGCTACTTCCCATCCCCTGCTGGCGGTCAGACCGCCGAAGAAACTCCGGGTAATCTGTATGAGCTCGGACCGGGGGCTGTGCGGAGGCTTCAATACCAACCTGATTAAGGCAACGGAACGTTTCCTGAAGGAAAAGCAGGGAGAAGGCAAGGATGTGACCCTTATTCCCGTTGGCCGCAAGGGACGCGACTATTTACGAAAAAAGACCAAGACTATCAATGACCGCGTTGATGTATTCAGAAAATTCGATATGGGTCTCGCCGTTGAGATTTCCAACGATATTATCCCTTCCTTCCTCAAGGAAGAGTATGATGAATTATATCTCGTCTATAACGAATTTAAGAATGTCTCTATCCATCGCCCGGTGGTGGTAAGGCTTTTTCCTCTTCCCTCCATAGGTCAGGAGGAAGCGGTAGATCCGGAAAAACGTATCGATTATATATATGAGCCTTCGGATGAAGTCCTCCTGGAGAGGATCCTTCCCATGTATGTGCGGGTCCTTATCTACCGCGCCCTCCTGGAGACATATGCCGGGGAAAACGGGGCGAGGATGGCGGCGATGGACAATGCCACCCGTAACTGCGAAGAATTGATCGGTTCACTGTCGTTAAAGTACAACAAGGCCAGGCAAGGGGCGATTACGGCGGAGCTCATGGACATCGTAGGCGGCACGGAAGCCTTGGCAAAAGGATAGTAACAGTAACCACTTTTTTAAGGAGATGGGTATGAATATAGGAAAGATTGTGCAGGTAATCGGGCCGGTCATCGATGTTGAGTTTGAGGAAGGTAAACTTCCCTATATCCTGAACTCAATCCTCATCACCAACCCAACTATCAGTGACGAAGAAGACAACTTGATCGTTGAGGTAGCCCAGCATTTGGGTGATAACGTAGTTCGCTGCATTGCCATGGACATTACCGATGGTTTGGTCCGGGGGATGACGGCTAAGGATACCGGGGCCCCCATCATGGTTCCCGTCGGCAAGGAATGCCTGGGTAGGATTCTCAACGTTGTGGGTCGGCCCGTGGATGGCCTGGGCGCCATCGATGCCAAAAAGATGATGCCCATTCACCGTGACGCCCCCACGTTCCTCGAACAGAATACGTCGGTCCACGTTCTCGAAACGGGCGTCAAGGTTATCGATCTCCTCGTGCCTTTCCCCCGGGGCGGCAAGATGGGGATGTTCGGCGGCGCCGGTGTGGGCAAGACCGTCGTCATGATGGAAATGATCCATAACATCGCCATGCACCACGGCGGTATTTCCGTATTTGCCGGTGTGGGCGAGCGGACTCGTGAAGGAAACGACCTTTATCGCGAAATGCTGGAATCGGGCGTCATCAAGCAGGCGGCCCTGATCTACGGCCAGATGACCGAGCCGCCGGGAGCACGAGCAAGAGTGGCTCTCACCGCCCTGGCCGCGGCGGAATACTTCCGGGATGTGGAAGGACAGGACGTGCTTCTTTTCGTTGACAATATCTTCCGTTTCACCCAGGCGGGTTCCGAGGTTTCGGCCCTTTTGGGAAGAATGCCCTCCGCCGTCGGTTACCAGCCGACATTGGCCACAGATCTTGGTGCGCTTCAGGAGCGTATTACCTCGACCAATAAGGGATCCATCACGGCTGTCCAGTGCGTGTACGTGCCTGCGGACGACTTGACCGACCCGGCGCCGGCTACAACCTTTGCCCATCTCGACGGCACCGTCGTTTTGTCCAGGCCCATAGCCGAGCTTGGCATTTATCCCGCCGTGGACCCCCTTGATTCAACGTCGCGGATTCTCGATCCGAATGTTGTCGGGTTGGAGCATTACAACGTGGCCCGCCAGGTTCAGGTGACCCTGCAGAAGTATAAGGATCTCCAGGACATTATCGCGATTCTGGGTATGGATGAGCTTTCCGAGGAAGACAAACTGACCGTCAGCAGGGCGAGAAAGATTCAGAGATTCCTGTCCCAGCCCTTCTTCGTCGCCGCCCAGTTCACCGGCACGGACGGGAAATTCGTGTCCGTCCCGGATACGGTGCTGGCCTTCAGGGAGATCCTCGATGGTAAACATGATGATCTTCCGGAGCAGGCCTTCTACATGGTTGGCGGTATCGAGGAAGTTATTGAAAAGGCAAAGAGGCTGTCGGAATAGCCGGAGGATAGCACATGGCTGATGAACTGATGTTGGAAATTGTCACCCCGGAAAAGCTGGCCTTCAGCGGCAAGGTGGAAGAAGTAACCGTACCGGGAAGTGAGGGAGAGTTCGGCGTCCTGAGAGGCCATGCGTTGCTGCTGAGCTCTATTCAGATCGGCGAACTGAGTTATACCAAAGATAACAAGCGGATCTGCTATGCTGTGGATACAGGCTATGCCGAAGTCTTGTCCGGCAAGGTGACCGTTCTAGTCGAAGGGGCGGAGCGTTCCGATATGATTGACAAGGATCAGGCCCGGAAGGATAAGGCTGATGCCGAGGCCCGGCTGGTAAAGATGGCCAAGGAAGATCAGGATTACGAGCTTGTTAAGGCCGCTGTCGCCAAGGCGGACATGCGCCTCAAGGTAGCGGAAAAGGCTTGATCTGGTTGAGATAAGATAAGAATTATGCGGCCGGGAAAGGTTGTTACTTTCCCGGCCTTTTTTTGTTTACGGACAATCTCTTATCCCTGGTCGGAGATGAAAATATCGATGATGTCAAATTCCCGGATGCCCCCGGGGGCGTTAACGCGGGCAGTGTCGCCGATGGACTTGCCCACCAGGGCCTTTCCGATGGGTGAGGTTACGGATATTTTATTCAGTCCGATATCCGATTCATGAGGGCCGACAAGTTGATAGGTGGTATCCTTTCCCGTTTTCGCGTCGGCGATGATCACGGACACCCCGAAGACAATCTTATCCGGGGAAAGGTCTTTCAGGTCGATAATTTCCGAGGTGGCAAGATTGTTTTCCAGTTCCTGAATCTTGCAGTGGATGAAAGCCTGCCGTTCCTTGGCAGCCGTATATTCGGCGTTTTCAGATATGTCCCCGTGGGCGCGCGCCGTTTCTATATCCCGGACATTCTCCGGAACGGCTACGTTCTTGAGATGTTCCAAATCCTTCTTGATCTTTTCAAATCCCGCTTTGGTGATGGGTGCTTTTTTCATGCTCCGCTGACTCCCTGACGGCAAGATAATGCCGAAATTGCTGTCTCATTCCTAATGGATAAAAACCCTGCTGTCAAGGCGGATTTGATCTTTCCGGGCCATTATTCCATTATTCATTTTCCGGGGGATTCACTTTTTACGTACAAGCTCTCAGCGCTGTGAACCCCTTGCGTGGGGGGTGCATTTGTGTTAGGGAGAGGCCAGGATGTTGGACAACTATCAAAGAGACATAAACTATTTAAGGATTTCCATTACTGACCGCTGCAACCTCCGGTGTCGATACTGCATGCCCAAGGAAGGTCTGTCCCAGATCGGCCACGACGATATCCTGCGCTATGAAGAAATTCTCAGGGTCGTGAGGAGCTCCGTATCCCTAGGAGTGGCCAAGGTCAGAATCACCGGCGGCGAGCCCCTGGTCAGGCGGGGGATCGTTCCTTTCGTTGCCGCTCTGAAAGCATTGGCCGGAATAGAGGATCTCAGCTTGACAACCAATGGCATCCTCTTGGAGAGATGTGCGGCGGATCTTTTCCAGGCCGGGATCAGGAGGATCAATGTCAGTCTTGATTCCCTCAATCCTGACAAGTATCATGATATTACCAGGGGGGGGAGCCTCGCTGACGTCCTGCGGGGTATTGCCGCCGTTTATGATCAGGGGTTTTCACCGATTAAGATAAATGTTGTGGCAATCAAAGGATTTAATGACGATGAACTCCTCGATTTTGCCCGTTTGACGCTGGAGAATCCTTATCAGGTCCGGTTTATTGAATTGATGCCCCTGGGGCATCCGGGGCGGGACAATCTTGGCAAGTACCTGGCCAGCGAAGCTATCATGGGGGCCATTGCGAACAAGTATTCCTTAAGTCCCGTAAATGGCGAGGGGGCAAGGATGGACGGTCCGGCCAAGATGTACAGGATCGAAGGCGGTAGGGGGGAAATCGGTTTTATCAGTCCCGTAAGCCATCATTTCTGCCATCTCTGCAATCGCTTGCGGTTGACGGCGGATGGAAAACTGCGCGCCTGTCTGTTGTCCGATGAGGAAACCGATTTGAAGACCCCCCTGCGAACAGGTTGTACGGACAGCGCCCTGGCGACGCTTATTAAAGAGGCTATTGCCGGAAAACCCCGGAAGCACGAAGTAAGGTTTGATGGTCCGTCCCTCCGCAAGTGTGTGAAAAACATGTCGGCAATCGGAGGTTAGCAGTATTGAGCTTTTCTGAAGAAATTGCCCGCTCCTATGATGCCTGGCGCGAGACGCCCGCCGGTCATTACATCGACAGCCGTGAAAAGAGCATGATCCTGGATCTGACCCAGCCCCGGGGAGGGGAGCGCCTGTTGGATGTCGGCTGTGGAACCGGTGACCACCTGTGGCTCTTCCGTAGGAAAGGGTGTGATGTTACCGGCGTCGATCCTTCCGCGTCCATGCTGGACATGGCCCGGCAAAAACTTGGCCACAAGGCGGGCTTTTATCTGGGGCAAGCGGAGGACCTTCCCTTTGCGGATGACGAGTTTGATATCGTAACCCTGATCACTTCCCTGGAATTCACCACCGATCCGGTGCAGGCTATTCATGAAGCCATCAGGGTTTGCCGGGGGAGGGTCTTCATCGGCGTCCTTAACAAATTCTCCTGCCTCGGTGTTACCCGCCGGTTGAGCGGTTGCTATCGATCTTCCATATATGACAATGCCCGTTTTTTTGGCATCTGTGAACTGGCGACAATGATTCGCAGGCAGCTTGCCGGGGTAAGGATTCGCTGGGGAAGTGTGATCTTCCTGCCTTATGGCTGGTACGGTTTCGCCAAGGGCCTCGAGGAGTCCCTGCCGGTTATGTATAATCCCTTTGGCGCCTTTCTGGGTTTGTCATTTTCCGTAACCTTTACCCAGGTAGCCGTTCAGGAACCGCTAAGAGAATTAATGCCCCTAGAAAGCACAGGCCGGCAGCCCCTGCCGGGGGTCGTGCGGGTGATTAAATGAGGACGGCTTCGTAAAAAGTCCGGATGCGGCGTTGCACGGCATCCTTCGTCACCGCGGCGTACGACAAGTATTCCTCATGACTCAGGCTTTGCGCGCCTTGCCTGCGGATCTTTTTACGAAGCCGTCAATTATAACCATTTCTTGACTTGCGCAGAGTTTATTAAATGATTAAGAAGGCGATGTTTTTTGAGGTATTGGCGGATCATGAGGTTCCATGCCACCTTTGCGCCCATGCCTGCCGGATAAAGAATGGTCGGCGCGGCGTTTGTGGCATCCGGGAAAATCGGGAGGGGACTCTGCACAGCCTATATATACTACATATTGTGGTTAACTCCGGCCTTCCCATGCATATGTTGTATTTTTTCTTTACAAGAACCCTTCCTTTTGATAGAGTGCACCAAATTTTCGAGGGGTGCGTTCTGAGCGGGTAGATGAAATTAAAGTACTTGGAAATCAGTGGTTTCAAATCGTTCCGGGACAAGGTCGTCTTCGATTTTGCTGTGGGAGTGAGCGGCGTTGTGGGTCCCAACGGGTGCGGGAAGAGCAATGTCGTCGATGCGATCCGCTGGGTTATGGGTGAGCAGCGTGTCAAGAGTCTCCGGGGCGCAAAGATGGAGGACGTCATCTTCAACGGTTCCCAGGACGCGGCGCCCGTAGGACTGGCGGAGATCTCCATGGTCCTTGCCGCCGAGGGGGTTACCTTCCCCGATCCCTATGCCGGCTGCTCGGAGTTGACCATTTCGCGGCGGCTTTTTCGGAATGGCGAGAGCGAATACGTCGTTAACGGTGTCCCCTGTCGCCTCCTCGACGTCCGGGAGTTCTTCCTCGGAACCGGCATCGGGCCCCGGACTTACTCCATCATCGAACAGAATAGCGTCGCCTCGCTCGTCGAGGCGAAACCGGAAGAACGGCGCCAGGTTATTGAAGAAGCGGCGGGGATCTCAAAATACAAAACCAGAAAAGAGGCGGCCCTGCGGAAGCTGGAGGCCACAAAGCAGAATATTCTCCGTCTGAACGATATCATCTGGGAAGTGAAAAGTCAGCTCAACGCCGTATCCCGGCAGGCCAAGCGGGCGGAACAGTATAAAAACCTGAAGACGGCCATTCGCGAGGATGAAATCGCCGCCGCCCTTTACGCTTACAGTGAATTATGTGCAACCCATGCCACCCTCGCAGAGCAGCGGCAAGTCTGGGAAAAGCAGGAAAGCGAAGGCAAGGCGTCTCTGGAGTCATGTGAGAACTTCCTGGCGGCGGCCAGGCTGGAAGTCGTAACCCGGGAGTCGGATCGGTCTCAATACCAGGAGGAGATATACCAGTTGCAGACAACCATTCAGGTCAAGGAGAAGGGGGTCGAATTTTCAAAAGGCAGGGTAGCCGACATCACCGCCCGGAAAGACCGGCTTGGGGAGGAGGAACGGCAATTAGCGGCCCGTCATGACGAGCTGATCCGTGAGGGGGACAGGATTACGACCTTGCGGCAGGTGCTGGAAGGAGACATCGCCCGGGCCCAAGACATGACGAAGGATGTTGAAGGCAGGGTATCGGAAATCAAACGGGAATTGTCGTCTCAGCAGCAGTATCTCGAAGAAAACAAGGTCCAGCTGATCGACATCGCGGCGGAGAAATCACGGCTGAACAATAATTATGGTCACCTGGCCAGGGTCCTCGATGATCTGAACAGAAAGAAGGAAAGAAACAGCAAGGATATCGGTGATCATCGGCAGAATATCCTGCGCCTGGAGGGGCGTCTTGGAGAACTTGCCGCGTCGTTGAGCGAGGACAGTGAAAGGCTCAGGCAGCTGCGGAGCAGCAAGGCGACGGTGCTAGAAGAATGGGAGAATACCCGGAGCGAGCTGCGGGAAATCGAGATGACCATCGAGGGCCTCAAGGAAGACCTCAGTAACCGGTCTTCCCGGTTTACATCCCTGAAGGAACTTGATGACGGATATGTCTGGTGCAACGAAGCCACCAGATCGATCATGATGGCCAAAGATGAGAAGTCTTGGCAAGGTGCTGCGCAGGATCAGGTCATCGGCCTGGTTGCCGAACAGATTCGGGTTCCCCAAGATTATGAAACTGCGGTGGAAGCGGTGCTGGGAGACAAGCTGCAGTATGTCGTAGTGAGCAGTCACGAGGCGGGAGTGCAGGCAATCGATTATTTGAAGGAAGCGGCCGTGGGAAGAAGCAGCTTTGTCCCCCTGCAGATACGCCATGCGGCCCAGCGAACGGCGAATGCCGAACATTTGCGGGAAACGGTGCGGCTCATCGATCACATCGAAGTAGCGGAATCTTTTCGGGGGATTGCGGAATACCTCCTGGGAGATGTCCTCGTCATTCCCAATCTCAGCAACGGCCTCGAATTGTGGAATAGAAACGGATTCCGGGGCACATTTGTGACCCCTGACGGCGACATGATCAGCCCCCAGGGTGTCCTGACGGGGGGGCGCAATGGGAACGGTGATCGCAGTCTCCTGAAAAACAAGCGAGAGATGGAGGCTTTGGAGGCAGGTATCCGTGAGTTATCCGCGGCTCTGCACGAAGAGGGGCTGAGAAAAAAAAGCCTTGCCTCCCTGGCGGCCCGCGGGGAGGAGGAACTGGATTCACTGACCTCCCAAATCCATGCGGGGGAATTGAAGTGTAACAGTCATAAGAAGGACGTCGAGCGATACGAGGAAGAACTGAAGCGACTCCGGCAGACCCTGAAGGTTCTTGAGTTCAACAGCGAGACCCTGGCCGAGGAGGAAGAGCAGGCCCGTCAGAAGCTTAAAAGCGGCCAGGCGGATCTCGAAGCTCAGAAAAAACGGGAAGCAGCCATTCATGAGACCGTTGCCGTGCTGCAGGAAAAGGTCCGCCGGCTCCGCGGGGAACTGGAAAGCAGGGAAAAGGAATTAACCGCGGAAAAGATTCGCCAGGCGTCTCTTGAGGAAAAGCAAAAATCCGCCCTCCGATCGTCGGAGCGAATCAATGGAGAAATCAATGCCCTGACGGGAAAGATCAAAGCGGGGCGGGAAGATTCTTTGACATCAAACAGCCAGATCGAAGGACTCCGGGGAGAAATCGCCCGGGAAGAGCTGGAGCTGGCAGGTCTCGATAAGTCATTTGCCGAGCTGGAAAGAGGCCTTGCGGAACAAAAGGAACTCTATGCCCTTGCGGAGGCGACCCTGAGGGATTGGGAAGGCAAGAGCCGGGAGGCGAAAGAAAAATCAGAGCAAATAATCAAGCAGGGGCGGGACCTGGAGGCGAACGTCCGGGAGATTTCCTATCAGATGGAAAGCTTGAGCCGGATGATCGCGGAGAAACACGGGACCGTGCTCCAGGAACAGGCGGGAGCCGTGCCCCAGGTCACCGATGAAGACCTGAAGGTTAGGCAGGAAAGACTCGTGAAGAACCGTCATATTCTCGATGCCTTCGGAGAGGTCAACCTCCTGGCGATCAGCGAATACGATCAATTGCAGGAGCGGTTTGAGTTTCTCGCCTCCCAGGCCCGGGACCTCGACGCCTCCCTCCATACCTTGGAGCAGACCATCGCCAAGATTAACCGGGTTTCCCGTCAGCGGTTTGCCGAAACCTTCGAGGCGGTAAGAGTCTGTTTCCGGGATGTGTTTTCCCGGATCTTTCCCGGCGGCAAGGGGGAACTGAACCTGACTGATGAAAGCGATCTCCTGGAAACGGGGGTTGATATCGATATCCAGATCCCCGGGAAGCGGCCGCAAAATATCAGCCTCCTGTCGGGAGGGGGAAAATCCCTCGCTGCCATTGCCCTGATTCTCGCTATTATCCTGTACCGGCCGCCGCCGTTTCTTATCCTGGATGAGGTGGATGCCGCTCTCGATGAGGCCAATATCTCCCTGTTTGCCAAAATCATCAAGGAGATAGCTGCCAATTCGCAAGTAATCCTTATTACCCATAACAAAAAGACCATGGAAGTCGCCGAAAACCTCTTTGGAGTCACAATGCAGAAACAGGGGATCTCCACGGTGGTTTCGGTGTCTCTGAACTGACCAAGATAGAGGTAGAGATGCGGGACGTATTTAAGAAAAAAAGTTTTTTTGACAAGCTGAAGGACGGCTTGGCCAAGACGAGGGATTTCCTTTTAACCGACGTCGATGATTTGATCCTCGGGGAGAAAAAGATCGACCAGGACCTTTTTGATGAACTGGAAGAGGTACTGATCCGTGCCGATGTGGGTCCGGCTTTCACGGGTGAATTAATCGAAAAAATGAAGGACCAGGTCAAGCGGAAGGAACTGGGCCGTGCGGACTTGTTGAAGAAAATCCTCCGGGAGACGATGCAGGATATCCTGACGAAGCAGGAGGCGTCCCTCCGGATCCCGGCGGAGGGGCTATATGTCATCATGGTCGTGGGGGTGAACGGAACGGGGAAGACCACCACCATCGGGAAGATCGCCCACGAACTGAAAAGCAGGGGAGAGAAGGTGCTCCTCGTGGCGGCCGATACCTTTCGGGCGGCGGCCATCGAACAGTTGGAGGTCTGGAGTCAGCGCGTCGGCGTACCCCTGATCAAACAGAAGGCCAACGCCGACCCGGCGGCGGTTGTCTTTGATTCCATCCAGGCGGCAAATGCAGGCAGAGGCCGGGTCCTCATCATCGATACGGCAGGCAGGCTCCACACCAAAGTCAATCTCATGGAAGAATTAAAAAAGATGAAGCGCGTCGTGGGACGGGAACTGCCCGGAGCCCCTCATGAGATCCTCCTCGTCGTCGATGCCACGACGGGACAGAACGGCCTGGTCCAGGCCAAGATGTTCAAGGAGGAGATTGGCGTGACCGGCATTGTGCTGACCAAACTCGACGGGACGGCCAAGGGGGGGATCATTATCCGGATTGTCAAAGAACTGGAGCTTCCCATCCGCTATGTCGGCGTTGGCGAAGGTCTTGAAGATCTGCAACCCTTTCACGGCGAAGCTTTTGTAGATGCCCTGTTTGGGAGCGAGCGGCAGTGAATCCCGTCAAAATCATGGAGTGCGTCCCGAATTTCAGTGAAGGAAGGGACCCGGAGAAGGTTAAGGAGATTGCCGCGGCGGTCGCTGCCGTGTCCGGGGTAAGCTTGCTCGATTATTCATGGGACCACGATCATAATCGCAGCGTCATTACTTTCCTCGGCGAGGCGGAATATGTCTATGAGGCGGCCCTGGCAGCGGGAAACAAGGCCTTGGAGCTTATCGACCTGAAATGCCATGAAGGCGTGCATCCGCGGGTCGGGGCCATAGATGTCGTTCCTTTTGTCCCCCTGGAAGGGGCGGAGATGTCGGATGCGGTGGCCTGTGCCCACAGGTTCGGACGCACCTTTGCCGCCGGGCACGGGGTGCCGGTTTTTTTCTATGGAGAAGCCGCTAAAAATGAAGCGAACAGGGAGCTGCCGAATATTCGCCGCGGGGGCTTGCCGGGACTGATAAAGAGATTACGGGCCGGCGAATGCCAACCCGACGAGGGGCCTAATGTCTGCCCTGATCGCTCCGGGGCCGTGGCCGTGGGAGCGAGGATGCCCTTGATTGCCTATAACATCAATCTGGATTCTTCCGATGTGGGACTGGCAGTGCGGATTGCCGGGAGGATTCGTGAGTCCAGCGGCGGTTTGCCCTGTGTCAGGGCCTTGGGACTCTTATTGAAAACTCGTAATCTCGCCCAGGTTTCCACGAGTCTGACCAACTTCCAAGTTACCTCCCTCCGGAAGGTCTTTGAAGGCGTCAAGAACGAAGCTGACCTGGCGGGGGTCGATATCCTCGAATCGGAGCTGATCGGTCTGGCGCCGCGGGCCGCTCTTGACGAGGAGACGGCAGCATATATCCATCTGACCGGGTTCTCGGCGCAACGGCTTATCGAAACCCATTTGCCGATGAGATGAATTGAATAATAGCGGCAATAATCATTTGCCCTAGAGAGGCAAAAAAAGGCGCCAAGGTCAAAAACCCAAGCGCCTCAATTTTTTATTTGCCAAGCCCTTATATAGGCTTTACATTTTCAGCCGCCGGACCCTCCTTCCCCTGGGCGATGTCAAAGCTTACGCGCTGACCTTCCTGAAGGGTTTTAAAACCGGAACTCTGGATGGTGCTGTAGTGAACAAACACATCCCCGCCGTCATCTTTTTCGATGAAGCCGAAGCCTTTCTGCTCATTAAACCATTTCACTTTTCCTTCTGGCATTTCCTGAATCCTCCTTTCCGTAAAGTCGGATTGCATCTATGACAGAAAGAAAAAGCGCCTCCAAGCCCTAAAGAGCGTGGCCGCCATCCGCTGTACTTCCAAATGCCTTTACCCAACCTTTACTACTCGCCTCCCCCACAGCGCGGTACCTGTAGCGGGATATAAAAAAAATTTTGCAAGATGTAATACGGGGCTTAAAGCCTGTCAAGTTTTTTTATCAGCCGTAACCCGATCCACGAACCGAAGAACTCCTCACGGCAAGAGGAAACCGATTATCGCCAAAATCATCCAGTGGAAAAAGGCGATGACCGGATCTAAGGCGCCGATATAGAGCAAGGCGATGATTATGAAAAATCCGTAGGGTTCGAAACGGGAAAGGGTGTCTTGAAAGCGCTCGGAAGTGAAGCCCATAAGGATCTTGGACCCATCCAGGGGCGGAATGGGAATGAGGTTGAAGGCCGCCAGCATGATATTGATTTGCGCCAGATAATAGATAATTTTCGCGAAGAGGCTTGTTTGCGGTGGAGAGAAGATTTGATAAATCAGCAGGGCCAGAAACGCCAGGATCATATTGGCAATGATTCCCGCGGAAGCAATCATGATCAAGCCTGTACGGGAATCTTTGACATAACTGAAATCGACGGGCACCGGTTTTGCCCAACCGAACCCGAGCATGAAAAGCATTAACGTCCCGATGGGATCAAGATGCTTCACAGGGTTCAAGGTCAATCTGCCCGCCCCTTTTGCGGTGGGGTCACCCATCCGGTACGCTACCCAGCCGTGGGCCAGTTCGTGAATGATTACGGAATAAAGCAGGAGGACGGATAACAACAGAAACGCGAGCGGATCTTTTATCAGCAGGTTCAGCAGTCCCATTTATTTTGTCCTTTTTATCATGTTCCAGTTCAATGAGCAGGGATTTGGACCCATTTCAATATGGCGTCGCTATTTTGGACAGAGCCCCATTCCTCAACGGCAAACTCGATGCAGGCAAGTGCGCAGGGTGACATATGGCGCCGATCTCCCGTAAGCATTGCTATCACATCTGATGTTGCCGGGTTGTGTCCGACGATCACGACGGAATCGTACTTATTTTCGAGGTCCGCCATGACGGCAAAATAGGCGGCGCCATGAGTATCATAGAGATCATCTTCAAAACGGATACCCCCTTGATAGCCGGCATTTTCAGAACATATCCTTGCCGTCGCCTGGGACCGCTTCGCCGGAGAGCTGAAAATACAGGCCGGCAATATTCCCGTGCCGGACATCCAGCGGCCTAAAGATTCGGCATGTCTGCGGCCTCCGTCCGTGAGATCCCGCTCCGGATCAATCGGGTTGTTATCCGCTTCAGCATGCCTTAATAAATAGAGTGTTTTCAAGTTTTTTATTCCTGGGTATTAATCCGTTGCCCATCAGCAGGGGATGATCTCAAACCTTATTCCAGATAATTAGAGATGAATCAACCGAGAAATCGATTGGGTAGATTATCTTCGCCTTTTCGATAAGGCCTTTGGTTGCAAGGGCATAATTGTCGGCCTGACAGGTTGGGACGGCAGATAGCAACATGGCCAAAAAGGCCCGCAGGAACGGAACTTTCACCGGCAACCCGGCCTTTAAGGCTTGCTTTGAAATATTCATGCGTGATTTTAAGATGAGGCTACATATTTCTTCATTTCAAGCAGCTTTTTATTGACAGTTGTTTTATACGACTTATATTACGAAGACCGTCTTAATATAATCATTGGGTCTATAAATATCTTACTATGAAGTCCCGATACGATATATTCAGCAAAATAAGCTCATGCCTCGAAGATGAGCCCGGAAGGACGAAAAGCGGCCTCCCTTATGTAACGCTGAGTTATGCCCAGAGCATAGACGGGTCGATTGCTTACCGGCCCGGAAGGCCACTGGCCCTTAGTTGCGAAGATTCCCTGGTCTTCACTCACCGTCTGCGGTCCATCCATCAGGGGATTCTTGTCGGTATCGGTACAGTCCTGGCCGATAATCCTTACCTGACCGTTAGGCATGTCCAGGGCAAAAATCCTCAACCCATCGTTGTCGATGGGCGACTGCGCTTCCCCCTCGATGCCCATGCCCTCAAAAATCAGCGAATCCCGTGGATCGCAACATCCGAGAGACCCGATGCCGAGCGCGAACAGGTCCTGATGAGATCAGGCGTCAAGATCCTGCGCATACCGTCCAATTCGAACGGCCTGATTGACCTGGCGGCACTGCTCAGGCGGCTCATCGACATGAGGATTACCAGCCTCATGGTGGAGGGCGGGGCGGAAATCATCACCAGTTTTCTTAAACATCAACTTGTAGATCAGCTCGTTTTGACGATCAGTCACGTTCATATCGGTGGGATGCATGCCGTATGGCCTTTGCAGATCAACCTTTCCAATCCTCCCGTACTTCGGAATATGGAATGGGAACCGTGCGGATCGGATGTCATCCTCAGGGCCGATATGGTATGGAATGAACAATGAAGCGTGCATCGCTCTATTTTACGGGACCCGGACAGGTCCAAATTCGCGAGGAGTCGCTGCCGCCGCCTCCGGCCGGAAAGGTCCTGGTCAGGACCCTGCTCTCGGCGATCAGCGCCGGCTCCGAACTGCTCCTCTACCGTGGTCTCGCCCCCCCCGATATGCCTGTTGACGCTTCTATTCCCAGCCTTAGGGGGCCCTGCGCTTTTCCCCTGAAGTATGGCTATGCGACGGTAGGAGAGGTTAGGTCTGCGGGAAGGGGTGTCCCCCGCGAATGGGAAGGGCGGGTGGTTTTTTTCTTTCATCCCCATGAAAGCCATTTTATTGCCGACCTCAATGAACTGCTGCTTCTTCCCGGAGACACTTCACCAGCGCAGGCGCTTTTTCTCCCCAATCTCGAGACGGCGATTAATTTCGTGATGGACGGCCGGCGGACAATCGGCGAGCGGGTGGTTGTTTTTGGTCAGGGAGTTGTCGGTCTGCTGACAACGGCCCTGCTCACCAAATATCCCCTGGCGGGCCTGTCGACGGTTGACCGGCTTCCTTGCCGCCGTGACCTATCCCTTGGATCGGGTGCATGGACAACCTTCGACCCTGATGATCCGGGCTTTATCAACCGGATCATGAAGGCCCTTGAACCCACAGGGAAGGAGGGCGCCGATTTGACCTTCGAGATTTCCGGAGCCCCGGAAGCATTGGCTCAGGCGGTCGATGTGACAGGATTCAGCGGCAGGGTCATCATTGGCTCCTGGTATGGCCGGAAGCCCGTCTATCTGAATCTGGGCGGCCGATTTCACCGCAGCCGCATCAGCCTTATCGGCAGCCAGGTCAGCAGCATCAATCCTGAATATCTGGGACGCTGGACAAAATCACGACGTCTCGATCTTGCCTGGCAATTCCTTCGGGAGATTAATCCTGAGCAGTACATTACGCACCGCTTTCCTTTCCACCGGTCCGCCGCTGCCTTTGAATGCCTGGATAAGCAGAATGAAGATTGCCTTCAGGTTTTGCTTGTGTATTGAGTGGGTCCCGGATTAGCGGGCAGGATGATTATTGGGCGAAAGACAAAGAAGCAGGAGAATGAATAATGTTCACAGTTGGGGTGAGGCGGTGTTTTATCGCGCGGCATTATCTGGTTGGCGGTGACTGGGGAAATGAAAATAAAATTCATTCCCATCGCTATACCGTGGAGATCAGCCTGGAGGGGTCAAATCTGAATGAACATGGCTACCTCATGGATATCGTCGACATCGAAGCACGCTTGAACGGGATCATCTCAAGGCTGAAAGGCTGCATCCTTAATGATCTCGATGAATTTGCCGGATTGAACCCCAGCATCGAGCATCTGGCCGATCAGTGCGGCCGACGGCTGCTGGAAGGGCTAAAGGAGGCTCAGCTTAGGGCTCTTACCGTAAAGGTCTATGAAGATGATGATAACTGGGCGTCCTGTCGTCGGGAGATTTCGTGAATATCTGCCTGATGATCTATGGAGAGCTGGACCAGGTGTCGGGAGGCTATCTCTATGATCGCGAAATGGTAGAAATCCTCCGGAAGAGGGGTGCAAGAGAAGAGATCATCTCTCTCCCTGCGGGGAGTTATGCTTTGCATCTGACGGAAAATATTTTCGGCGTCCTCCCGCGGGTCCTGCAGAAGCTCCGCCCCGATGTCCTCATTCAGGATGAATTGTGCCACCCCTCTCTTTTCCATTGCAACGGGACGCTCAAAAAAACCCTGAATTGTCCCGTCATATCCATTGTGCATCATCTCCTTAGTTCCGAATTCCGCCCCGCCTGGCGGAATAATCTTTATCGGCTGGTGGAAAAGAGGTACCTCGCAACGGTCGACGGATTCATCTTTAACAGTGAAACGACGCGCGGCGTAATCCTGAATTTACTGGGCATGGACGGGACGTCCTTTGTAGCCTATCCAGGAGGAGATCACCTAAACCCGGACATTGACGCCCCCCGCATCGTCGAACGCTGCGGGGGGCCGGGGCCGCTGAAGAAACTGTTCGTCGGCAATGTGATCCCCCGCAAAGGTCTCCATGAACTGATCGGCGCCCTGGGCAGCCTGCCCCGGCGAACCTGGCGACTGACCGTTGCGGGAAACTTTGCCGACGACACGGGATATGCCGATCGAATCAGGAATCTCATCGCCAGGGCGGGTTTGAGTGAGCAAGTAGCGTTGCTGGGGACCGTCTCCGATGAAAAACTGGCGGCTCTTCTTAAGGATCATCATTGCCTCGCCGTTCCTTCCTTTTATGAGGGATTCGGTATCGTCTATCTCGAAGCTATGGCCTTCGGACTGCCCGTCATCGCCACTAGGTCCGGGGCTATTCCGGAGGTAGTGGCGGACGGCCGGGAGGGGTTTCTCGTGCCTCCCGGCGATAAGGTCGCCCTTGCCGACCGGGTCGGCCTTTTGATCCGCGACCGCAATCTCCTGGCCGCCATGAGCCTCGCGGCCAGGAAGGGGCAGGGCGCGTATGCGGCTTTCTTCAGGATATGATCAGGATGAAAAAGGCAGACACCGATGGCAAGGTGGCGCCCCGTGTCTGACTTGCGTCAATGTGATTTCCTGCGCTTTCTCTGCCGGTTGAGCAAACATTGCTGTCAGTGGGCATCCGGTGCAATGGAACCGGGATTTCCATCGTAGTTAATCAGGTGGGCCTGACTCTATGTCCACCTGTCGCTCTATACGCTTTGTCTGATTACCGTCGTTCTGCTCGGATGGTTCGGAGCCCGTCTGGTTTATGGGGAAAATCCCCTGGCCGGAGCTGCAAAGACATACGAACGGGGGGCGCAAGTCTTTGCAGCCAACTGCCTTATCTGCCATGTCGACGGGGGCAATAAACTCAAACCCTATAAACCCCTGAGAGGTTCCCCGGATCTAAAAGATTTAAAGATTTTCATTGCCGTGATCCGCCATCCCGAAGCACCCATGCCAGTCTACCCGGAATCGCAGATATCCGGCAAGGATGCAAAGGAACTCTATGATTATATTGTAAATGTCATTAACCGCCCCGCGGGAGGGAAAGGCGAACCGTGAGGAGATTACAACCGAATATGTTGTAACCGCCTCCATACTATGAATAATATAATGAATTTCACTGAAACGCGAAATGAGGGGGTCCCTGGTTTAACGGCACAAAATGCCTTGACCAGAAGGAAGGCGAAGAGGTTTAGGGGGGTTAAGCCAGGGCAATAATATTTATTCCTGAAGCACGGAGAGGGCTCCCAGCGAAGGGAAACCGGGCTTAACCGAGTGTGCAAGCCGCCGGAATGCTCAATAGAAACTTTATGTAAACGGCAAGGAATATTTTATCCAGGCGGCCCCCGAGACACCCCTGCTCTGGGTGATCCGGGAAAATCTCGGTTTGACGGGAACGAAGTTCGGCTGCGGCATGGCACTTTGCGGCGCCTGCACTGTCCTGGTGGACGGAAAGGCTACCCGCTCCTGTATCCTCCCCGTTTCCTCCGTTGTCGGGAAAAGCATTACCACGATTGAAGGGCTGTCTCCGGATGGATCACACCCCCTGCGGCAGGCCTGGATCAGCCAAGATGTTTCGCAGTGCGGCTACTGCCAATCGGGACATATTATGGCGGCCGCAGCCCTCCTCGCGCAGAAGCATGTGCCGAGCGATGCGGATATCGATGGGGCCCTTAACGGCAATCTCTGCCGCTGCGGAACTTATCAACGGATACGCCAGGCCGTCCGCCAGGCCACCGGCATGACGGCAGAGGGGGGGAGATCATGATGGACATCATCAAAATCGACGGGCGCTATTTTCTGAAAACGGGCATGGCCGTGAGCGGAGGGCTCATCCTATCTGGGCGGCGGCTTCGGATGCCGGGCCAGCCCCCCGGCGGATTTTGTTTCCGAGGCGGCCGAGGTGGCGAAAAGGTTGGGGAAGCCGGTCGAGGTCGTCTGGACCCGCGAAGACGACATCAAAGGCGGCTACTACCGTCCCATGCGGTACGATCGCGTGACGTTAGAGGTGGTGGGGGTTGTTTGGACAGGATACAGGTTTTTATAAGTGGGAAAT
>DYRD01000141.1 GCA_020718905.1 Syntrophus aciditrophicus | reverse complement strand
AGTCTCCAAAATAATCGACAAATTGAAGAAGGAAGGAAAGGTTTCGTCGCCCAAAAGGTGCTTCTACGCGCCTGTGTGACATAAGGTTTTTACTATGGAATATCTTTTTGCACCGATACACGTAAACAGCGACGCATCCTGTCTGAAAACGGCTTCAGCTTTCTTTCGGAAAACGCTGTTGCTTTTACGGCTGTTTTTTGACTTGACAATGCGAAGAGAAATGCCCTCTATACGCCCCTCCAGAAAGGGAGTGTTTAACAAAATGAGGTATCTGCAAATGCTGTTCACACCATTAATATGAGGCGATGAAAGAGAACCCGTGAGGTTCTCCGATGCAAATCCTCATGACGCCTTTTCACCACTGACCGATTAACCACTGAATCCGTCATGCCGTGAAGATCGCGGACAGACGGATTCAGGCGGATAATCCGGTTTCCCCGGAATCCACCATAAATGATTTATTCGTAAGGGGCTGTCTGCTTGTCAAGGGGCTATCTCCCCTCTTCGCCTCCGTCGGCAACTCCGATCGGATTTTCCGCGTCTTGTCGTCTGCGGGGGGGAAGTGAATTGACCTGAAGCAACAAAACCAGGGTGCAACTGAAACACTTTAGACCACCCGGTTTTGGCCGTTTCCGGGTGGTCCGGAAACAGCCAAATCACTTTATGGAGGTAACAAATGAGCGGAATCAAGAACATCTTTGCGGGACGGTGGGGCATCATCGGCGTCGGGGGCGCGATCGGAATTCTGGCGGCGCTTCTTCAGAACTGGGGAAATCCCGGAAACATGGGTATCTGCGTCGCCTGCTTCGAGCGGGATATTGCCGGCGCAATCGGCATCCACCGGGCGGATGTGGTGCAGTATATCCGCCCGGAAATTATCGGCTTTGTGCTCGGCTCCCTGATCGCCGCGTACCTGTTCAGGGAATTCCGGCCCCGCATCGGCTCTGCACCGATCGTCCGGTTCGTTCTCGGTTTCTTCGCCGCAGTCGGAACGTTGATCTTTCTTGGCTGCCCGTGGCGGGTGGCGCTGCGTCTGGCCGGGGGCGACGGAAACGCCATCTTCGGCGTGGTGGGACTGATCTTCGGCATCTGGATTGGCACCCTTTTCCTGAAAGCGGGGTTCAACCTTGGCAGAAATCAGCCAACCCATCAGACAGCGGGCTGGATGCTTCCCCTGTTCATGATCGGATTGCTCGTGATCGCCCTGATCTTTCCCCAGATCCCCAATGAACCGAAAAGCGGCGTCCTCTTTTACAGCCTCAAAGGGCCGGGTTCGATGCACGCACCCCTCGCCATCTCGCTGATCGTCGGCCTGATCATCGGTTTTATCGCCCAGCGGAGCCGATTCTGCACGATGGGGGCCTTTCGCGATTTGCTCCTGTTCGGACAATTGCACCTCTTTACGGGGCTGATCGCCCTTATTGCCGCCGCCTTTGTCGTCAACCTGGCACTGGGGCAGTTCCATCCCGGATTTCAGAATCAGCCGGTCGCCCATACGCTCGGCATCTGGAACTTCGCCGGCATGACCCTGGCCGGCCTTGCCTTTGCGCTGGCGGGCGGCTGCCCGGGCCGTCAGTTATTCCTCGCCGGCGAGGGTGACGGCGATGCTGCCGTTTTTGTCTTCGGAATGATATTCGGGGCCGGCATCTCCCACAATTTCGGCATGGCCAGCACCCCCGCCGGCCTGGGTCCTTACGGAATCCCCGGGTTGATGGTCGGGCTCGCCGTATGTCTGTTCATCGGTTTTTCCATGAGAAAAAACATCGCATAATCCGCACAAACACCAATAAGGAGGATAAAAATGGCAAACACTGTTGACGCAAGGGGGCTTTCCTGCCCTCAACCGGTACTGCTGACGCTCGACGAGATCAAAAAGGGCAGTGCGAATGAATTGATTGTACTGGTCGATAACGATGCCTCGAAGGAAAATGTCATCCGCGCCGCCCAGAGCCGTAAATGGACCGTAACGGGGATCGAGGAAAACGGCGCCGTTTACACGGTAAATATCAGAAAGGGATGATTATCATGGCGTTATTCGGATTTTTAAAAGGAAACCACCCGAGGGACGACTCATCCGTACGGGATGTGCGGACCGATCGCGGATTTCTTGTTTTTGACAGCACCACGGAGGTTATACAGGCCGAAAAGCTGTTGAAAAATGACGGCCTTTCGGTGCGGGTCATGGGCCCACCCCCGGAAATCAGACAGGGATGCGATCTGGTGATTGAATTTCCACTGATCGACGGGTTGCGCATCTTGCGGACGCTGGAGGCGGCAGGAATTCCTCCACTGAAGGCGGTTCCTGTCACCGGGCTGCTTCTCGAACCGGTTGGCATTTTTCAGATAAAGCATTACGGTCGATATCTGATGGTGCGGGCCGCAAACATGAAATTGACGGTGGACAGACAAACAGGCATGATCGTTAATATCTCTGGAGGGGGATGCCCCGACGTCCCCTTTCTTGCCGCCTCCATGGTCGGGAAATCGCTTGTTGAAGCCCCCGCTCCCCGTGATATCGGTCACACGCTCTGCGGCTACGCGCTTCAGCTTGCCTACGAGGAGGTGCAAAGACAATGCTCTGCATAGTGGGAACGGTCCCCGCAGAAGATTTTCCGTTGATGGAGGGAATGGTTGAGATGAACGGCGATGGGCTCTGCATGCAAACGACGACGATCCCCATAAACCGGGGAACCCCCGCACTCATTGCCGCGGCAGCGATGAGCGCAAGGGCCCTCGGCAGGCCGGCGCCGTTCGCCTGCCTTGTCGGCGACACGGGCAGGGGCAGCGGTAGTGCCCGTCTTTACGAAAAGATGGTCGGGCTCCTGCCCCGGAACCGTTTTCAAACAATCGCCTTTCACTATCTCCAGCCGATGGTCGATTGGCACGGCAAGATACAGGCGGCCATCGCCCTGCTCGTCCCCCGGCCAATACTGATCGCCGATGCGGGCTTCATGTATGTGGCAAAAATGAGCGGGATGGCGGACGTGGGAGAACTTGCCTTTCTTGCCGACGAACAGGCCCCTCATCCATTTTATACACGGGGGTTCATCCTCCACGAGGATAACCAGGTCCCCGAGTTGATTTCCCGTGCTTACAAACACGGCAACGCCGCCCGCTATCTGCTCGTCAAGGGAAGCAAGGATTATCTGGCCGATTCCGGAGGAATTATGGAAACGGTTGACTCCCCGGCGGAAGAAGCGATGGAGGCGATCGGCGGGACAGGCGACACGCTGACGGGAATTGTCTCCGTTCTGATTGACTCGGGAATGCCGATCCGGGAGGCCTCCGTTGTCGCAATGAAAGCAAACCGCCTGGCGGGTCAACTTGCTGGTCCGACACCGGCAACGCAGATATCTGAAATAATAAGGCACATCGATTCAGCGCTCAGGCTTGCGCTGGATAACAAAGGGCAATGAACGGGAAAAGACGCTATGGACACTAACAACATGGAATCGGACAACACCGCGGCGAACACCGGGGGGACAACGCCGGTTATCGCCCCGGAAACGATGATTATCGACATCATCAGCGGATATAGGCAGACGGAGCCCGTATTCAGGCGTCTTGAAGAAGAAACTGGAACGTGCGTTCTGTGCCAGGGTCTCTTTCTGACACTTGGGGAGGCGGCAGGTCAGTTCGGTTTTGATCTGAAAACCGTTACGGGTAATCTTCACGACGTTGTCGATGGAGCCGTCTGACTTGGGGATGGTTAATCTGTAATTCAACAGGAAAACGGAGGGAAAATGTTTTCAGTATCGGAAAAAGCTGGCGAGATGATTACGGAGTTTTTCAAGGGAAGGCAGGAGGCTCGTTCCATCAGGGTGCTTCTGCAGGGTGGCGGCTGCTCGGGTTATGCCCTGGGGCTGGCCATGGATGAGTCAACACCGGACGATGAGGTGTTCGAGCAGGGCGGGATTAAATATGTCGTAGAGAAAGGGTTGTTGCAAGAGGCGCAGCCGATTGTCGTCGATTTCATGGAGACCCCTCATGGAAGCGGCTTCCAGGTGCAATCGAACCTGAAACGACAGGGCAGTTGCAGTTCCTGCAGCTCCTGCTCGTCCTGCTGAACAGGAGAGTTAGCCGATTGACTGGCAGGTTCCGGCATTACCCCGCCGGAAACCTGCCGAAATCACTTTCGGAATGACCAGAAGCGCCTTTTTTGCTTGATATCCCACTGATTACAACAGACCAACCGTACAGCCGAAACGGTGACTGGCCGGAATTACTTGAGGCGCCGCGATGGAAAGCCCCCTCTATTTGCCCGCAAGAATCTTAACGGCATAATCCGTCATATTGGGATACATATCCACCGGAACTCCGGCTTTTCCGAGTTTTCCGAAAACCATGTGCCTTGCACACTGGGAACTGTCTCCGAGACAATATTTTTTTTTGTATATTGCCCCGATGCCCTCCGTCCCCTTCATCTTGTCATTGAAGAAAATACATCCCGCCAGACATTCACATTCCGCCATTTTAATCTCCTTTCGCCACGTTCAAAAAACCCCGGTACCGCTTCATGCAACCGTACCCTGTCTCGGTCGTTTTTTATCCTCTTACCTTCTCACGAATGCAAGCAGAATCTACTTTTTCACAGAAAACTAATTTGCGCTGCCTGCGCCCTCTGGAGTTATTTTAGTGTTACCGGGCTTGCAAACTTTCCAAGTGTCTGCTATCTGCAACTTGCGGGAATTTAATGGAAACGAATAGGTGTAATAATATAAGATATGGATATTCTAAGGACTATTCCCACGGTAGCTAAAACTAAACGG
>DYRD01000140.1 GCA_020718905.1 Syntrophus aciditrophicus | reverse complement strand
CGTAGAGGCCGTTAACCACCACCATAAAGATTACTTTTCAAGACCAGGCCCCCAAGACCCCATTGATTCCTTCCTCCAACATCTCACGAACAAGGTTATATTGTGAGAGTGAAGAAAGAGGGCGCATGAAAAATCAGTTTTCATGCGCCCTCTTTCTTCAGAATCTTACTCACGGTCAAAACAAGGCGCGAACAACCTCACCAAGTTGCTGCATGGTATAAGGCTTTTGCAGCAACCCTTTGGCCCCCAAGGCAATAGCCTTTTTCACCTCGTCGCTTTCTGAAAAACCGCTGACGATAAGGGCTTTTTGTTGCGGATAAATCTCAAGGATTCGTTCCAGGGTCTCGCGCCCGTTCATCCCCGGCTCCATAAGCATGTCGAGAATCACCAGATCTACCGGGTGGTCTTGTAAAAAGGCAACTGCTTCTTCTCCAGAGCTGACCGTTGTTACCTGATACCCCAATGTTGTCAGTATCTGCTGAGAAAGATCACGCAGTTGATGTTCATCATCTACCACCAGAATGATCTCGCTCTGGCCGGTCACAATTTTTGGCGTTTCCGGTTCCTGCGCCTTGCTGATGGCGGGAGGGATACCAACGCTGTCGGCCAAGGGGAGAAGGAGCTCAAAGCAGGTACCGCTATCGCTGCTGATCACCCTGATTGCCCCCTGATGATCAAGGATGGTGTTCCAGACTACCGCCAAACCTAATCCGGTGCCGCTTTTCCCCATGACTTTTTTACTGTAAAAGGGCTCAAAGATTCGGGCCTGATCTTCGACGCTGATGCCGTGGCCGGTATCGCTGATCGTCAACACCACATAATGACCGGGCGCCACCCCTTTCTTTCCAGCCGCCAGCGCATCCAGGGTGAGATTCCGGGAAGCAATGATTACCCGCCCAGTCCCGTTCCCTATAGCCTCGGCAGCGTTAATCACCAGATTCATAACACTTTTTTTAATGTGCGTTACCGAGCAGGAGACCATGCTCTGCCGGGCCTCCATCCTGGTCTCAAAGGAGATGAGGGGGAACCGGGCTTGCAGGTCGCGCCCTTCCAGGGAATCAAGATACTCAACGGCCAACAGGTTCAGATCAGTGGCAACCTTGACGCTGGCCACTCCCCGGGCCACGGTCAGCAGATCGGCGACAATGGCGGCGGCCCGCTTTCCGGACTCCTTGATCGGCTGGATCAGGGAGTGCAGTTTCTGATCATCGGGCCATTGCCGGATAATCAGGTCGGGATACCCGACAATGCCGGAGAGGACATTATTCAGGTCATGGGCAACGCCACTTGCCATCAAGCCGATGCTCTCCATCTTCTGGGAACGTTGCAGTCGTTCCTCGATCTTGATCCTCTCCTCCTCGGCCTGTTTTTGTTTGGTCAAATCCTGATAGACCACCACCACTTGGCCCGACGCGACCCGGTAAACATAATTTTCCCGCCAGCCCTTGATCCTGTCATCCTGATACAAAGCCAACGGGAAGTCTTCTGCCTGGCCGCTACTCCAGACACGGCGCAACACCGCCATCAGACCAAATTCCAATATCCCGGGAAAGACCTCGGAGACCCGCCGCCCGAGCAACTCCTCCCTGGACGTCTGCTCAATCGCCTCCACCGCCCGATTGACATCAAGAATCATGAAATCCCGGCCGTCATCCACGGCCTCATAGACCACAACCCCGCTATTGGTATGGGTAAACAACTCCTGATAAAGGGCGACAAGGTGGTCCAGTTCCTGCTGGGCCGCCTTGATTTCCGTCAGATCAATATCCACACAGTAGAATTCTTTTTCACCCCGGCCATTGCTCATCATCACGTGGGAGGAATAGACCTGGACATCGCTGCCGTCTTTGTGACGAAGGACCACCTCTGACGAAGGAATGGCGACGCCATGGTCAAGCCACTCCCGAACTGCCGCCAACACTGGCTCCCGCATGGCGTCAGGGATGATCAGGTCCTCCAGTTTCCGTCCCAGAGCCTCACTGCAACTATAGCCATATAACCGCTCGCTGGCATTATTCCAGAAGATCACCTTCCGGTCGCAATCATAACCCTGCACCGGGATCATGGGCAGACTCTCGGCCAGATGCCGAAATCGCTGCTCACTCTCGGCAAGCTGGGCGGTTCGATACGTGACCTTTTCTTCCAGGGTGGCAACGAGCCCCTCAATATGTCCGGCCATGTGATTCAGGGTGCGCGCCAACTGGCCCAACTCGTCCGGGCCGGTTTCCTCGCAGCGAACATCCAGATTTCCCCGGCTGATCTCCTGGGCCCGATACTTCATCTTGAGAATATTCTGTGTGACATCACGATCAAACTTTCTCGCAAAAACCAGCAGCGAGGCCACGCAAAGCAACGCGACGGCAAACAACCCAGAGAAGACCAGCTGATAGGTAAATCGAATTTCGCCCCGATTACGAACGGTCTCCTCCTCGACAAAGGCAAAAATGGCTTGCGCTGCCTGTCGCTCCGTTTCCACTTGCAGCGCGAAATCATTAAACACATGCTTGAGTTCCTGATCGATGGCAGCAATCTCCTCGGCGCTGCCGCGACACTGTCGGGACATCTCCAGGGCGGCTTCTCTATCTTCTGGCGAGAGATCCCGATCCGTGACCGCGACATTCTCCAGGTCAGTTATAACATTAAAAGCTGATTGCAGATCCGGTCGTTTACGATTCGTCAAAAACTCCTTAAAAAAACCATTGGCTTGATAAAACAGGCTCAACAATGGGGGAGAGGCTACAAGTGCAGAGTGCAGCGAGGCAGTAGAGCCCTTGAACTGGGCCACCAGTCCAGTTTCAAAGGCATCCAGTTTTGTCGTCAACTCAATGGAACGAATGGAGGTCTCGGTAAATCGTTGGGCCGAGGAGAGATAGAGGTTGAGATTCTTCTGGAAATCGTGGAAGGTCTCGGGTACTCCCGCACGACTCAGGAGTTCCCGCAGTTTGTCGCTCAGGGTAACAACCTTCGCCGCCTGGCGGATTGCAGGTTGAGCATATTGTTGATGGGCCGCACTTAATCCAATCTGCGGCATGTAGAGAAAAAAATCTCCATGCAGACGCCGGGCCTTGCCCATTCCGCTGTCGATTTCCAGGGCCAGACGCTCAATGTCCATGCTGGTCACAATCCTCTCTTCCGCCTGACGGACATAGAGAAGGGCAAGGAAACTTGCCCCCAGCATAATGATGAGCAAGGATGTCAACACTGTAAAAAACAGGGTAAACTTTTTGGTAATTCCCGCCCGGTGCCAGAAATTGCTCAGAAAAAACGGCCACGGTGTCATCTCTGCTTACTCCCTGGAGAACTGTTATTTTTGGCCAGCAGCATCTGGACGATAGGTGAATTTCACATTGGCCTCTAATCCGGACACGCCAAGGGCGGGATCATGCATTTGTAGAACATTAAAGGCGGGTGGGGCGCAATCGCCAAACTGGTCGCAATGCAGATTGCCGGTTACACCCTTGAAGCCCTGAATTCCATAGAGGGTATCCCGCAATTTCTGCCGTCCGATATGCAAGGTGCCGTCCTGCTCCCGGATCGCGGCCTGCTCCAGGGCGTGAAAAAGGAGGTTCGCGCCATCATAACCGCTTAAATAATAACTGACAGTGGGTTTTTCCTGATATTTCTTTTCATAGGCCGCCGCCATCTGTTCGACCGCCACGCCAGCGGGTGAAACCGGCCCCACAAAATACATCCCCCGCGCATCGTCACCCATCGCTTTGATAAAGCTGCCTTCTATCAAGGCCCCGTCACTCATCAGGACGACTTTTTTATTCAAATCCACACTCTTCCTGGCCTGTTGCAACAGATAATTACCCTCCGGCTGAAAGAGCGGAAAGAACAACAACTCCGCCTGCGACTTGGCGACAGCGGTTACAACCGGCACCATGTCGGTATCGCCTTTATTGATAGAGGCGGCAAGGACAAGCTCGCCGCCCAGCTCTTCCAATGCCTTGGTAAAACCGCTGACTAATCCCATCGTGTAGATATCATTATCATGGATAGTAGCGGCCCGACGCAGGCCGAGGGTATTAAAGGCAAAGAGGGCGGCGGCCTGACCGGCGTTCTCTTCGTTGGGAGCGGTGCGAAAATAACCGGGATGCCAGTTGGGGGCCTTCTGACCGGCAATAGAGGTAAGCATGGGGGCACTGTTGTTGCCAGAGATCATGACCAGACCGGCATCGGACATAACCTGGGAAACAGTGGCGGCATCAGATGAACAGGTCGTGCCATAGATGGCCACGGTATCGGGATCGGCAATGATTTTCAGGGCGGCGTTGGCCCCGCCTTCAGGACTGCATCCGGTATCTTCGGTCTGCAGAACAACCGGGTGGTTCAGGAGTTCGTTGCCTTTGTGCTCAAGGGCAAGCTCCAAGCCCCTGACCTGCGCCTGCCCCAAGGGAGCAACCTTGCCGCTCAAGGCCTGGAGCACCCCTATTTTAATCGGTTTTCCAGGCGGAACGGTAACACAGCCAAGGGAATCAGAACAGACAAACGGAGGGGCGGCCCGATCACACCCGGTGATGACGAGCAGGGTTGCCAAACTGATGAGCAGGGGGGTATAAATCAAGGGAAGGATCCGAAAGGCTCTCACTCTTTTCCGCACATTATTCCTCTCTTTTTTGTGAAAGAAGGAGTCAAGCCCTCTCATTTGAGGGAGTCTTGACTCCGACCGATGCAAAAAAGGGTTCACATCGGTCGGAGTCACCTGTATCTCCGGTCCAGGGATGTCATATCAATCGGCCGTTTCCATGGGCCGTCCGCAGCAGACCGGCACCGCGTCTCCTCC
>DYRD01000043.1 GCA_020718905.1 Syntrophus aciditrophicus | reverse complement strand
TTCAGGCATGTGCACTCCCCATATAGGCTTCCAGCACCTGTGGATTCTGCGAGACTTCATCGTAGGTACCTTCCGCAAGGATCGAGCCTCGTTGCAGGACCGTAATGCGATCTGCCAGGGTGGATACTACCTTGAGGTTATGTTCCACCATCAGGATGGTCCGGTTGGCTGATACCGTGCGAATCAGAGAGGTTATCTTTTCAACATCTTCAGCCCCCATACCCTGGGTCGGTTCATCCAGCAGCATCAGTTCAGGATCCAGGGCCAGCGTGGTGGCTATTTCCAGGGCACGCTTGCGGCCGTAGGCAAGTTCTCCGGTTATCTCATCAGCAAGATCCACCAGGCCAACCCACTCCAGCAGTTCCATGGCTCGCCCGTCAAGTTTGCGCAGAATCCGGTCGCTCTTCCAGAAATGGTACGACGTGCCGGTGGCTCGCTGCAGGGCCAGGCGGACATTCTCAAGGGGTGTCAGATTGGGGAAAACAGCCGAGATCTGAAAGGAGCGGATGATGCCGCGCAGGGCGATATCTGCCGGTTTTTCCCTGGTAATATCTGATCCGTTAAAAAGAATGGTACCGCGCGTCGGGGGCAAAAACTTAGTCAGGAGATTGAATACTGTGGTCTTGCCGGCGCCATTGGGGCCGATCAGGGCATGGATCGCACCGCGCTGAACCTGTAGATTTACCTCCTGTACGGCGGTAAATCCTTTGAATTCTTTGGTGAGATCCCGGGTTTCGAGGATATGATCGGACATCTGCAGCATCTCCTTAGTGGGCCATCAGTACCGGCAAGGTCATCTGATTCAAAAGCTGTCTGGCCACCGTACCCAGCACCAGTGTCTTCTGTGGTGTGTGGGCATAGGCTCCCATTACCAGCAGATCACAACCGTTCTCCCAGGCGTGGTTGAGAAGCAAATCGCCTACAGAAACTGCCGGGCTGCTAAGACGTTCGGCAATAGTCGTAATGCCATGGCGCTCCAGATGAGAACAGATGTTGGCACAAAGCGCTTCATTATCATCGTCGTACGAGTTAGTGCTGTTGATGGCCAGTACTCTGACTTTGGATGCTTGTTTCAGCAGCATAAGGGCGTCATTGACCGCTCTGGTTGACTCCCGGCCAGCCTTCCACGCTACCAGAACGTGGTCTCCTGCAGAGGAGAAACGACCGGCATAGGGTACCACCAGTACGGGGCGTCCTGACCCCAGTACCACCCGCTCCGGAAGTTCCGGAGGGACGTCTCTGCGCTCTTCAACAGGGGGTGTTTGGCCCACTACAACGAGATCAGCATAATGTGCATGATGGTTGATAATTTCAGTCATACTGATCCCTATTACTGACCAGTCTACCAGTAGCCATTGCGCATCAATGGTGTTTTCGGTGGTTATACTATTGAACTGTTTTTGCAGTAGGGCAATGCGTTCATCGTCACCAGACCGTTCGGACTGATAGTGCTGGTGGGTGACAACATACAGCCCGGTTAGACGGGCACCGTGGCGTCCGGCAAGAGCTGCTGCCAGTTCCAGACGTGACAGGCAGTTTGGCGTCAAGTCCAGATGGACTAGAATATCAACAAGTGCCATGCGCTCCTCCGCGAGAATTGAAATAAAACTTATTTATAAATTTTTATGAATTAATTGTGGTTTGAACAGCCACTGTAAGCTGATTTTATGGCTATTGTTTTATTTAGCATTGTTTGTGCCAAATAAATAAAACAAGTATAACGCATAAGCATTACGATGTTTTATTTTTGTTTTTGGCCTTTTCCTTCTTATTTTGACGGCCGGTTTTCCAGAAAACTGGAAATGCCGATGGCAAAAAAGGCGTCAAATCTCTTTGACGCCTCTAAAGCGCACTTTACATCCTCGGTTTGTCGAGATAACCAACTGAAATAAAGCGATTAAAGTGCATTTAAATACGGTTTCCAGAAAAATGGAATTTATTCCAAATTTCTGGACAATCCGGTTTGTTGAATGCCGCTATAGAGTTATTCCGTGCTGTTGGATCTTTGCATATAATGAGGATTTGCTGATTCCCAGTCGGGTGGCAGCAGCGCATTTGTCACCCGTGCTATCCAGGATAGTACGGTGAATCAATTCTTTCTCAAGCTGGGCGACATGCGATTTAAGTGTCAGCGGTATGCACTGTGTGGCCAACGTGCCGGCATCTATCAACATGGCTTTGGGAATGTCTCGCCGAGTGATCAGTGTGCCTGTTTTAAGGTGCATGCTTTGTTCAAGTATGTTGTGTAATTCACGTACATTGCCAGGCCACGAATGGGCCATCAGTGCTTCAGTTGCAGCGGGTTCCAGCCCCTCAACCGGGATGCCGGTTTCTTTTTCCAGTTGACGTAACATATGCTCAGCCAGAACCGGGATATCCTCCTTGCGTTCACGGAGTGGCGGTATCTGGAGCCTGACAACATTCAGCCGATAGTAGAGGTCGCTCCTGAACAACGATTTCTCGACAAGTTCCTCCAGCCCCTTGTTTGAAGCAGCCACAATGCGCACATCGACTGCATGGGGTTGCTCAGCTCCTACTGGTTCAACTTCTCTTTCCTGCAGTACCCGCAGCAGCTTAACCTGCATCGAAAGTGGCAGCTCACTGACTTCGTCCAGAAAGATGGTTCCCTTGTCAGCCAAGGCGAACTTGCCTTTTTTCCCTTTTTTATGGGCTCCGGTAAAGGCCCCTTCCGTGTACCCAAACAGCTCAGACTCAAAGAGTGTCTCTGGGATAGCCGCACAGTTTACCTTGATGAATGGCCCGAGTGCACGGCCACTGGCAATATGGATGGCATGGGCAAACATCTCTTTGCCGGTGCCGCTCTCCCCTTCCAACAGCACCGTGGTATCTGAGCGGGCAACCTTGCGGCCTAACGCCTTTACTGCTTCCAAAGCTTGACTTGCACCGACAATCTTATCAAAGGAGTATTTGGCCCCGAGCCGTTTGCTTAACTCTGTCTTATAATATTCCAATTCATTTTTCAGTCGTTTGAATCGGTCGATCATGGCAAAGAGGTCGTCAACATCCTGAAACATCACTTTTCCGACTACCGCTACAACCTTGCCATCCCTGAAGATGGGAATGCGATTGGCAATCATTTCATGACCGTTTATTTTCTGGATATGCGCTATTTCAGGCTCACCTGTTTTGGCAACAATGTGCATACGAGTGTTCTCGACCACTTCGGTGGCGTGCCTGCCGACCATCTCATCCACCCTGCGTCCCAGGAAATCGGCATAGGCCTTGTTGACCTTGAGAATAACCCCTTCTGCGTCGGTGATGATCAGTCCTTCATAGGCACTGTCAATAGCTACCTCAAGCATATCGAGTGATTTGTCTGCCTGTGCTGCCCGATCAGACAGTCTGCGGAGCAGTCTGTGTACCCATCCACCTAGCCGTATGTTCATCAGTCTGCTCCTGTTGCTGTTAAGCCGGATCCGTTCTTGAGCTTATGTAGAATCGCTTCTGCACGTTCAATTCCGATACCCTCTACCCCGGCCAGATCTTCAGCCGATGCCTGACGTACGCCTTCAAGGGATCCAAAGCGTATCAGCAGCTGATGTTCAAGTTTCTGCCCAATTCCGGGGATATCGCGCAGGCCTGAAAGCAGTGTGTTTCTGTCACGCAGGCTGCGGTGGTAGGTTATGGCAAAGCGGTGGGCTTCATCGCGGATAGCGGCAAGCAGTTTGAGTGGTGCCGAATCCTGCCGAAGCCTGATCGGGTTTCTGCGGCCCGGCAGGAAAACCCGTTCTTCTGTCCGCACAATATGACAGTCTTTCCCATCACCCGTTACCCGGCTTTTAGCCAGAGATGCCAGGCTGAACTGTCCGGCCATACCAATTTCTTCAAGGGCTGCCAAGGCACTATTCAGCTGTCCGATACCACCGTCAACGATCACCAGATCGGGTAACCCCCACTGAGTAACCCGCCGGGGAGCAAAACGCCGCATGAAAACCTCTTTCAGCATGCCAAAGTCATCCTGACCTGCGATTTCTTTGATCCGGTAGCGTCGGTACTGGTTTTTGTCCGGGACACCGTCAAGAAACGTGATGCCACTACCAACCGAGTTGCGGCCTTGCAGGGTTGAAATATCATAGCACTCTATCCTGCGGGGAGGTGCCGGTAAGTCCAGTTTGCGTTGCAGCTCTTCCAGCAGATTGCTGACGGCTTTTTCGCGGGAATCATTGTCAGCGAGTGCAGCCCGGGCATTGCGTCCTGCAAGACTTACCAGCTCGCTTTTTTCGCCACGTTTGGGGTGAGCCAAGCTGACCTTCTGCCCCTTGCGTTCAGTCAGCAGTTCCTCAAGCAGGGCAACGTCATCGGGCACTGCGGGCAGTAATAGTGCGTCAGGGATATAACGCTGCTCAGTGTAATAATGCTGAATGAAAGCGGCAATTGCCCCGGAGTCGTCCAGCTCGCCTGATCCGTGCAGGGTGATACTGCCGGAAATGCACCCACCCCTTACAAACAGGAGAACCAGTGCAAGTCGCTCACCGGATCGAGCCAATCCCAGCACATCGCTATCGCCCCCCTGACGGACCATCTTCTGCCGTTCAAGAGTGGTCTCAATCGCCCGTAACAGATCGCGCCAGCGGACAGCCTCTTCGTACTGCTGGCGATCTGCAGCATCTTTCATCCTCTGCCGGAACCCAACCACCAGGTCACGTTTTTTCCCTTCAAGAAACAGTACGGCATCCTGCACCAAAAGCCGGTAATCTGCTGAGCTGATCTTTCCGTGGCAAGGGGCACTGCACTGTCCCAGCTGGTAGTACAGGCACGGGCGGGTACGACGCTGACAGCTTTTCCACGGGTAGTGTCGCAGCGGAAAAATACGCTGAATCTGACGCACTACCTCACGGGCTGCGGCTGCTGAAGAGTAAGGACCAAAGTAGCGGGTGCCGTCTCGTTGTAGCTTCCGGACAATATGAAAACGGGGAAATGGATCCTTCAGGTCTATCTGCAGGGAGAAGTAGGTCTTGTCATCCTTCAGGTTGAGATTGTAGCGGGGGCGAAGCTGTTTGATCAGGGTGTTTTCCAGCAGCAGCGCTTCTTTTTCGGTATCGGTAACGGTGAAATCAATGGTGGTGACGCGTGCCATCAGAAAACGGACCTGAGGGCGTGCATCGGTGGAGCCAAAGTAGCTGCGTACCCTTTGGCGCAGATTGCCGGCCTTCCCTATGTAGAGGATGGTGCCGGTCTCGTCCCGCATCTGATAGATGCCTGGTGAGGTAGGAAATGTACGGACTGTATCGCGGAGTTCCATGGTCGGTGATTGTAGCATTGCTGCACGAAAAGAAAAGGGAAACGGATGCCCGTTTTGTGTGCAGTGCTGCTTTTGTTTTGTGCACAGGACGGTGCCTTGTTTGTGAACACAAAGCCCATTTTTCAAGCAGTTGCACGATTGTTTGAGGCTTGGCCGCATTTTTGCTTATCAATCGGCTGCTGCATAAAAATGCAGGGTTGTATAAATATTGAGCCAGGAGGCAGCAACAATGGAGTTGTCACCCCTTACCCCCCTGAAACAGAGTGGAGACGTGCTTTTTTTAATGTTGGGCGCCGTCATGGTGTTTGCCATGCATGCCGGTTTTGCTTTTCTGGAGGTTGGTACTGTCCGCAAAAAAAGCCAGGTTAACGCCTTTGTAAAAATTCTGACCGATTGGTCGGTCTCCACCGTGGTCTATTTTCTGGTTGGTTTTCCCTTGGCCTACGGTATTTCCTTCCTGAAACCGGCGGATCAGCTGATGCAGGGTGCCATGGGCTATGATCTGGTACACTACTTTTTCCTGCTCTGTTTTGCTGCCTGCATCCCCGCGATTATTTCAGGTGGTATTGCCGAGCGGGCCAAATTCTGGCCACAGGTGATTGCCGGGGCAATCTTTGCCGGCATCTGTTATCCGCTGTTTGAATCATTGATCTGGGGTAAAAATGCAGCACTGCTGCAAGGAGTTTTTAAAAGTATCGGCGGCTTGGAGTTTCATGATTATGCCGGTTCAGTGGTGGTGCATTCAATCGGAGGCTGGATTGCTCTGCCGGCAATCATTCTGCTGGGAGCCCGTAAAGGACGGTACAGCCATGGCAGATCAAATCCGATTCCGGTCAGCAACATCCCGTTTTTGGCACTGGGGTCCTGGATTCTTGCCGTAGGTTGGTTTGGTTTCAACGTTATGAGTGCCGGTTACCTTGAAAAAATATCAGGGTTGGTGGCGGTTAACTCACTGATGGCTATGGTTGGCGGTGTCCTGGCTGCTCTGGCTGCTGGTCGTAATGATCCCGGCTTTGTACATAACGGTGCCCTGGCAGGACTGATTGCCGTCTGTGCCGGCAGTGACCTGATGCATCCGCTGGGCGCACTGGCCACTGGTGCGATAGCTGCAATCATTTTTGTCTACGGTTTCCAGTTTGAGCAAGAAAGGTTGAAGATTGACGATGTCTTGGGTGTCTGGCCGCTCCATGGTGTCACCGGCACATGGGGAGGCATCGCGGCGGGCATCTTTGGACAAAAAATGTTTGGCGGCGTCGGCGGTATCAGTCTGGTCTCGCAGTTGGCAGGTTCGATTACAGCGGTGCTGTTTGCCCTTATAAGTGGCTTGCTGGTATATGGGGTGTTACTGAAAACGACTGGAATCCGGCTGCATGAAGAGGATGAGTATAATGGTGCCGATCTCGCTATACACAAGATTGGAGCGTACCCGGAAGACCATATCCGCTGAAACAGCACTGTTTCAGGTATAGTGGCATGTATTTAAGGGGTGGTGAAGGCGTATCTGTATGGGTGCGCCTTCTTTGTTTAGTGCGCCAAGTATGGCGCGTGGCGCGTAAGCGCCATATGTTCAGCCGTGGTGGTTGAACGTTGACTTGGAGGTGCAAGTCCTCTTCGGACCCTGATGGTGGGAACCGATAGCCGAACAGCAAGGGTGTCCGTCGCGAGGCGGAATCTGAAGGAAGCTGAAGGCAAAATCCTGGCCCGACGAACAGGAATCGCATATGAGGCAGCCACATCCGGGCGAGAAGGCTAACAGATTCAAAGCCCGATAACCATCCGGGAGGGTGTGGCTGTAGATGCGGCGGGTATATGGGAGGAAGGTCGCGCGCATTACCCTGGGAGGTCTGTCATCCTGCCTTGTGCTACCGATGTCGAGAGACATCGGGAAGGGTTGGCAGAAGTCAGCAGAAGTCATAATAGTCGGACTTACCAACCGATGAAGGGCGGAACATGAAGCAATTGAGCTGGAGCCTTGAATTTCGATGATGACAGGAGAAGCAGAAGGCCGGGATGAGATTCCCGGCGCCATTCCGGAGGATAGTGGTCAGAAACCGCGCACGGCCGGGGCAGGTGCGTCAAACGTCACGGGAAGGATAAGGAGAAACTGGCCGGAATCGGCAACTGGGCTGATGGAGAAGATCGTCAGTCGCGGCAACATGATGGTGGCATATTCACGAGTGATGAGCAACAAGGGAGCCAGCCGGCGTGGATAACATGCCCGTAACGGCCCTGAAGGGCTATTTACAAGGGGAATGGTCGCGCATTAAAGAAGAACTGCTGGGGGGAGCTATTTTCCACAACCGGTACGGAAAGTAGAAATACCCAAACCGGTAGGAGGGACAAGGATGCTGGGAATTCCCACTGTTCTTGACCGGCTCATCCAGCAGGCACTGCATCAGATATTGAGCCCATTGTTTGACCCAGGTTGCTCGGAAAGCTCTTACGGGTTTTCGCCCGGGAAGGAGCGCCCATCAAGCAATAAAGGCAGCTCGGAAGCATGTAGAGAGCGGTCTTAGATGGGTTGTCGACATTGACTTGGAGAAATTTTTCGACCGTGTCCACCACGACACCCTCATGTCTTTGGTGAAGCGCAAGGTTGGAGACCGTTTGGTGCCGTCGCTCATTGACAGCTACCTTCAGGCAGGGATACTCGAAGGAGGATTAATCACGGCACGGGTAGAAGGTACTCCGCAAGGGGGTCCACTTTCGCCGCTGTTGTCAAATATCCTTCTCGACGAACTGGACAAGGAACTGGAAAGGAGAGGCCATAAGTTCTGTCGTTACGCCGACGATGCGAACGTTTACGTAGCAATGCGGAAAAGCGGTGAACGGGTTATGGTTGCCATTAGTAATTACCTGACCAGGCGGCTCAAGCTCACGGTCAACCGGAACAAAAGTGCGGTTGACCGCCCGTGGGAAAGAACGTCCCTGAATTATAGCATGATTTGGCACCGCAAACCACGGCTCACCGTGGCCAAGAAGGCGGTTGACAAGCTCAAAGCCAACCTCAAGACGCTCTTTAGACGGGGCAGGGGGAAGAGCATCCACTCTATCATCGAAGAGACAACTCCGAAACTGAGGGGTTGGATGGCTTACTTTCGCTATTCGGATGTGAAGAACATCTTTGATGAACTGGATGGATGACTGCGGCGGAAACTGCGGTGCATTATCTGGAAGCAGTGGAAACGCCCTGATACGCGAGCAAGGAACCTGATGCGGCGGGGATTGTCAGAGGCGACAGCATAGGAAATCGGCCACAAACGGCCGCAGCCCCTGGTGGAATGCAGGAGCCGCGCACATGCACAAAGCCTTTCCGAAAATCTACTTCGACAAGCTGGGACTGGTGTCATGCATGGACCAGTACCACCGATTTCAATACGCTTCATGAACCGCCGTGTACGGAACCGTACGCACGGTGGTGTGGGAGATGACCCCGCCTCCTACCCGATGCTTTCCAAAGGGGTTGCACTTCTCCCGGATACGAGCTATATTTGCGTTTGTTTGTACCATCCTCGTTCGGGAGCGGACTTATGGAAAAATTTGACGTCATTATCGTTGGGGCGGGTCTCGCGGGCTTGGGGGCTGCCTATACCCTGGCCGTGCAGGGGCTGGAAATCCTTGTCCTGGAGCGGGGAGACTACCCGGGGGCGAAGAATGTCACCGGCGGTCGCATCTATGTGAATCCGGTGCGGGATTTGTTTCCCGATCTCTGGGCGGAGGCCCCTCTGGAGCGGTTTATTGTCCAAGAAGGGGCTGTCCTGATGGCGAAGGAACGATCCGTTGCCATTGCTTATGCCGGCGAAGAACTGCGTCAGGAACCCCATCAGAGCTACAGCCTCCTCCGGGCCAGGTTTGACCGCTGGTTTGCCGAGCAGGTCGAAGCCAGAGGGGCCATGATTCTGCCCAAGATCCAGGTGGAAAACGTCATCAAGGAACAAGGGAAAATCATCGGCGTCTGGGCGGGCGGCGATGAGCTGCATGCTGATGTCGTCATCGCTTGCGACGGTGTCCTGTCGCTGCTCGGAGAGCAGGCGGGATTGCATCCTCCTGAATCTTCTCATAATTACGCCCTGGGAATTAAGGAGGTAATCTCCCTTGAAGGGGAAAAGATCAATGACCGGTTTCAATTGCAGGGTAATGAAGGGGCCGCCCGCCTGTTTATCGGGGAGGTCACGCAAGGCATGTTCGGCGGCGGATTTCTCTATACCAATAAGGAAAGCCTCAGCCTCGGCATCGTTATCGGCATCGAGGATATGATGGCGAGGGGCGGCAAGCCGGCGGCTCCGGATTTTTTGGAGGCCTTCAAGGCGCGTCCGGAGATTGCCTGTCTCATCCGGGGCGGCACCACCGTGGAATACGCCGCCCACCTCATTCCCGAAGGAGGTTTCAAGGCCCTGCACCCCCTCCATGGCGCCGGGATCCTCGTGGCCGGTGACGCCGCTGGCTTTGCCCTGAACATGGGCTTTACCGTCCGGGGGATGGAATATGCCCTGGCCTCGGGCTATTATGCCGCCAAGACCGTCTTGAAGGCCAGGGAGGCAGGAAGCTTTGCTGCCGCAGCCCTTTCGGAATACGGGCGCCTGCTTCAGGAAAGTTTTGTCCTGAAGGATTTCCAGAACTTCCAGGCGACGCCGTCCTTCGTGAATAATCCCCGGTTTTTCAGCCACTACCCCGAGTTGACAGGGAATCTCCTCCGGGATATTTACCGCGTTCCCGCCGGCCCCAAAGAGAGGCTCTATCCCACGCTCAGGAAATACCTGGGATTGGGGGAAATGTGGTCCATGTTCAAGAACTTACGGGAGGTGACGAAGATATGAACGCAACCATGGATCTGAAGGCCAAGTTAGGTGTTGACGTTTTCAAGCCCGGCAGTTCCGCCCATATAAACATCAGGCAGGGCAGGGAGAAAGATCCCCGGCTGCAAAAGATGGTCATGATCTGTCCGGCCGGCCTGTACAGCGTCAACGAACAGGGCGAGACGTCCCTGACCGTCGACGGCTGCCTCGAATGCGGGACCTGCCGCCTGCTCTGCGGAAACGATGTCCTCGCATGGGCCTATCCGGAAGGCGGTACCGGTGTCCAGTTCCGTTGCGGTTGAGTAATCCGCTGTGAATACATCCGCCTTGATCCTTGAAAATTTATTGTCATGCTGTTAAAAGAATGCGGTCAAATTGTTCTGCATGATGTAATGGATATCTTGCCATCGCTTCATAAACTCAAATTGAACATCGGGCTCATCTCGGGCCTGGAAAATATAAATGAGGAGGGGGATTATGGAATTTAAGCTGACCGAGGAACAGGAACTCATCCGCAAAAACATGCGGGAATTCGCCGACAAGTACGTGGAGCCCATCGCCGGGGAGATTGACGAGAACAGCCGTCACCCCGCCGAGGTATTCAAGAGGCTCGCCGAGGGGGACTGGATGGGGATTCCCATTCCCGTCGAGTACGGTGGGGCGGGTGCCGATTATCTGATCCATATCCTGGCTGTTGAAGAACTGTCGCGTTCCTGTGCTTCTACGGGTTTTACCGTCTCCATCCATGTGGGCATTGCCTGTATGCTCGTTCTCCTGAACGGGACGGAGGAACAGAAACAGCAATACCTCCTGCCCATGGCCAAAGGCGATAAATTAGGGGCCTTTGTCCTTACCGAACCGGGGGCGGGAACCGATGTCATGGCGGCTACCACTACTGCCGTTCTCGATGGTGACGCCTATGTCCTAAACGGCACGAAGACCTTTACCTCCAACGGACCCACCGGGGATACGTACATGGTCTTTGCCTGGACGGACAAGGCGGCGGGAAGAAAGGGCATGAGCTGCTTTATCATCCCCAAAGGAACAGCGGGGATGTCCGCAGGCACCCATTTCCAGAAGATGGGGCTCCGCTCTTCCCAGACCTCGGAGATGGTATTCAAGGACTGTCGTGTGCCGAAGGCCAATCTCCTCGGCAAGGAAGGGGCAGGCCTCGTAATGGCCATGGCAGGGTTTGACCACGGCCGGGTCGGGATTGCCGCCCAGTCCCTGGGCATTCTTCAGGCGGCTCTGGACGAATCCATCCGTTATGCAAAGGAACGGGTCCAGTTCGGGAATCCAATTGCGAGGAATCAGGCCATCTCCTGGATGATCGCCGACATGGCGACGGAACTGAGCGCCGCCCGCTTCCTTACCTATCATGCCTCCTGGCTGAAAGACCAGCAGCGGGTCTTCAGCAAGGAGGCCGCCATGGCCAAACTCTATGCCTCCGAGGCGGCGATGCGCCATACCATCAAGGCCGTCCAGATCCACGGTGGCTATGGTTACTGCAAAGGTGCCAAGGTCGAGCGGCTGATGAGAGACGCCAAGATCACCGAAATCTACGAGGGCACTTCAGAGGCCCAACGCATGGTCATCTCCGGTAACGTCCTCCGGTAGCAGGAAGGAACAAATCATGCCCAACATCATTGCCTGTTGCAAGTGGGTCATCGATGAAGCCTATATCCGGAAGGGTCCTGCGGGCGCCCTGGATTTCTCCACCGTAGACTACAAGATCAGCGACTATGACCGCAACGCCATCGAGGAGGCGGTCTGCCTGAAGGGGCTCCACGGCGGCAGCGTCACCGTGCTGACTGCGGGGGCCCCCGAAGCCGCCAAGGGGGTGAAGGACGCCCTTTCCCGGGGGGCGGAGCAGGCCTTTTTTGCCGGCGACCCATCTTTTAACCAGCTTGAATCCTCCCAGACGGCGGCCATCCTCGGGGAGATTATCCGCTCCCGCATCCCTTACGATCTTGTTATCTGCGGCGAGGGCTCCTCGGACCAGTACGCCCAGCAGGTCGGGCCCCGCCTGGCGGAAAACCTCGGGATACCATGTATTTCCTATGTTCAGAAGCTTACCATCGGGGAAGACGGACGCATCCTTGCGGAAAGGCGGGTCGAAGAAGGTGTCGAGGTTGTGGAAGCCCCCCTGCCGGTCCTGGTGACGGTTTTGCCAGAGATCAACACCCCCCGGATTCCCGGGGTCAGGGATACCCTAACGGCGTCGAAGAAGCCCGTCGTCGCCATAAAGAAGGAAGAGCTGCCGCCCGTCGGCGCCGCCCGTCTCCAGACCATGGGGATGACGGCGACGCGCATGGAGCGGAACTGTGAAAAGTTTGCGGCGACGCCGGAGGAGGTGGCCCGGTTTGTGGGGGCCCTGCAGAAGCTGGGCGTTATCAGCTAAGGAGGCATAGATGCCGGGAGTATGGATTTTTGCGGAAAGAAATGATCTGGCCCTGGAACTCTTGACGGTCGCCGGGGGCCTTGCCTCGCAGACGGGGGTGAAGGTGACGGCGATTGTCCCGGATCAGGGTGATCAAGCCGACAGATGTATTGCCGGCGGCGCCGATGAGATCGTGCTGTTGAGTCCCCTGGGGGAAGACATGTCGCTCGCGGCCTGGATTCCCGTGATCGCCGCGGAGGCAAAAGGGGCTGATCCGGACATATTGCTGATTGCGGCCACGGCGCGGGGCAAAGACTTCGCCGCCCGCCTGGCCGCCCGTCTCGATACGGGTCTCTGCAGCAACTGTACCGCCCTGCACCGGGAAGGGGACGGTACTATCGTTATGGAGCGTCTCGCTTATGGCGGCACCGCCGTTGACCGGGTTAGCTGCTCAACCAGGCCGGTAATGGCGACGATTCCCCCTCGGACCTTTGCCCCAGCTCCCGCGGATACTGGCCGGTCGGGAGAAATCAGGAAGCTGCCGCTGCCACCGTCTACCCCCGTCAGGGTGATTGCCAGGAAAACGAAAGACCGGAGCTCTCAAGACATCACGGAGGCCAAAACGGTGATTTGCGTGGGCCGGGGTATGGAGAAGGAGGAGGATATTAACATTGCCCGTCAACTGGCAGAACTGGTCGGAGGGGAGGTCGGTTGCACCCGCCCGATCTCGGAGGAGTTGCACTGGCTTCCCGACGACCTCTGCATCGGTCTTTCCGGGGTCCAGGTGAAGCCGGATCTGTATGTCGGCCTGGGCGTCTCCGGGCAGATCCAGCATGTCACGGGCATTCGCGGCGTCCGGGTGATCTGTGCCGTCAACAAAGACGAAAATGCCCCCATTTTCCAGGCCGCCGACCTGGGAATCATCGGGGACCTCCGTGAAGTGATGCCCAGGCTGATTGAGGAACTAAAGAAGGCGACCGGGCGCTAAGGCGCTCTTCAGGACAACCGCCTCTTCCCCGGGGACCATGGCAAACCCCCGATCGAGGAGTATGGCCGCCTCGCTATTCCTGGATTTCGGATGATTTGCCCCCCATAAGGACGGCTAAAAGACGGGTATCACCATCTTTGGCCGAGGCGCTGCATAGGCAGCCCCGAAAAAACAACCTCCTCCCCCTGGCCGGGGGAGGAAATAAACCAGTTTTTACAGTGCACGGATTATTTACCTGCCGCCAGATATCCCTTGGCGAGGGCGGTGTTGACATGGACAACGCCCTTGTTCAGGGTCCGGAAGGGGTAATCCTCGGTGACGACGGGCAGTTTGTCCGCCTGCTCCTGGGTCTTGACGACGGAGCCCGCAGGAACATAGCGGCCAGCGGCAATGGTTACCCCCATGAGGATACACCCCGGTTCGATAACAAAGTTCTTGCTGACAAAGGATTTAAATACGAGGGACTTCATGCCGACGAAGGTATCGTCGAGAACCACGGCGGGCCCGTGGATCTGAACCTGATGGGCTAAGGATGCCCGGCTGCCCACATAAACGGCATATTTCTTCCCTTCCACTTCGTAGAGGTTTTTTTCCATGACTTGGCCGTTCATCTCCGTTTCCAGGGCGTGAATGACGACACCGTCCTGGACATTGGCGTTATCGCCGACGAAGAGCGGTTGTCCTTCGTCGCCCCGGACCGAGGCAAAGGGAGAGACCATGACATTCTTTCCCAAAATGACATTACCGATAACTGCGGCCAGGGGATGGACATAGGCCGTCGGATCAAGCACGGGGTCCCATACTTTGGAACTGAAATCCGCTAAAACATTTTTTCCGATCATAGTTGTTTATCCTCCATAATATTGAAATCATACATCTTTTGATAACCTATTTCAGAAATATATTCAAGGGGTATTTACCGGGGAGATGCAAGGAAGGGGCTACTTTTTTGCCCTTTCCCGGCGGACCAATTCCTGCCAGACGTGAACTATCTGGTCCTGCGTTTCATCGCAGGTTCCTTCGTTGTTGACGATCAGGTCGGCCAGGGGCAGCTTGTCTTGGATCGGCATTTGAGCGCTCAGACGGGAAAGGGCCTCTGCGCGGGTATAGCCGTTTCTGGCCATGAGGCGCCGGAGCTGTTCCTCCGGGGAAATATAGACGAGGAGGACCACGTCCACCAGCTGCTTCAATCCCGCCTCGATGAGGAGCGGCACATTGGCAAGGACGATGGCGTCCACTTTTTCCTTTTCTATTTCTTCCAGTTGCCGGCGCCACGCCGTTAAGACGGCCGGATGGACAATGGCGTTCAGTTGGGCCAGATTCTGTTGATCGGTAAAAACAATCGCCCCGAGTCTGGTCCGGTTGATCGTCCCGTCCCCGTTAAGAATCTCCGGACCGAAAGTGTCAATTATTTCCCGCCACGCCGGCATATCCGGCTTTTCCACTTTGTGGGCCAGGACATCAAAATCGATATGGTAAGCCCCCTTCGCGACCAGCATGGCGGCGACGGTGGATTTCCCCGACGCGATGCCCCCGGTGAGGCCTACATTAAGCATTGAGGAATTTATCCAGCATATGTAATGACCCCGTAAAAAAGTCGAAAGGGTAGTTATGGTTGACGGCTTCGTAAAAAGGTTCGCAGGCAAGGCGCGCAAACCCGAGGAATGAGGCGTACTTGGCGTACGCCGCAACGCCGCATCCGGACCTTTTTACGAAGCCGTCATTTGTTGCGGAGACGGATGAGCCTCAGCCCCTCCAGGGTCAGCATATCGTCCACTACCTCGATGGTCTTCGTCTCCGGGGCGACTATTTTCGCCAGACCGCCCGTGGCGATGACCATGGGATTGCCTTTTGCTTCCCCCATCATCCGGCCGACGATCCCGTCTACGAGACCGGCGTATCCATACATAATCCCGGCCTGCATGCTGCTCACCGTATCCTTGGCGATGATTGCCCGGGGCTTGCTCAACTCCACCCGGGGGAGCTTCGCCGCCCGCTCAAAGAGGGCTTCGCTGGAGATCATAATCCCCGGTGCGATGCAACCCCCCATATATTCCCCTTTGCCGGAGATATAGTCAAAAGTCGTGGCCGTGCCAAAATCGACGATGATCAGATCACGCTTGTATTTTTCGTAGGCTGCCACGGCATTTACGATCCGGTCCGCCCCTACTTCCTTGGGATTGTCGTAGTAGATCGGCATCCCCGTTTTGACGCCTGGTCCCACGATGAGCGGCTTCAGGTGGAAGTATTTTTCACAGAGGGGCTCCAGAATATTGAGCATCGGCGGGACGACACAGGAGATGATGATGTCGGAGATTCTTTTGGAACCGATCTTGCTGGACTTGTAGAGGTTGTAGATCAGCATGCCGTATTCGTCGACGGTATGATCGACAACCGTCCGTATCCGCCAGTCATGAACGAGGTTTTCCCCGTCGAACAAACCCAGCACCGTGTTCGTGTTTCCTACATCAACGACAAGCAGCATAAACCTACTCCTTCAAGAGATAAACATCCCCGGCGATGACCCGCTGGGCCGTGCCGTCGGCGTCCTGCATCACGATGGCTCCGTCATCGTCAATCCCCAGGACCACCCCGGTTTGGGCGTCTTCCCGGAAAACCACCCGGATCGGCCGCCCCAGAATATCGGCGTGACGCAGCCAGGTATCCCGCACCCCGGGAAATCCGGCACGCAGGAAGACCTTATACCATGTTTCAAAAAAGTTCAACAGCCCGGAAATGACGGCGATACGGTCATGGGTTTTGCCGGTCTCAATTTTAAGCGAGGTGGCGATGTCGCCAAGGGACGGTTCGAAATCCCCGCGGTTCATGTTGACGTTCAGACCGACGCCGAGGACGATAAAATCCACACCCCTGGCGGCGGAGCTTATCTCCGTGAGGATGCCGCAGACCTTTTTCCCGGAGATAAGGACATCGTTGGGCCATTTTATGGTTAGATGCTTCAGGCCGCAGGCGGTAAGCAGTTCTGCCACGGCCACTCCGGCCACCAGGGTGAGCTGGGGGGCTGAAGGGGGATCGATCGGGGGTCTCAGAATAATGGAGACATAGAGGTTGCGTCCCGCCGGGGATTGCCAGGCGCGATTCAGGCGGCCCTTTCCCTTTCCCTGGGCGTCGGCCACGACGACCGTGCCTTCCGGGGCGCCATCCCGGGCCAGACGGCAGGCCATGATATTGGTGGAGTCCAGTTCCCGGAAATAGCGGACAAGTTCGCCGATCCTCTGCCCCGCAAGCCTCTCCTTCAGTGTTTCTTCTGTAAAGTTCATGAGGGGATAATTAAGGGATAAGGAGGGATATGTCTGCCGCGCGGACGGAGTGGGTCAAGGATCCTACGGAGATGAAGTTGACACCCGTCGCGGCGATGGCGCGTACATTTTCCAGGGTGACGTTTCCCGAAGCTTCCAGGGGCGCCCGCCCGTCCGTTACGTTCACGGCGCTCCTCATATCGCCGACGTTCATATTGTCCAGCATGATGATATCGGCTCCGGCGGCGAGGGCCTCTTCCAGTTCGGCGAGGTTCCGGACCTCCACCTCGATCTTCAGGGTATGGGCGACGCCCCGGCGGGCTCGTCTGATCGCCTCGGTAATGCCTCCGGCCGCCGCGATATGATTATCCTTGATGAGGACGCCGTCATAGAGGGCGAAACGGTGGTTTTGCCCGCCGCCGGTCCGGACGGCGTATTTGTCCAGAAAGCGCAGTCCCGGCGCGGTCTTACGGGTGTCAAGAATTACGGCCTCCGTGCCGGCGACGGCCCGGACAAAGGCCCTTGTCATCGTGGCGATGCCGCTCATCCGCTGCAGCAGGTTCAGGGCCGTCCGCTCTGCCATGAGGATGGATTTTAGAGATCCCGATATCTCCGCCAGGATGGTCCCCGTTTCCACCTCCTGGCCTTCGGCGGCGAGGATGGTTAACGTCAGGGTGGGGTCAACTTGGCGAAAGGTTTCCCGGAAAACATCACCCCCGGCGATAACCAACGCCGATTTGGCGATGGTTCGGGAGGCGCCGTTCTCATCTCCCGCAAGGATGGCATTAGACGTAACATCTCCGGCGCCAATGTCCTCCCGGAGGGCGTTCCCTATCAACTTCCCGATTAAGGTCCGGTCATAATCGTTCAAAGGTAGCAGTTCCATTAGGGGGTCTTATGGCGCCAGTTCCCGGACCTTCTGCAGGGCCTTCTCGATGAGGAGGTGTTTTTCCCTTATTTCCTTATGTTTTGCTTCTTCCTTCTGAACGACGGCCGCTGCAGCCTTGGCAAGAAAATCGCGATTTGCAAGTTTGCGGGCGACGATAGCCAGCTCCTTATCCAGCTTCGCCAACTCCTTTTCCAGGCGGGCCTTTTCGGCGGCCACGTCGATGGCCCCTTCGAGAAGAACAAAGACCTGAAGGTTCCCTACGACGCCGGTGGCGGCCCCTTTGGGTTCTTCCAGCGCCATGCCTATTTTCAGCTCTTCCAGGTTGGCGAGGTTGAGGATATAGTGGGTTTCTCTTTTAAGGCTGGCGATGGATGTTGACTCTTTCTCCCCTTCCGGAGCCGCAAGGATCGCCCGCAGCTTTTTAGAAGGGGCGATCCCCATTTCGCCGCGAATCGCCCGGATCTTGGTTATTACCTCCATGATCAACCCCATTTCCTCTTCCGCCTGGGGGTCGTCCATGTACTCGTCCTCCGTCGGGAAGGGACTGACCATGATGGATTTACCGTCGTTGACGATAGTCTGCCAAATATCCTCGGTCACGAAGGGCATCGTGGGGTGAAGGAGTTTCATGGCGGCCTTCAGGATGCCGTAGAGGGTATGCTGGGCAGCCAGGCGGGCGGCCGAGGCGGCCTTGCCGTATAGGACCGGTTTGATCAGTTCCAGATACCAGTCGCAGAATTCGTGCCAGATGAACTGATAGATGCTGCCCGTCGCATCGTTGAATCTGTATTCGTCGAAGCCGGTGATAACGTCCCTGATGGTGTGACGCAGACGGGACTCTATCCAGCGATCGGGAAGGGATTTGTCCGTTCTGGGGACCTGCGGTTCCGCCTCCGGGTAGTCTTCGAGATTCATTACGGCAAAACGCGTCGCATTCCATATCTTGTTGATGAAAAATTTGTACCCTTCGATCCGTTCTTCCGACATCCGGACATCCCGCCCCTGGGCGGTAAAGGCGGCCAGGGTGAACCGGAAGGCGTCGGTACCGAATTTATCAATCATTTTAAGAGGATCAATGCTGTTTCCCTTGGACTTGCTCATCTTATCTCCGTGCTCATCCCGGACCAGGGCATGGAGATATACGTCCCGGAAGGGGACTTCCTTCATCGTGTAGAGCCCCATCATCATCATCCGGGCCACCCAGAAGAACAGGATGTCGAAGCCGGTGATCAGGAGAGAGGTGGGATAGAAGGTTTTGAGGGCCGGGGTCTGCTCCGGCCAGCCGAGGGTTGAAAAGGGCCAGAGGGCGGAGCTGAACCATGTGTCGAGAACGTCTTCTTCCTGGCGCAGCGTTGCTCCCTTGCAGGTTGGGCAGTGATCGGGGTCCTGAGAAGCCACGATCATGTTGCCGCAGCCGTCGCAGTACCAGACGGGGATGCGGTGTCCCCACCAGATCTGGCGGGAAATGCACCAGTCGCGGATGTTGGTCATCCATTCGAAGTAGGTGGCCTCCCACATGGGGGGGATGATCCGGGTTTTGCCCTTGATAACCGCTGCCGTTGCCGCTTTGGCCAGAGGGGCGACCTTGACGAACCACTGTTTCGATACCGCCGGTTCGATGGTTGTCTTGCAGCGATAGCACTGGCCGACATTATGGGTGTAGGGGGTGATCGTACCGAGAAAGCCGCCCTTTTCCAGATCCTTCACGACGTTTTCCCGGCATTCGCAACGTTCTTGACCCTGATAGCCGCCGCCGTTTTCGTTGATGACGGCAGTGCCGTCCATGATCTTGATGACTTCGAGGTTGTGTCGTCCCGCCATGGCAAAGTCGGCGGGGTCGCAGGAGGGGGTGATTTTCACGGCTCCGGAGCCGAAATCCATGGTGACGTAGTCGTCAGCGATGACGGGAATCTCCCGGTTTACGAGGGGCAGGAGGACCATCTTGCCGATCTTGTCCTGGTAGCGAGGGTCGTTGGGATTGACGGCGACAGCCGTATCTCCCAGCATCGTTTCCGGACGGGTAGTGGCGACGACAATCTCGCCGCTGCCATCCACATATGGATACCGGATATCCCACATATGGCCGGCCTCTTCCTTGAATTCGACCTCGAGGTCGGAGATGGCCGTATGGCAGCGGGGGCACCAGTTGACGATATAGTCGCCCTTGTAGATGAGGCCATCGTTATAGAGGCGGGCAAACACCTCCCG
>DYRD01000139.1 GCA_020718905.1 Syntrophus aciditrophicus | reverse complement strand
ATTTTCAATAAAAAGGTGCTGCAGGATGGGCAAAGGCCGATAGGCCGTGCCCATCAACTCTGCTGACTGCTGACTACTGTCTACTGTCTACTGACTACTTGACTACTGACTACTGACTTCTTGACTTAACTCCTGGAGGAGCAACAAAGTGGATCTCCATGAACTTCTACAGAAACTGGAACACGCGGAAAAGGGCGGACATTTGGCGGAGGGTTCAAATCCGGCACGAGACAGCCTGCCGCATGTCAGCGAGATTCACATTTCCGATGAATATGCCGAATTAAAGGCCAATCTTCACGACCGGTTGACCAAGGTCATCGACCTCTCACTCCTTGATGAGATCGAAGAAACCCGTCTGCGCCGAGAGATTAACAAGGCAACGGAAGGCCTCCTCACCGACAGGACCCTGGCGACCATCCCCCTCAACGCCATGGAGCATGAGCGCCTGTTGCGAGAGATCGAGGATGAGGTCATCGGCCTGGGCCCCCTTGAGGGTCTCATGAAAGACCCATCCGTCTCCGACATCCTGGTGAATTCATATAACTCCATCTATGTCGAACGATACGGCAAGCTCGAAAAAACACGGGTGCGGTTCAAGGACGATTCCCACCTGATGCGTATCATCGAGAAGATTGTCTCCGCCGTCGGCCGGCGAATCGATGAAATCTCCCCCATGGTGGACGCCCGCCTGGCCGACGGCTCACGGGTCAATGCCATCATTCCGCCCCTGGCCCTGGATGGCCCCTGCCTGTCTATCCGGAGATTCTCCGTCGATCCCCTGACCTTAAAGGATTTGACCGTCCTAAAGACCATTACCCACGGCCTGGGGGAACTGCTCAAATGCATCGTCAAGGCGCGGTTGAACGTCCTGATATCGGGCGGAACCGGTTCCGGCAAGACAACATTGCTCAACGTCATGTCCCAGTTCATCTCACCCGCCGAGCGGATTGTCACCATTGAGGATTCGGCGGAACTGCAACTGAAGCAGGATCATGTGGTGCGCCTTGAAACCCGGCCACCCAATATTGAAGGCCAGGGGCAGATCACCCAGCGCAACCTCGTCCGCAACAGCCTGCGCATGCGGCCTGATAGAATCATTGTCGGCGAGGTTCGCGGGGCGGAGGCCGTTGACATGCTCCAGGCAATGAATACCGGCCATGACGGCTCTCTTACAACCGTCCATGCCAACACCCCGGTGGACGCGCTGATGCGGATTGAAACCATGGTCAACATGGCCGGATTCAACCTGCCCAGTGATTATATCAAAAAATTTATCAGTTCCGCCATTGACGTGGTCATTCAGGTTGAACGACTGGTTGACGGGACCAGAAAACTTGTCAGCCTCCAGGAAATCACCGGGATGGAGGGAAGCGTCATCACCATGCAGGAGATCATCTCCTTTGATCAGAGCGGTGTCGATAAAGACGGCCTGGTCTCTGGACGGTTCCGTGCCCACGGGGTACGACCAAAGTTTTATGAACGATTTACCAAAATGGGGATTCCGATCCAGGACGACCTCCTGGAAACGGAATAGTCTTCTGGAACGAAAAAGGTAAACAATGATTACTCCTCTCTTTATCGCACTCTTCCTCCTGATTGTGATCGTGGCCGAACTGGCTTACACCCTGTTCAAAAAACCGGATTCACGGCCAATCATCCGCGTGGTCGAACGCTATTCCACCGGCCTGCAGAAGGAAGAGGAACTCAATATCCTCTATTATCGAAAATTCAGTGACATCAAGTGGTTTGACACGATTCTCGCCGTGATTCCCGCCGTCGGCAGATTGGATGAACTCATGCAGCAGGGAGGAGTGAAAACGCTGGCCGGGGTCTTCATCCTGGTCACCATGACCCTCGGGGCAGTGCTGTTTCTCATCTGCTCGCTGTTTCACGCCCCTTTTTATTTAAGCCTCATTGTTGCCGGTATCGGGATGCTGCCGCCCTATTTCTACCTTCTCTACAAACGCGGGCAGCGCAGAGCGCAATTCGAGGCCCTGTTTCCCGATGCCCTTGATCTCATGGGATACTCCCTCAAGGCCGGCCATTCCATCCTGGCCAGCTTCAAGATGGTGGCCGAGGAGATGTCCGGTCCGATAGGAGAAGAGTTTAACCGGATTGTTGAGGAGATGAACTTCGGCAGAGACCTTGACTCCACGCTGAGAAACTTTGCCCGCCGCATTGATTCCACCGAGTTGAAGTTCTTTGTCACCTCGGTGATTATTCAACGTGAAACCGGCGGCAACCTGGTGGAGATGCTGCAAAAGATCTCCGAGGTCATCCGCAAGAAATTCCGCTTCCGGGAGAAAGTGAAGACGTTGAGCGCGGAGTGCAAACTGTCGGCAATCATCCTGGTGGCGCTGCCATTTCTGGTGGGAGCAGCGATCATAACCCTCAATCCCGAATATATCATGGTGCTGGTAAGCGACCCCATCGGCCCCTATGCCATTGCCATTGCCCTGGCCATGATGGGCTTTGGCTCTTTTATCATGTATCGATTAGTACAATTAGACATGTAGGCAGATCATGGAAAATACCTCCCTCCTTCTCTCACTCGCCACCTTTACGGTCATTCTTCTCGTCTATTTCGCCGTTGTTTCCTTAATGTCCGCCCGGGAAAAAGACCGGAATGTAATCAAACGGACAGAAAAATGGAGCGAGAAGGCTGTAGAACCGGAAACTCCCGCCTCAACGGAAAAAACCTCGAAACGAAAACGGCTGTTCGCGCTCCTGGCCTTCTCTGGAAAAGAACACCGGGCTCCCGACACCGGCATGTATGCCGATACCCCCCTTTTTTATCAGCGGGCCGGTATTTACAACCGTCAGGCCATTCGCTCATACCAGACAGTCCGCTACATACTGCTGGGTCTGCCGCTTCTTCTCCTGGCTGTTTCCTATTTTATCTCCCAGCGTCCTTTGAATAACACGATGCTGGCAGCGGCCTTTTGCTTAGGGGTTGTCGGTTACTTTCTGCCGGTTCTCTGGCTGCGGGTGGTTGCCCACTACCGGAAAAAAGAACTGAACAGGACCTTCCCGGACGCCATGGACCTGCTCATGGTCTGCGTTGAGGCCGGGTTGGGAATTGACTCCGCTATCCGCCGGGTATCACAGGAAATCTATATTACCAGCCCTGAACTGGCCAAGGAATTCAGGCTGCTGTCCCTTGAGCTGAAAACCGGACAACCGCGCAATACCTGTTTGAGAAATCTGGCCCGGCGTGCCGATCTGCCGGATGTCAACAATCTGGTCAGTCTGCTCATCCAGGCCGAAAAATACGGAACCGGCGTGGCCAACGCCCTGAAGGTGCACGCGGAAGAAATGCGGCAGAGAAGATTCAGCAGGCTAGAGGAAGAGGCGGCGAAATTGCCGGTAAAGCTTGTCGTGCCGCTGATCCTTTTTATTTTTCCAGGTTTGTTTGTTGTTATTATGGGGCCTGCGGCAATTCAGGTGCTCCGGGTAATCATCCAGAGGTGAGATTATGAAAAAGAAACAAATGACAGAAAAGAAAAAAATCGCCTGGAAGACAAAGGTGTTGGGCCTGCTCTTCCTTCCCTTGATCGGCAGCGGATGCAGCTATCATGACAAGCAGTTTTCCTACTTCAACATGCTGGATGCGGAAAAGGGCACACGGCAAAATAAAGAGGCCGCGCAAAAGTTCTGGTCATCGGTACGGCCGATGTCAAACCTCTCCGCCTCTCACTACAAACTGGGCCGCTACTACCAGCAACAGGGAAAACACCAGCAAGCCATCGCCGAATTTACCAAGGCCATCGACAATGACCGCGGCTACTGCAAGGCCTACAACGCCATCGCCATGTCCCATGACGCCCTCAAGCACTGTGAACTGGCCTACAAATCCTATGAGCAGGCCAGGCAATGCGATCCACAGGAGGCCTACATCTACAACAATTACGGCTGTTCAAGTCTGCTCTGCGGGAATTACGAACATGGGCTGGAACTGCTGCGTAAAGCCGCCCAGTTGTCACAGGATAATCTCCGCATTAAAAATAATATCAAACTCGCGCAAATGTTCACCGAACGCGAAATCAAACCGGAGCAACAACCAGCGCAGGAGGCATCGGAGGCACTGGCAATGACGCCATCCATGCCGCCCGCCGAGGAAGCCGTGACAACAGAACCTGCCGTTTCTCTTGTCACGGAACCCGCCAATACTGCTTTCGAGACAGCGCCCAGCGAAGCCGCCGCCACCGTCATAGCTGACATACCTGTTAGCGACATCGCCGAAACCGGCACAGAGGCACCCTTGCAGACGGAGGTTCTCGAACCCATCACCCTGCACAGGGAACAAAGCAAAACAATACCGCCTTTACCTGCGGTTGAAACGGAACAAATCAATCAGGTGACGGCGCAAAAATTGCCGTCATCCGTACAGAACTCCATCATGATAGGTAACCTTGTTATACAAGAGACAAGTGAAACGAATGAGAAAGCAGCAGCCTCAAATGAAACACAGAAGGTCATTGAGGTGTCAAACGGTAATGGGATTACCGGCATGGCAGGCAAAAGCGCCAATTATTTCCGCGATCACGGCTTTATCGTCGGAAGGCTGACAAACGCCAAAGACTTTCACTTTCAGGAAAGTATTATTTACTATAAAGAAGGCTATTTTGAGGTAGCAAAAGAACTGGCCAGGATTACCCCCGGCATGCAGAATATGGAAAAGGTCGATTCCTTTGGCAGGCCATCCATCGGCGTCCGGATTCTTTTAGGCAGAGATTTAGTGAACGCGCAATTTCCCGACAAACTGCCCCGTGAGTATCACTATGCCCTGTCTGAGTCAGCACCGCATATCGACTCACTCAGTAAGGCGGGCATGCTTACTGCATCCTACTAACGCGGGCAACCAGCCCGCAACCCAAGTAGTCAGTAGATAGTAGGAGTT
>DYRD01000314.1 GCA_020718905.1 Syntrophus aciditrophicus | reverse complement strand
GCAGCCCTACCGCTCCCATCGAACCATCAACCGATTTTTGCAAGACATCTATGGCGCCACAGTGTGCCGCTCCACCTTGTACGACCATCTGAGAAACGCCGGCGCCACCCGATTGAAGCTGGGTGTTACGGCTCAGAAAGTCCGCAAACGATGGACCACCGACCACACCCATGCCTTATGGGTGGGTGATTTCTCCGACGGACCCTTTGTCATGGAAGGGCAGGAAGTTCTGCCCACATACCTGACGGCCTTTATCGACTCCCACAGCCGCTATATGGTCGTGGCCCGCTACTACCTGCGGGAGAACCTGGACATCCTGATCGATGCGCTTATCCGGGCTCTGGCGATTCATGGCGCACCAATGGCCATTTATGTAGATAATGCCAAGGTGTACCATTCCCATGGCCTCAAAAGCGCCTGCTGGCGTATGGGAGCCAACCTGATTTTCCGTAAAGTGGCAGATCCGGCCGGGGGTGGTATCATCGAACGATTTTTCCTCCCCGCCCAGAACCAGTTTGAAACCGAAGTCCGGGCAGGAGATATTCTCAGCCTGGAGCAGCTTAACCGGAAATTCTCCGCCTGGCTCAGTGTCTCTTACCACAAGAGCATACATTCCGAGATCAAAACAACCCCGGATGACCAGTATCAAAAAAGCCTTCGGGTAATCCGCCAGGTGAATATGCAGGAGATACTCTCCTCATTTCATCAGAAAGTAACCCGGCGGGTGAACCCCGATTTTTCTGATGTCCAACTGAACAAGATGTTTTTCAAGGTCGATCCAAAGCTTCGGGGCGATAAGGTGGAAGTGCGCTTCGATCCCTTCAGCCAGTTAAATACCGTCGAGGTTTACTCCCTGAAGCAGGGAGAGTATCTGGGCATTGGCACGCTGCATCAACGTCAACACGTTGATCTCCTTGCTCCGGCCCCAGCCAAGGGAAAACCCAAACACAATTACCTCGATTTGCTGACCCAAAAACACCAAGAGCAGTTAAACGTCGATACCCGGGGCATCGACTACCACAAGCTCTCCAGGCAAAGACCCTGGCCCTTTCACGAGTTTGCCAAAACCATCGCTGATCTATTGGG
>DYRD01000138.1 GCA_020718905.1 Syntrophus aciditrophicus | reverse complement strand
TCATGAACTTCCTGAAGTGTTGATAAGCTTGATGAACCGGGACCGCAAGCGTACAGACGAATACTCAGCCTGTCCCTTTATACAGCCCGCTGGAGATTCTCGACGAGCGCGATCTCGGTGTAGTCGCCTTCGACGTAGATCGCGGGCAGAACCGTGAAAACAGTCTCTTGATTCTCGTTAACATTGCGGACGTCCGGAAAAATCCTTCCGCCTGGCGACCAGAAGGAAATAATGGCAGACTCTTAATTTTTTCCACGAGGCTTCAGTAAAAACTTGTAAGGAAGCGGCTGTTAATGGTATCCATCCGGCCATTTTAAAAGAAGTCTCGTCAGGAGGAAAAACAAATGTTTTGTGGGACATATTATTGCTCAGTGGACAGTAGCGGGAGAATTGTCCTGCCCGAGAGGTTCTGCAGTCAGATCGGAGATCGAAATCTGGGGCTGCGGGTAAGCGCCGATGGAAGAGAAGTGGAAGTGACGGGTATTCCCCCTCATGATTCATGCCCTCCCGACTGCGTTCAAGTCGCATTGCGCAGCAGGCGACGGATCGTTCTTCCCGCAGTGTTTGCCGAAAAATGTAATCGGATTGCGGTCATTATTGGAGAGATGGAAAGCTTTTCGATTTTGACGGAGGAACGATGGGATGAAATTCAAGCGGAAGCCCCGACAAAAAATGAGCTGGATCGGATAGATGAACTATTTAAATAAGGTAATCGCAAAGAAATAAATCATAACTGCCTCAGATTCGATGTCCTCCGCTGTCAATGAAGAGGAGGGCATAAACGTTCTGTTAAGGCGGCTGTTCCCGTAAAAAATCTCGAAGAACTGCATGATATGATGCCAAAGGTGAGATCAGCGCTGGAAAGGGAAGAATTAGTCGGCACGCCTCCAAAGTCGATGCCATTCCGTTGACGTAGGCATTCATTCTGTTTGGGATATTGACAGGCTGCGCATTAACTTCCTTTACAATCTGAACTTTTCCCACGTCGGCCAGGCATTTGCCGAAGAAGGCGAAATCCGGTCTCCTCACTTTTGTCGCGGGGTCGGCTTGTCCGCAGCCAGTGGGGCAAAATAGTTGTGATACTCGCACCGATCAAACATTTCGGGTCTGGGCAGCGCGATCGTTATCTCCCGCGGCGGCTTGTCCGGGTCATTGCCGAAATAGCCGAATGCCGTGTTGTAGATTACCGCGCCTGGCGGGATGTCGAGATCGGGATCCCGCGAGAGAAAGGCGGTGCGCGTGTAGGGAGAATCGGGGGGACATCTGCCGTAGAGGACGCTTCTTCTTCCGATGGTGCGACCGGAGTCGTTGATAATCAGAGAATAATGGGCCTTGTCCGCACGGAGGGAGACGTTCCTGCCATCGGCAAAACGATAGTTTGCGGAACTGATCAGGATCATCTCTTCCGGCCTGACCCCTTCGTAGTTATCGTTTAGAAACACCCGGACGTCGGCGTTATGGCACCAGGTGCGATGGTTCAGGCGAAAGTTCAGACTGGGGATGCCGACCAGCATCATCCAGCCAATGGGCGCAAAGATATAGAGAAGCTGCCGGGAACCGCTGAAACCAAGGTACTTTTCGGCGTGCAGGCGCGTCCAGAGAATGCTGCCGATTAATGGCGCTATAGCGATGCCGAGGAGAACCAGGGCAAGGGCGTTAAAATGGTCGATTGTCATCAGCATGGGGATTACTCCTGTTTGATTCTATCCTGCCGGCCATTATTGGTTTCCGTCCTTGTCCTTGCCGTGCGGCCGTCCATGCCGCCGGAGATGGTCTGCAATGAAAAACAGAAATGGCAAAAGAAGATAGCCGCCGATCAGGCTGAATCCCCGGCATGGCGGCAGCCAGCTTGCGGCAATGGCCGTGATTACAAGACCGGCCATATAAGCATATCCCGCGCGTTCCGTACGCCGCGCCTTTGCCAAATCAACAATGAAGGCATGACAGTACGGGCAGCGGTCGCCTTTGGAAAAGGCAACGTAAATGTATTCGCGACAGTGCGGGCAGTAGTAATGGGTGATGCGCATCGCTGGTTCAACCTGTCAAAGGGGCGAAAATTGGCCGTTTGCCGACGTCTTGTTCATGGTGGCGGGAGTATATACCACCGATTTTTGGAGTCAAGATAATTCCGGCGTGAAAATGAATTGACATTGCCAACCCCCGTGCTAAAAACAAACCATCAATTGTGCGTATCCGCATATTGCGTGCAGCGTCCGGTCATAATCGCACGGACGCCGCGGTTAACCCGGCGGGAGGAAGGATGACAGCAAGTTTAGCCGCAGCATGGGAGCGATTCAAGGACGTCTCGACGTGCGGTAACAATGCCGTCTCCCTTTTAAATCCGCCCTGTTCCGTTGACGAAATGGTTGCAGTTGAAAATATATCCAACGTTACCCTGCCTCCCGCGTTAAAGGCACTATTAGCCATGAACAATGGGCAACGGATGGACGAGCAAAAACCTGAAGCGGGGCTTTTGAAAGGCATTGCCGCTCGGGCAATAGAGAAGATCCATTTCCCCCTGCCAAATATGCTGATAAAATTATTGGAGTTGAACATTGGACGACGGGTTTGTGAGCGGGAAGTCAACAGGGGGATTTTCAAAAGTGTTCATGGCTGGGATGTTTACGAAAAACATATCTTTCTCAGTGTGCAGGCAATAGGGATTGCATATCAAGCCTTTGTTAACGATGAGGTTTTGGCGGCGGAGTTTGGCCTGAACGAAATTCCCTTCGCCATTGCGGTTATGCAGCAGAAAACATGCAGCCCCGGACATTACAAAGAGGCATTTTGCATAAATTCCATGACCGGCGTCGTCAGTTTAATTCTGACGCAGTACTATGACCCGAATCTTCCTCCGGAATGGCTGGTGTATAAACTAAAGCGGGCGGAATCTTTGACCGAATTCATCGAGAAGCAGATTGAGCAATACAATTAAAAGGCGAATGGTCATGGCGCCTTGACATTCAGCATACGGCTGCCGACTGCGCCAGCCAAAACAAAGAGGGATGACTCGATATATGGAACGGGGAAGCGGGATAACAGGAAAAATCGACAGGGCGCTCGACATCATCCGGGTCTCGATATTTTCTTTTTCCTTCATTGCGCTGGGAGCTTACGGCATCTACGCATATTCCCGGGGCGTCTATCGATTGTTCGTGCATGGCCGGAAGTGGTACGCATCCGAGGCGCTGGGTCTGCTGGCGCTCTTTGCGGGAATGTTTTGCGTCGGGTGCTTTATGGCCCGGTATTACTATAAGGAGTTTCGGGGCGGCAAAGAGACAATCCCGGATGAAAACGCATTCGGGCGGGAAGATGCCGGCCCCCGGAGCAAGCGTCGTGAAAACATCGCGACAATCGGCCTGGCATTGGTTGCCGTAAGCGCCGGCGTTGCGCTAATAATCTACTCAGGGCATGAGTATATGCTTTTTCATCCGGGGGAGCCGCCCCGGGTTTCCATCGCCGAATTGCTGCAAAAATCACGGACAGGCCTGATAGAGGTTCGGGGCAGATTCGGATACGCGGAAGTCTGGCGCGGGACAATTACCAGCCCTGAAGAATCTGGCAAAGAAAGGGTGGTTTTTTATTATCCCTTGACCGACATGAACACAAAACAGCATGTCTATGCGGCTACGACCATGGAGCCGGGCGCGATGATGGAACGCTATGGGGACATAGAAAATGCGGTGCGCGGGTACTGGTATGACTTCACACAAGAAGATCATAAACACGCCAGCATGGAGATGAATGACTACCTCGATCTGCAGAAGAAAAGGCTGGAAAGCGCCGGTCTCTTTGACGAAGCTATGAAAGAAAAGTGGACTGCCCAGAGGCTGAAGATGGCCCGGTTGCCTCCCATCCGGGCTACATACGGCATGCCCTTTTCCGGCATCCTGAATATCGATGCTCCCGGGATCAGCCCGCTGCTGCTTCTTTTTGCCGGATTTCTCTTCGGCATCCCGTTTATTGTTATGGGCATCTCCCTGCTGAAGCCCTTTATCGGAAAAAAGACTCGGAGGGAAAATCCCAACCAAAAAACATGAAACGATTCCCAATTTTTTGTCTTGACAACGGGGAGCTGTTTAGGTTTTACGCGCCGAAGCCGCGCCGAAATTTTTTTGAGGGGAGAATATAACGTCATGAGATTTTTCAACACCGCTGGGCCTTGTGTGCCTGAAGACCACTACACTTTGCCGCTCTTGGGTCGGATCAATCTGCCGGAACTGGAAACGTTGATTGGGGAAAAGCGCTACTTCATTCTCCACGCGCCGCGTCAGACAGGTAAAACCAGTACGCTGCTGGCATTGATGAAGCACCTTAACGCCCAAGGGAAATACAGGGCGCTGTATGCCAATGTGGAAGGCGCACAGACAGCAAGAAACAATGTAGACGACGGCACAGGCGCCATTACTTCAGCTATTGGACGAGCGGCACTCAATCACTGGCACGACGAGGATGCGATCGCTTTCGCCGACGATATTGTCCGGAATGTCCGACCGCAAGATCGGATTCACCGCCTGCTTTCCCACTGGTCCCTGGCCGACCCCGCCCATCCCATCGTGCTTATGCTGGATGAGGCAGATTCCCTGACAGGCGACACACTGATCTCCTTGCTCCGGCAACTGCGGGCAGGCTATACCGACCGTCCCCGCGCCTTTCCGCAAACCGTCATCCTGTGCGGCCTGCGGGACATTCAGGACTACCGCATCCAGTCCGGCGAAGGCGAAATACTCACGGGAGGTTCCTGCTTCAACATTAAGGCGGAATCCATTCGCATGGTCGATTTCACGAAGGACGATATTGCCGCCCTCTATGCCCAATACACGTCAGAAACCGGTCATGAAATTCTGCCGGAAGTCATTGATCTCGTCTGGAAATTCACCCAGGGCCAACCCTGGCTCGTCAACGCGCTGGCCCGCGAAGCACTGGAAAAGGCCAAGCCC